>NZ_BAAJPZ010000017.1:0-119072 GCF_057552455.1 Streptomyces sp. PKA51
CTGCCGCCGGCTGCCCTCCGGGCCGCCGCGCGCCCGCCCGGGGTCGCCGTCTCGCCGGAGGCGGCCGTGCCGGCCGGGGGCGTCTCCGGCCGCTTCCGTCGCTCCTTGCCGCCTGCGGCGGCTGCGGCGGCTGCCGCGCGGCGGGCGGCTGCCCGGCCGGTGGGGGACGGCGGCTCGGCGGCCGGGGGTGCTTCGCCGCGCTTCCACCAGTCCTTGCCGCCCGCGGCCGCCCGGCGGGCCGCCGCGCGGCCGCCCGGGGCGGGCGGTTCGTCCTCCGGGCGGCCGCGCCGGCCACGGCTGCGCCGTGCCGCCGCCCGGCCGCCCGGGGGCGGGGTCTCGTCGGGCGCGGGGCAGGGTGTCGCGGCCGCGTCGTCCGCCGCGCCTTGGCGCGGCAGGTGCGGCTGGCCGAAGGGTTCGTACGGCTCGGCGTACGGGGTGTACTCCCCGTAGTGGGGGCTGCCCGGTGCTTGGCTCACGACACTCCACTGGGTCCGGCTAGGCCCGGACTGTAGCGGAGCCGCCATCACGGACCAAAGTCATACCGTCACACGGTGTCGCGAATTCCGGTGTCAGTACCCGAATGCCCGTGCGGTATTCGCCGCGACCGCCGTGGCCAGCGCGTCCTCGTCGATGCCGCGCACCGCGGCCATCGCGCGCAAGGTGACCGGAATGAGGTAGGGCGCGTTGGGCCGTCCGCGATACGGGGCGGGGGTCAGGAAGGGCGCGTCGGTCTCGACGAGGACGAGGTCGAGGGGGGCGACGGCGAGCGCGTCGCGCAGGTGCTGGGCGTTCTTGAAGGTGACGTTGCCGGCGAAGGACATGTAGTAGCCGGCTTCGGCGCAGATCTTCGCCATCTCGGCGTCCCCGGAGTAGCAGTGGAAGACCACCCGCTCGGGCGCGCCCTCCTCCCGCAGGACGCGCAGGACGTCGTCGTGGGCGTCGCGGTCGTGGATGACCAGGGCCTTGCCGTGGCGTTTGGCGATGTCGATGTGGCGCCGGAAGGAGTGTTCCTGGGCGGCCTTGCCCTCGGGCCCGGTGCGGAAGAAGTCGAGGCCGGTCTCGCCGACGCCGCGGACGTGCGGCAGGGCGGCGAGGCGGTCGATCTCGGCGAGGGCGTCCTCCAGGGCGGCATCGCCGCCCGGCTGCCGGGCGCCTTGGCGCGACCAGCCGTCGGGGTCGCCGTGGACGATGCGGGGCGCCTCGTTGGGGTGGAGGGCGACGGCGGCCCACACGGCCTCGTGGGCGGCGGCGGTCTCGGCCGCCCAGCGGGATCCGGCGACGTCGCAGCCGACCTGGACGACGGTGGTGACTCCGACGGAGGCGGCCTTGGCCAGGGCGTCCTCGACGCTGTCGGGGGCCATGTCGAGGTGGGTGTGCGCGTCGGCGACGGGCACGGACAGCGGTGCCGGCAGCGGCGGGGGGACGTTCTTGTCGTCGTTCTTCTTCCGCCCGCCATCCGCCGGACTGCTGTTCGATGCTGTTGCCGCCATGGCCGCGATTCTAGGGACCTCGCGGCGCCGCTCGCATCGCGTTACTTGCGGTGGAAGGGGTGCAGCAGGTCCGACAGGTGCCAGTGGTGCCCGCTACGCTCGCGCCGCGCCGCCCGCTCGCCGCCGTCGTGGATGGGGCCGGCGGGCGACTGCTCGTCGACGGGCACGGCGTTGCGGCTGGAGAGGTGCAGGGCCTCGGCGACGACCGAGACCTGCCCGGAACGCATGATGCGCACGACGTGGGCGCCGCAGTTCAGGCACGTGGGCCGGGTCAGCGGCGAGGGGACGCGCTCGCCGTCGGCGTAGTAGACGACGAACGGCTCGCCCTTCGCGTCGACGTGGTGCCGTATTTCGTACGACTGTTCCCACGCGTGCCCGCACCGCATGCAGGCGAACGAGTAGGACTCGTGGGCCGGCTCAAAAGCGCCGGCGCTCTGTTCGGGAATCGTACGGACGCGGGTCACGGGCCGGGCACCGCTCGAAGCTCCTGCAATCTCGCTCATGGCAGCTCCTCTTGTCCGTCGGGACAAGCTCTGGACGCGCTTCACGGGGACCGGAACGTCCCCACATCCAGGGAACGCCCATCCCGCCGCCGGCGCAGCAGCCCGGCCCGCGAATTGGGGCAAACTTGGCGGCTCCATGTCCGAAGCCGCAGGTCACCATGCCTGGGCTTTGCTTTTCAGGTTAGCGCTTTACCTTATTGTCAACCGTTGAAAGTGGCATTTTTTGCCGCCACGACGGCATCGAACACGACGCGCTTGGGTAGACCTGTTTCCGCCGCCACGGCCGAAATCGCCTCCTTGCGGCGCTCCCCCGCCTCCTCGCGCACCCGCACCCGGCGGACGAGCTCGGCTGCGTCCAGCTCCTCGGGCCCGCGCTCGGCGGCGCCCTCCACCACGATGGTGATCTCGCCCTTGACGCCCTCGGCCGCCCAGGCCGCCAGCTCGCCCAGCGGACCGCGCTTGACCTCCTCGTACGTCTTGGTCAGCTCGCGGCACACCGCGGCGCGCCGGTCGGTGCCGAAGACCTCGGCCATCGCGGCGAGGGTGTCGTCGAGGCGGTGCGGGGCCTCGAAATAGACCAGGGTGCGCCGCTCCTCGGCCACCTCCCGCAGCCGGCCGAGCCGCTCGCCGGCCTTGCGCGGCAGGAAGCCCTCGAAGCAGAACCGGTCCACCGGCAGCCCGGACAGGGCCAGCGCCGTGAGCACCGCGGAGGGGCCCGGCACGGCCGTGACCCGCACGCCGCGCTCGACGGCCGCGGCCACCAGGCGGTAGCCGGGGTCGGAGACCGACGGCATGCCGGCGTCCGTGACGAGCAGCACCCGCGCCCCGCCCACCAGGGCCTCGACCAGCTCGGGGGTACGGGCGGACTCGTTGCCCTCGAAGTAGGAGACCACCTTGCCGGTGGTGTGCACCCCCAGCGCCTGGGTCAGCCGGCGCAGCCGCCGGGTGTCCTCGGCGGCGATCACCTCGGCGGTGCCGAGCTCGGCGGCCAGCCGCGGGGGCGCGTCGGCCACGTCGCCGATGGGGGTTCCTGCGAGTACGAGAGTTCCAGTCACGCCCCCATCCTCGCAGGGCCCGCGGGCCCCGGCCCGTACGGCCGGGGCCCGCCGGGCGGCTGCCGCCGCGTGGGCGCGTCGACTGCGGGCCGTCGGTGGCCGATCGCGCAGTTCCCCGCGCCCCTGACGGGGCGCCGTGGGCTGGCGCAGTGCCCCGTCAGGGGCGCGGGGAACTGCGCGACAAGCCACGACGCACCCGCAGACGGAGCACCGCATGAGCCGTCGGGCACGGGCTACGGCCGGGCGATCAGGGTCAGGGGGCGGAGAGGGGCGACGGCGAGGAAATGCGGCAGGGTGATGCCCATCTTGTCCCGCCGGAACTGCAGCAGCGTGCCGTCCGCCTCGGCGGCTCCGGGCCGGTAGGGGATGCGGGAGGGGCGGGCGGAATTGCGCCACGTGTGCAGCCGGCCGTCGCAGGTGGCCTGGGAGCCGCCGATGCCGCTGGTGGCGCCGTGCTGCACGAGGTTGGTGGCCACGACGACGGTGCCCGCCGGAGGCTGCACCGTGCAGCGGTAGGTGCCGGTGAGGGTGATGGTGCCGTCGGGTGCGAGGGTGCCGGTGGGATCGATGACGAGCTTGTTGGCCGGGGCGACGGGTGGTGCGGGCGCGGCGGCAACGGTCGTCGCGGCGGCGGCGAGCAGCGCCGCCGGAAGGCAGAGGCGGGAGCAGAGGCGGAAGCGGAAGCGGTTGCGCATGCCGGCCAGGCTTACCGGAATCAACCGCTCCGGTGGGCGAACCTCACCCGCACGCGGCCACGTCAGCCCGCGTGCAGCATCAGTCCGATACCGAGCACCATCAGCCCCGCCGCGGCGATGCGCGGCGCACCGAAACGCTCCTTCATCACCACCGCCCCTATAGCGGCCCCCACCAGGATCGAGGATTCCCGCAACGCCGCGATGGGCGCGAGCGCGGCCCGCGTCTGGGCCCACAGCACCAGCCCGTAGGCGCAGACGGACAGCAGCCCGCCGAGCAGCCCCCGGGCGAGGAACGGCCGCAACTGCGCCCCCAGCCGGCCGCGCCGGGCCGCCACCGCCCAGGCGGGGATCGCCAGACCCTCCAGGATCATCAGCCAGGCGATGTAGCCGAGCGGGGTGCCGGAGGCCCGCACGCCCAGGCCGTCGACGACCGTGTACCCGGCGATGGACAGGCCCGTCGCGACGGCCGCGGCGATCGCCGGCCAGTGCGGCCGGGCGCCCGCACCGCGGATGCCCCACAGGGCCAGGCCCACCAGCCCGGTGGACGCCACGGCGACCCCGGCCAGCTGCGTGCCGCCGGTGCTCTCCCCGGCGAACGCCGCCGCCAGTACGGTGACGGCGAGCGGCGCCGTACCGCGGGCGATCGGATACATCTGCCCGAAGTCGCCCAGGCTGAACGACCGCATCAGCAGGGCCTGGTAGAGGATGTGCACCAGCGCCGAGGCGACCAGGTACGGCCAGGCCGCGGCGGCCGGCAGCGCCGTGAACGGCGCCACGAGCAGCCCGGCCACGGCACCGCCGCCACCGACCAGCGTGAAGGCGATCAGCTGGTCCTTGATGCCGTGGGCGATGGCATTCCATGTGGCGTGCGTGACGGCGGCGATGAGGACGGCGACGGCGACGAGGGGGGTCATGTGCGGTGACGCTAGTGCGCGTTGGGGCGCGGCGCTGTCGCGCCGGTCACGTGAACCGCCTGCGAGGACACCGCGCGGTGCCGCGCCGTGTCCTCGCAGGCGGCCTCAGCCGGCGCGCAGGACCGCCGCCACGATCGGGCCCGCCGAGTCGCCGCCGTGGCCGCCCTGGGGGACGACCGCCGCCGCGGCGACGTCGTCGCGGTAGGCGGTGAACCACCCGTTGGGCGCCGTCTGGTTGTCGACCTCGGCCGAGCCGGTCTTGGCCCCGATGTCCCCGCCCAGCCCGGACATCGCGTGGGCGCCCGTGCCGGAGACGGCGGTCAGCCGCATCATGGCCCGCAGGTCGCGGGCCACGCCCGCCGGCAGGGACCGCGGGGCGCGGGCGAGTTGGCGGCCGTCGACGTCGGGGGCGACGAGGTACGGCTGGTGGAAGCTGCCGGTGCGTACGGTCGCCGCGACGGAGGCCATGGTGAGCGGGTTCATCTGCACGCGGCCCTGGCCGATGAGGGCTGCGGCCTTGCCGGCGCCCGTGTCCGCCGGTACGCGGCCGTCGAAGGTGCTGACGCCGGTCTTCCAGTCGAGTCCTATGCCGAAGACGTCGCGGGCCTCGTCGGCGAGCGCGCTGTCGGGGATCTTGCCGGCGAAGGAGATGAAGGCGGTGTTGCAGGAGGCGGCGAAGTCCTGGGCGAAGGTGGCGTCGGGGTTCTCGCTGTGTTCGACGTTGTGGAAGGTCATGCCGTAGGTGGCGTTCTTGGGACACGGCAGGTGCTTGCCGGGGGCGGAGACGCCCTTTTCCAGCAGCATGGCGGCGGTGATGACCTTCATGGTGGAGCCGGGTGCGGTCTGGCCGGAGAGGGCCGGGTTGAACTCGGTCTTCTTGGCGTCGGCTATGGCGAGGATTTCGCCGGTGCTGGGTTTGACGGCGACGACGGAGGCGTCGGAGCGGCGGGCGACGGCGGCCTCGGCGGCGCGCTGGACGCCGGCGTCGAGGGTGGTGCGCAGCTTGCCGGGTTTGCCTTCGGCGACCACGTGGAGGGTTTTGGCCTCGGCGCCTTCGAGGCGGACGGCGACGGTGGGTTCGCCGCCGGCCTTCTGGCCGTAGCGCTTGCGCAGTTCGGTCAGGAGGGGGGCGAGCGAGGGGTTGTTCCCGGGGTCGAGTTCGGTGCCGTTGCGGTCGACGGCGACGAGTTTGGGCGACTCGGTCGCGGTGGTGCGCAGGGTGTGGGCGGAGTCGATGCCGGGGTGGACGACGGTGGGGTGCCAGCCGACGAGGGCCCGGCCGCGTCCGCCGTCGCCGCCGCGGACGACGTCGAGCGAGGAGTCGTACGTCCAGGTGGAGTGCTGTTTGTCGAGGACGATCTCGGCGGTGACGGTGAAGGGCACCTTGGTGCCGGTGGCGGCGCCTTGTTTGAAGGTGGCCTTCCGGACGTGCACGGTGTCGCGATAGGCGGTCAGGGCGGCGGTGGCCGCCGGGATGTTGTCGGTCAGGCCGGCGGCCTTCGCGGTGTCGCCGGCCGCCCAGGCGTCGAGGAACTCGCGGGCTGTGCGCGAGGTCTCGTCGGCCGTGGGCGGCCCGGTTCTGACGGGTGCGGCGTCGGCTTGTGTGCCGGCGTTGCCGTTGGCGACGGCGTCGACGAGGTTGTATGCCCCCAGGCCGGCGGCGCCCACCACGACGGTGACGGCGACGCCCGTTGCGATCTTTGCGCCAGTGCGCATGTCCCTTGCCCCCTCCTGGTTTTAATCACCTGATTAAAACCTCGGGGAGGAACTCTACGGGACCCTGTCAATCAACAACCCGTCAGATCCACGTATCCAGCCACATGCGGTTGCGCCAGGCGTCCATGGGGATGGCCTGCCCGGTGTACAGGGGGAAGAAGTAGATGAAGTTCCAGATGATGAGCAGGACGAGCGTGCCCGCGCCGACCGCGCCCACGACCCGGCGCCGCTCGGAGGATCCGGACGGCCCGAGGATCGCCCCGATCAGCATGGCCACCGCCAGGCACAGGAACGGCACGAAGACCACGGCGTAGAAGACGAAGACGGTGCGCTCCTGGTACATGAACCAGGGCAGGTAGCCGGCCGCGACGCCGCACAGCACCGCGCCCGCGCGCCAGTCGCGCCGGAAGGCCCAGCGGTAGAGCAGGTACAGCAGGGCGAAGCACGCCGTCCACCACAGCAGCGGGGTGCCCAGGGCCAGGACCTCGCGGGCGCACTTGTCGGCGGAGTCCATGGGGCAGCCACCGTTGCCTGCGCCGGGCGACTCGTAGAAGTACGAGACCGGCCGGGACTGCACCAGCCAGCTCCAGGGGTTGGACTGGTAGGTGTGCGGCGAGGTGAGGTTGGTGTTGAAGTCCCACACCTGCGTCTCGTAATGCCACAGGCTGCGCAGCGGGTTGAGCACGCCGGCCAGGAAGCCGTCGGGGCTGGCGCCGCCCTCCGTCTCGGCCCAGTGCCGGTTGTAGCCGCTGTGGCGCCAGCCGTTGGCCTGGCTGTAGGTGCCGCTGTGGGTGAACCAGCCGGTCCAGGACGCCACGTACACGCCGATCGCGACCGGCACGGTCGACAGGAACGTCCACGGCATGTCGCGCAGCAGCGAGGAGAGCCAGGGGCGCCGGGCGCCGGCCAGGCGGCGGGAGGCGATGTCCCACAGGACGATCATCACGGCGAACGCCGCGAGGTAGACGCCGCCGTTCCACTTGGTGGCGAAGGCCAGCCCCAGGAAGACGCCGGCGGCCAGCCGCCAGGGGCGCAGGCCCAGCCGGGTGCGGTCGCCGGCGACCGGGTCAGGGGGTGTGTCGGGGTCCTCGGGCAGGGTGGCCGCGAGTTTCGCGCGCACCTTGTCGCGGTCGACGAGGGCGCATCCGAAGGCGGCGAGCACGAAGAAGACCAGCACCGAGTCGAGCAGCGCGGTGCGGCTCATGACGAAGTGCAGGCCGTCGACGGCGAGCAGGAGGCCGGCCAGGCAGCCGAGGAAGGTCGAGCGCAGCAGCCGGCGGCCGATGCGGCAGAGCATCAGGACGGTCAGCGTGCCGAGCACGGCGACCATGAAGCGCCAGCCGAACGGATTGAGCCCGAACAGCCATTCGCCGATGCCGATGACCCACTTGCCGACGGGCGGGTGGACGACGTACGAGGCGGCGTCCCCGACCGCGCTGTGCCCGGCGATGATCTGGTCGTTGGCGTCCTTGGGCCACTCGACCTCGTAGCCGTACGTCCACAGCGCCCAGGCGTCCTTGGCGTAGTACGTCTCGTCGAATATGACGGCTTTGGGGCTGCCGAGGTTCCAGAAGCGGATCAGTCCGGCGAACAGGGCGACGACCAGCGGGCCGGCCCACCCCATGGACGCCGCGAGCCGCCGGGCGAGGTGGGGCGAGGCCCCCGCCGCCTCCCACAGCCGGCTGCCGGGCTCGGGGAACGGCGGGACGAGCCGCTCCCGCGCGCCGGGGCCGGCCGCGCCGCCCGCGTAGCCGAAGCGGCGGAGTCTGCGCTGCCAGGGGGGCGGCTGCTCGTCCGTCGTCGTTCGGCCTCCGGGGGCGGGCGTCGCGGTGTCACTGGTCACCGCGCCATCGTAGGGAACGACCCTGTGCGCGTCGCGGGCCCGCCGCGCGGGTGGCGCCGGCCGGCCGCCGGTTGCGCGTCAGCTCTCCGTCCGCTCCGGCGCGGTCGTCGTACGGGCGGCGGGGGTGGCCCGCAGGCCCAGGACGGAGGCGGCGGCGCCCAGGACGAGCCCGGCCAGGACGCCGGCGTTCAGCGTGCCGTTGCCCATGACCCACGACAGCAGCGCGGCGGTCGAGGGCACCAGGCAGAAGACCGTACTGGTGCGGGCGGCCCCGGCCCGCCGGACCGCCTCCAGCTGCAGGCGCGTGCCGACGATGGAGTTGACCACGACGAGCCACAGCGCGACCCAGCCCGCGGTACGCCAGTCGTGCACCTGGCCGCCCTCCAGCACCGCCAGCACCAGCAGCGGCGGGACGGCGGCGCTCAGCTGGACGGCGGTCGCGGCGCGCAGGTCGACGCCGGCGCAGAAGCGCTGCTGCCACACCGCACTGGAGACCAGGCCCATCAGGCCGACCAGGGTCAGGGCGCTGCCGGCGTCGAGGCCGCCGGCGGACAGCAGACGGCCGCCGAGCGCGAGGAGCACGGCCAGCACGCCGAGGACGAGCCCCGCCAGCTGCCGGGCGCGCGGCCGTTCGTGCAGGACGAGCCCGGCCAGCACCGCGGTCAGCACCGGGTGCAGGCCGAAGACCAGCGCCGAGACGGCGGGCGGCACGCCCACGGCCAGGCCCCCGTACAGGCCCGCGAAGTGCACGCAGTGGCCGAGCACACCGACGACCACGGTGTGCGCCAGCAGCCTCCCGCGCGGCCTGCGGGCCCGTACCGCCACCGCGATGCAGGTCATCAGGACCGCCGCCAGCGCGATGCGGCCGGCGGTGAGCAGGAACGGCGGCGCGGCGCCCACGCCCAGCGCGCCGACGGGGTAGCCGGAGGCGGAGGCCAGCACGATGCCGCCGGCGAGCGCGGGGGTGATCCCGCGCCCGCCGGCGTCCCCGGCCGGTGGCCGGTCGGCGAGGCCGACCGGGCCGGACGGGGACCTCACGTCGTCGCGGGTGCGCCTCACGCGGCGGAGAGCATCGCTTCGTACGGCGTGGTGCCGTCGGCCCCCGCGGAGTCGACGCAGCGCCGGACCCAGTACCTGATCACCGTGCGCACCACGTCGTGCGCCAGCGGCTTGTCGAACAGCTCGCCGGGCCGGGCCTGCCGGGAGAACCACTCCAGGCGGGAGGTGAGCGCGCCGCCCAGGGTCAGCACCTGGCCCGGCAGGGCGAGCACGTCGCGCCCGGCCACGCGCCGCATCAGGTCGAGCCCGGCCTGCCCCTCGGGGACGGAGTGGTTGTGCGCCAGCAGCAGGAGGGTGCCGGGCCGCAGGGCGTCGACGTCGGCGTTCTCCAGTTCGTTGCCCCAGGTGTTGGCGACGACCGAGCCGCCGCGGCCGAGGCACTCGGTGGTGAAGGTGCCCGGGCGCGAGGGGAGCACGGGGTAGCCGTCGCGGGCGGTGGTGCCGGCGGCGTACGCGATGTCGGCGACGGCGACGTCCGGGAGGTCGGAGCGCTTGAGGTAGTCGAAGAAGTCGCTGCCCATGGCGCCGTCGGAGCCGATGAGGGTGACGGGGCCGGCGGGGCCGGGCTTGAGCTCCTCGAAGGCGGCGATCACACCGGTTGTCGAAAAGGAGGACTTGCCTCCGCAGCCGCCCACCTCCCGGCGGACGCCCAGGACGTGCGGGGTGTGCTCCAGCAGCAGGTCGGCCAGACCGGCGAAGCGCCCGAAGTCGGGAGTGAGCTTGATCCTGCCGTCCATCTCGTTCAGGAAGGCGCCGATGCCCGCGAATATCGGCTCGATCGTGCGCCGGAATTCCGGCGAGAGCGGGTCGGCGAGGATGTTTTCGATGTCGGCGTCGCGGGGCCTGATGATGCAGCGGCCACCACCGACGCGGCTCTGCAGGAATCCCTGCGGAAAACGCTCGGAGAATGCGTCGAGAACGCCTTCCTCGAAAGCGGTGTTGATGAGGGTGTTCTTCAGTTTGCTCTCGCCGACGGCTAATCTCCTGAGGACGGAGACGGCCTCCTCGTCCGGCGTTCCGAACGGGACCATCCGGCTGCCGCCGTAGGCGTAGTCGGTGTGCTGCTGATCGTCCCAGGCCACCCACGCATCGCCGTTGGGGGTTTCTATCCTGTGCACCGACACCGCGGATGACGCATTGCTCGACATGAATCTCCCCGAATCCTTGAACATGGTTCCGCGGTGCCCAGTCTGCAGCAGCCCCATGGCCCGTGCAATGCTTGGGAATTGCCGGGAAAGCACCGCTTGGAGGCGATTGGCGGCCATGGTGTTCGCTTGTTGGTTTGGGCGGGAGATAAAGAGTTCGGAATCAATACTTCCGGTTTCTTCCGGGGGGCGCCGGCCGGCCGTCGCGCAAGCCCGCATCCAGGCCGGATCGCCGGCCGCACCCCGCGCCGCACCCGCCGGCGGCCGCGCGCCCGCCCGCGCCGGGAACCTGCGGCCGGCGTGCGCCGATCCCGCCTCGCGCCTCCCCAAACGTGCAAAACGTCACACGAGCGCACAACCGCGGCACGCCGGGGAACCGCCCCCGGCCGTTCCGGCGTTCTTACAGGTCCACACCCGTGGGCGCGACCGGGGGACGCGTGTGCAAGGGAAGGGCTCCGCGTTGAACCTCATCGATCTGCTTCTGCTGCTGGTCGTCGTCGGCTACGCCGTCTCCGGCTACCGCCGGGGCCTGGTGGCCAGCGTCGTGCTGTTCGCCGGGTTCCTCGGCGGCGCGGTCGTCGGCGTGTGGGCGCTGCCGTACGCCCTGCGGCCCTTCGAGCCCGGCACCGTGACCGCGGCCGTCGTCGCCGTCCTGGTCGTGCTGCTGCCGGCGGCCGTCGGCCACGCGCTGGCCGCGCGCTTCGCCTGGCGGCTGCGCTCCCGGCTGACCTGGGCCCCGGTGCGCGGCCTGGACGGCATCGGCGGCGCGGCGGCGGCCTCGCTGGCGGTGCTGCTCGTGGGCTGGGTGGCCGCCAGCGTGCTCGTCTCGGCGAACTCCACGCTGCTGACCCGCGAGATCAAGGAGTCCACGCTGCTGGGCGCGGTGCAAAAAGCCATGCCGGAGCAGGCGCCCACCTGGTTCAGCCGGACGACCGACGCACTGTCGGGGGCCGGCTTCCCGCAGGTCTTCAACCCCTTCGAGCACGAGCCCGCCACCAGCGTCGCCCGCCCCTCGGGCGACTCGGTCACCCCGGCCGTCACCCGGGCCGCGCGCACCAGCGTGGTCAAGATCGAGGGCGTGGCGGACGTCGGCGGCGGGCGGCGCGGCCAGGAGGGCAGCGGCTTCGTCTCCTCCGAGGAGCACGTGATGACCAACGCCCACGTGGTGGCCGGCGTCAGCCGGCCCACCGTGCGCGTCGGCGGCGTGGGCCGCGCCTACAAGGCGAACGTCGTCTACTTCGACCCCGACACCGACGTGGCCGTCCTGGACGTGCCCGGCCTGACCGCGCCGGTGCTGCCCTTCGACAAGAGCGCCAAGCGCGGCGACGCCGCCGTCGTCGCCGGCTTCCCCGAGAACGGCGGCCTGGACCTGCGCGCCGCGGTCGTGGCCAACGAGGTGCGGGCCAAGGGCCAGGACATCTACGGGGACGGCATCACCACGCGCGACGTCCTGTCGGTGCGCTCCACCGTCCGCCCCGGCAACTCCGGCGGTCCCCTCCTGTCCCCGTCGGGGAAGGTGTACGGGGTGGTCTTCGCCCGCTCGACGGCCGACTCCGAGACCGGCTACGTGCTCACGGCCGCCCAGGTCGAGCAGGCCGCCCGGCAGGCGGCGACCGCGACGGCGCCGGTCGGCACGGGCAGCCGGGCGGCGCTGTAGCCGCCCGGCCGCGCGTGCGGCTCAGCACTTGTCCAGGACCTCCTGCAGCCTGGCCTTCTCGGCCGCGGTGACGGAGAGCCCGTAGTAGTCCTTCACCGCGACCCACGCCTGGCCGTACTTGCACTGGGCCTCGGGCAGCTGCGGCATCCACTGGTCGGGCGACTTGTCACCCTTGCGGCGGTTGGTCCAGGTGGACACCGCGATCAGCTCCGGGGAGGCGGTCAGGTCGTTGGCGAACTCCAGCCGCTTCTGCGGCGTCCAGTTACGCGCACCCGAGCCCCAGGCGTTGCGCAGCGACACCACGTGGTCCAGGTCGACGTGCACCGGGTCGGCCATGGTCCTGTTGTCGTACTCGCTGTGCCACTGCCCGGCGACGACCCGGCACGGGCCGTCGAGCGTGGCCGGGACGTCGGAGTGCAGCTTGAGGGCGACCTGCCGGGTTGTGCACCGGTCCACGCCGTGCTGCACCCAGCAGGCCGCGCCGAAGTACTTGCGGTCGTAGCCCTTGCTGTCGAAGGGCTTGACGTCCAGTTCGCCCAGCATGCGCACGGCCTCGTCACGGTCCGGCATGTTCCGGGGCCACTTCAGGGGCAGGGGGCGCTCGTAGGCGGCGACAGAGGCGACCTCGGCGGCTCCGGCGGCCGCCGAGGAGCCGTGCGGCGGGCGGTCGGGGGCCTTGGACGGCGTCGTCTGCGGCCGGTCGCCGCCGGGACGCGAGGAGTCCGGGCCGGTCTTCGGCGGCCGCGAGTAGATGTCGCCCTCCTCCGGCGGCGAGCCCTCGCAGGCGGTCTCCTCGTAGTCCTGCGGGGCCTGCGGCGCCTTGTGCGCCATCGCGGCACCCGCACCCGGTGGCCGCGCGGCCGCCGGCACGCCCTCGCGGGCCGCGCCCGGCAGGGTCGCGAGCAGGGCGGCGGCGGATATGGCGGACACGACCGTGGTCGTCCTCAGCTCCCGGAACCGTCGCATGACGTCTCCCTTCGGGTCCCTTCGGGGACGGAAGTGGCATGGCCGACTCCCTGAGTGCGCCACATTTACGGACATAATCCGCAGGTGATGAAAATTCACCCGATCAGCCCGGGGAGGCCGGGCAGTCGGGGAGGCAGCCGGGGGACGAGGGGCGCGCAGAAGCATTCCGCACGCTCTTGCGACCTTTTTGCAGCGAGCCCCTATCATCGAGCGGTTCACGACTGAACAAGCGACTGAACGAGCGACACGGACGGAGCGCCGTCATGCACGTACCCGACGGATTCATCGATGCCCCGGTATCGCTGGCCACCGGAGCCGTGGCGGCAACCGCCGTCGCGGCCGGCCTGCGCGGTGCCCGAAGGGAGCTCGACGAGCGCACCGCGCCGCTCGCCGGCCTGGTGGCGGCCTTCGTCTTCGCCGCCCAGATGCTGAACTTCCCCGTGGCCGCGGGCACCAGCGGCCACCTGCTGGGCGGGGCCCTGGCCGCGATCCTCGTCGGGCCCTGGACCGGCCTGCTGTGCATATCCGTGGTGCTGCTGATGCAGGGCGTGCTGTTCGCCGACGGCGGGCTCACCGCGCTCGGCGTCAACATCACCGACATGGCCGTGGTCACCATCGCCATCGGCTACGGGCTCTTCCGGCTGCTGGCCAAGGCGCTGCCGCGGCGCCGCTCCTCGGTCACGGCCGCGGCCTTCGTCGCCGCACTGGCCTCCGTCCCGGCGGCGGCCTGCGCCTTCACCCTCGTCTACGCGCTGGGCGGCACCACCGACGTCGCCCCCGGCAAGGTCTTCACGGCCATGGTCGGCGTGCACGTCCTCATCGGCATCGGCGAGGCCGTCATCACCGCGCTGACGGTCGGCGCGGTCATGGCCGTGCGCCCCGACCTCGTCCACGGCGCCCGCGACCTGCGCCGCCCACTGCAGCTGCGCACCGCGCAGGGCACCACCGTCGTGCCCGAGGCCGCGCCCGCCGCGCCCGCCTCCCCCGCGCCCCTGCGCCGGGTGCTCGCCGTCGGCCTCGCCGTCGCCGTCGTCCTCGCCGGCTTCCTCAGCTACTACGCCTCCACCAGCCCCGACGGCCTGGAGAAGGTCGCCCACGACAAGGGCATCGACTCCCGCGAGAAGGAGCACGCCGCCAAGGACTCCCCGCTCGCCGACTACCGGGTCGAGGACGTGGGCGACGCCCGCCTGTCCGGCGGTCTGGCCGGTGTGATCGGCGTCGGCGCGACGCTGGCCGTGGGCACCGGCGTCTTCGTGGTCGTCCGGCGCCGGCGCGGCCGCGCCGAGGAGTCCGCCGCCGCGGTCCCCGCCGGCACCGGGACGTCCTGACATGGGCGCGGGCCACGTCCACAAGCTCTACCGGCACGCCTCCTCCCCCGTCCACCGGCTCCCCCCGCACTGCAAGATCGCGGCGGCCTTCTGCTTCGTCGTGGTCGTGGTGTGCACCCCGCGCGAGGCGCTGTGGGCCTTCGCCCTGTACGCGCTGCTGCTCGCCGCGGTGGCGGCGACGGCACGGGTGCCGGCCGGCTTCGTGCTGCGCCGGCTGCTGATCGAGGTGCCCTTCGTGGCGTTCGCGCTGCTCATGCCGTTCGTGGCGCAGGGCGAGCGGGTGCACGTGCTCGGCCTCGCGCTCAGCGGGAACGGCCTGTGGGGCGCCTGGAACATCCTCGCCAAGGGCACCCTGGGCGTCGCCGCCTCCGTCCTGCTCGCCGCCACCACCGAACTGCGCTCGCTGCTGCTGGGCCTGCAGCGGCTGCGGATGCCCTCGCTGCTGGTCGAGATCGCCTCGTTCATGCTCCGCTACGGCGACGTCGTCACCGACGAGATGCGCCGCATGCGCATCGCCCGCGAGTCGCGCGGCTTCACCGCCCGCGGCGTACGGGACTGGGGGGTGCTGGCCAAGTCGGCGGGCGCGCTGTTCATCCGCTCCTACGAGCGCGGCGAGCGCGTGCACCTGGCCATGGTCAGCCGCGGCTACACCGGGACGATGCCCGTCATCGACGAGGTCACGGCCTCGCGCGCGCAGTGGGCGCAGTCGGCCGCGCTGCCGCTGGCCGCGCTGGCCGTGTGCCTGACGGCACTGTTGTACTTCTGACGCCCGCCCGACGTCCGCGGACGTCCCCCGACCGGATGGACCACGCCATGACCACCTCCCCCGTCGCTTCCCTCGAGGTGTCCGGCCTCGCCTACGCCTACCCCGACGGTCACCAGGCCCTCTTCGGCGTCGACCTCACCCTCGGCCGCGGCGAGCGCGTCGCACTCCTCGGCCCCAACGGCGCCGGAAAGACCACGCTCGTCCTGCACCTCAACGGCATCCTCGGCGGCGGCGCGGGCACGGTGCGGGTGGCCGGGCTGCCGGTGGACAAGGCGCACCTCGCCGAGGTCCGGCGGCGGGTCGGGATCGTCTTCCAGGACCCCGACGACCAGCTGTTCATGCCCACCGTCCGCGAGGACGTCGCCTTCGGCCCGGCCGCGGCCGGCCTGCGCGGCGCCGAGCTGGAGGACTGCGTGCGCAGGGCGCTGGAGCGCGTCGGCATGGCCGAGCACGCCGACCGGCCCCCGCACCACCTGTCCTTCGGGCAGCGGCGCCGGGTGGCGGTGGCGACCGTGCTGGCCATGGAGCCGGAGATCCTCGTCCTGGACGAGCCCTCCTCCAACCTCGACCCCGCCTCGCGCCGTGAGCTGGCCGACATCCTGCGCTCGCTGGACGTGACTGTGTTGATGGTCACGCACGACCTGCCCTACGCCCTGGAGCTGTGCGAGCGGTCGGTGATCCTCAGCGGCGGCGTCATCGCCGCCGACGCCCCCACCCGGGAACTGCTGTGCGACGAGGGCCTGATGCGCTCGCACCGCCTGGAGCTGCCCTTCGGCTTCGACCCCCGCTCGGTGGCCGTGCGGGGGTGACCCCCGGTCCGGGGCACCCGCGGCCGCGTTGCACCATGGTGGATGGATTTGTAGCGATCGGGACAGTGGGAGCGGGCAACAGTGGTGGACGTCCAGGGCACGGTGGCGGACGGCTTCGAGCCGGTCCGGGACGCCTTCGCGGACAACTTCGCGCGGCGCGGTGAGCGCGGCGCGGCCGTGACCGTCTACCGGGACGGCCGCAAGGTCGCCGACCTGTGGGGCGGCGACCGCGACGCCGACGGCCCCGGCAGCGGTGCCGAGCCCTGGACCCGCGGCACCGCCCAGGTCGTGCGCTCCGCCACCAAGGGCGTGGCCGCGGCCGTCCTGCTGCTGCTCCACCAGCGCGGTCAGGTCGACCTGGACGCCCCCGTCGGCACGTACTGGCCGCAGTTCAAGGCGGCCGGCAAGGAGCGGGTGCTGGTGCGCCACCTGCTCGCCCACCGGGCCGGGCTGCCCGCCCTCGACACCCCGCTGACCCCGGCCGAGGCCCTGGACGGCACCAGCGGCCCGGCGGCGCTCGCCGCCCAGGCCCCCGCCTGGGAGCCCGGCACCGACCACGGCTACCACGCCCAGACCTTCAGCTGGCTGCTCGGCGAGCTCGTCCTGCGCATCACCGGCCGCACGCTGGGCACCTGGGTGGCCGAGGAGATCGCCGGCCCCCTCGGCCTGGACCTGTGGATAGGTCTGCCCGCGACCGAGGAGCACCGCGTCGGCCGCCTCGCCGCTCTCGAGCCCGCGCCGGCGCCCGCCTCGGCCGGGCTGCGCGTGCGCCCCAAGGCGTCGGTCGCCGCCGCGTACGCCGACCCCGCCTCCCTCACGCGCCGCGCCTTCGGCGCCATCGAGCCGGCCGCCGACGAGAACGACGCGGCCTACCGCGCCGCGGAGCTACCCGCCTCCAACGGCATCGCCACCGCGGATGCGCTCGCCCGCTTCTACGCCTCCCTCATCGGTGTCGTCGACGGCGGCCGCCGCCTGTTCGCCCCGGCCACGCTGACCGTGGCCCGCACGGAGGAGTCGGCCGGCCCCGACCGGGTCCTGGTCGCCGGCACCCGCTTCGGCCTGGGCTACATGCTCCACGGCCCGGCCTGCCCGCTGCTGGCCCCCGGCTCCTTCGGCCACCCCGGCCGCGGCGGCTCGCTGGCCTTCGCCGACCCCGAGTCCGGCATCTCCTTCGGCTACGTCACCAACGGCATGCAGAAGAACGTCACCGCCGACCCGCGCGCCCAGGCGCTGGTGAAGGCGGTTGCCACGTCCCTGGCGGGGTAGTCCTGGCCGCGTGGAGCGGTTCGAGGGATACGCGGCGTGGATCACGGGCGCGGGCCGGGGCATCGGCGCGGCCACGGCCCGCCGCCTGGCGGCGGAGGGCGCGGACGTCCTGCTGACCGACGCGGACGGCGAGCGCGCGGCGAAGGCCGCCGCGGCCCTGCGCGCCGACGGGCTGCGGGCCGAGGCCGCGCCCGCGGCGTGCGACGTGAGCGACGAGGAGGCGGTACGGGCCGCCGCGGCGTACGCGGTGGAGCGCTTCGGCCGCCTGGACGTGCTGGTCAACAACGCCCTGTCCTGCCACCCCGACCCGGCACGCATCGAGGACTACCCCGACGAGGCATGGTCCCGCGACCTCGACGTCACCCTCACCGGCGCGTTCCGCTGCGTACGCGCCGCGATGCCCCACCTGGCCGCGGCCGGCGGCCGCGGGGCGGTCGTCAACATCGGCTCCGTCAACGGCGAGCAGGACTTCGGCAACCACGCCTACAGCGCCGCCAAGGCGGGCCTTGCGAGCCTGACCCGTACGCTGGCCGGCCAGTGCGCGCCGCGGGGCGTCCGCGTCAACCTGGTGGCCCCGGGCACCGTCGCCACCCCCAACTGGGACGGCCGGGAAGCGGCCCTGGAGCGCGCGGCGGCGCACTACCCGCTGGGCCGCGTCGGCCGGGCCGAGGACGTCGCGGCGGCCGTCGCCTTCCTCGCCTCCCCCGACGCGGCGTGGATCACCGGGGTGACGCTGCCGGTGGACGGCGGCATCCTCGTCGGCAACGTGGGCCTGCGCAGGGCGTTGCGGGGGGAGTGAACGGCACCCGTCGTGTTCACGACCCAGTCTCGAACCGGGGCGGCTGCAGGCCCCCCAGGCACCCGGTGTCCGGCGCGGTCGGGTCGTCGAAGAACGAGCGGGTGATCGCTTGCGCGCACGGTGACGCGGCGAACGTCACGTGGGCCACGTAGGGAACGGTCACGACGGTGGCCCGGCTCAGCGTACGGGCCGCGAACGCCCCGCTGTCCGCCCCGGTCTGGGCGTCGAACCCGCCCGACGCGACCAGGGTGGGGATGGCGCTGCGGGTGACGTCCCGGATCGCCCGCGGCGCCGCGGGGACGTCCCAGGCGGCGCAGTCCTCGTGGAGGAAGGTCAGCTGCGGAGCCTGGGCCAGCACCGGGCGGGGGAACGACGGGAAGACCTCCCGCCCCGCCCGGATCACCTCGTCCCGGCTCTCGTACGGCACCCACTCCCGGCAGAAGACACCGTAGGCGAGCCCGTGGGAGACCCTGCCGACGGCCTGGGGGGCGACCTTGCCGCCCGCCCACTGCTCGGCGATCCGCTGCGGCTTGCCGTGGGCCAGCTCGTCCAGGGAGCGGGGCACCCCGGGCGCCACGTGGGTTGCGGAGGTCATCCAATTCACCAGCGCTCCGCCGTCGAGGACGACCTTCACGGGCTCGGAGCGGCCGGGCACCGTGACGGTGGTGGTGACCGGACGGGCTTCGAGGTTCCGGACGAGACGCTCGAAGGTGGCCGCCAGGTGCGGATACCGGCGGTTGCAGTCGGGCTGCTCCGCGCAGGCACGGAACACGCCGTCCATGCCCTGCCGGGCGCTGCGCCAGGCCAGGGCCCCACCCGCCCTGGCCGGCGGCAGGACGCCGTCGATCCCCACCGACCGGATGCCCTGCGGGTGCTCGCGCATGGTGACGAGCGCCAGGTGGGTGCCGTAGGAGATGCCGAACAGGTTCCACTGGTCGATGCCCAGCGCCGTACGCAGGTCCGCGTAGTCGGCGGCGCTCTGGGTGTCGTCGTAGGCGCGCAGGTCGGCCCCGCGCCCCGCCAGTTGCTCGCGGCAGGCCCGCGTCGCCTCCACGTGCAGGCGCCCGGTGGACGGCGCGTCGTACACCAGGCCGACCGCGCGGGCGTTGAACTCGTCGACGACGGGGCAGGTGAGCGCGGGGTCGGCCGAGTACGTCCCCCGCTGGGACATGAAGATCACGTCCCGGTCGTGGTTCAGGCCGCCGTCGACCGCCATCGTCGCCTCCCCGACGGCGTCGTCGCCCGGGCCGCCGGCGAGCCACACGATCGGATCGGGGTGCGGTCTGCTCGTGGCCGCCGGCACGATCGCGACGCCCAGGGTGATCGTCCGGCCGTCGTGCCGGGCCCGGTTCTCGGGCACGGTGAGCGTGCCGCAGCGGGCCCCCTTGAGGGCGGGGACCGGTTCCGCGGTCCTCGGGCAGGGACCGGGCACGAAGTGGGCGTCGCCCACCGTCCGGGCGACCGTACCGATGCCCGTGCCGGGGCCGGTGGCGTGCTCGGCGTGGGCGGGGGCGAGGAGGAGCCCCGTGGCGAGGAGCCCGGCCGCCGCACGGCGGCAGAGGGACGTACGGTGAGGCGCCATGTGCCCTCCCGGTCACGTTACTTCGGGACGATGGTGAACGGTTTCGGCGTCACACCGGCCGCACACCCGGTGTCGGGCGCGGTCGGGCGGTCGAGGAACGAGGCCAGCACGCGCTGCGCGCAGGGCGACTGCGGGACCACCCAGTGCCCGATCCCCGGGATCCGCACGGTGGTCGAACGGGAGAGCGTACGGGCCGCGTACCGCCCCCAGCTCGCGCCGGTCTTCGTGTCGAACGTCCCCGAGACCACGAGCGCCGGCACCGCGCTGACGGTGGCCACCCGCTGCTCGGCGGTGCGGTCGGGGACGTCCCAGATGCGGCACACCTCGTACTGGAAGGGGAGTTGCGGGGCCTGGGCCAGCACCGCATCCGGCCACCCGGGAAAGGCCCGGCGCCCCGCATTGAGCACGTCGGCCGGCGAACGGCCCGGCACCCACTCGCTGCACGCCACCGACTCCGTCAGCCCGTGGGCGGTCCGGCCGACGACGGGGGCCGCGTCGGCCGCGCGCGCCCGCGCGAACCGCTGCGCACGGCCGTGGGCGAGCTCCTCGAGCGCCGCCGGGACGTCGGCGGCCGCAACGCCGTTGCCGACCACCAGGTTCACCAGCGCGCCGCCGTCGAGGACGACCTTCACCGGCTTCCCGCCCTGCGGCGGCGCGGCGTCGACCGTCAGGGGCCGCGCCTGCAGTCTGCGCACCTGCTGCGTCAGCGTGCGGCGGACGTCCGGGTAGCGGCTGTGGCAGCGGGGCTCGGCCGCGCAGGCGCCGAGGATGCCGTCGATCCCCTCCCGGGCGCTGCTCCAGGTCCACGGCAGGCTCGCCACCGCGGGCGGCGTGACCGAGTCGAGCGCCACCGCACGGATGCCGCCGGGGTGCCGGCGCAGGTAGGTGAGGGCCAGGTCGCTGCCGTAGGAGTAGCCGTAGACGTTCCACCGGGCAATCCCCAGGGCGGTGCGCAGATCGGCGAAGTCGGCGGCGTTCTCGGTCGTGTTGTACGCGCTCAGGTCGGTGCCGTCGGCCGCCAGGCGGTGCCGGCAGCTCTTCACCGCGTCCAGCAGGAGCCGCCGCGCCGACGGTGCGTCGTAGCGCAGGCCCACGGCCGTCGCGGTGGACCGGTCCACCTCCGGACAGGCCAGGTTCGGCTGTGAATGGAGGTTCCCACGCTGGGCCATGACGATCAGCTCGCGGTCCCGGTTGACGCCGGCGCCGACCAGGATCGGAATGTCGTCGAACGCGTCCCCGCCGGGCCCGCCCGCCATGAACACCACCGGGTCCGCGGCGGGCTTCGCCGACGCGGCCCGAAGGACCGCCACGGCCAGCCGGATCGTCCGGCCGCCGGGGCGGGCGCGGTTCTCGGGAACCTCCAGGAACCCGCACCGCGCGGTGCTCAGCGCCGCAATCGGCTCCGGCGTCGCCGGACACCGACCGGGCACGAACCGCGCCGGCACCGCCGGCCGGTTCGACCGGTCGGCGGGGGTGCGGGGTGACGCGAGGCCGCCCGGTGCAGGGCCGCTCGCTGCCAGGAGGACCAGGGCGGCGACGACGGCCGCCCGACGGGACAACGCTGCGGCGATATGGGCGGATCGCACCTTATGGACGATACCGTCGGTGGCGAACGTTCGCACACCGAAGCGGACGGGCCGGAGACAGGCCGCAGACCGGGCCCCTCGGGCGGATTGCGCAGCTCCCCGCGCCCCTCACGGGGCGCCGTGGTGACCGCCCGACAAAGATCCGCCGGACAGACCCTGCGAACCGGCCAGGGACTTGCGCACCAGATCCAGCACCTCGCCGTCGCTCATCCCCAGCGCCCGCGCCTCCGCCACGAACTCCCGGGCCCGTTCGGTGAGCCGGGCCCGCCGGGGCGAGGCCCCGCCGGTGACGACGGCCCCGCGGCCGCGGCGCAGTTCGAGCAGGCCCTCTTCGCACAGCTGCCGGTAACCGCGCAGGACGGTGTGCATGTTGACGCCCAGGGACCGGGCGAGCTCGCGCGCCGGGGGCAGCCGCTCCCCCGTGGCTATGACGCCGTCGGCGATGGCGGCGCGGACGCAGCCGGCGATCTGCTCGCCCAGCGGCACGGACGAGGCGGGGTCGACCCGGAACAGCATCTACCCGGCCTGCCGCTCGCGCAGGGCGTTGAGCAGCCCCACCGCCGTACCGGCGTCGTCGACGGTCACCACGAACTCGCTGCCGTGCGCGAGCCGGACGGCCACCGCGTCCCCGGCGCGCAGCACGACACCGCTGGCCCCGGGCACGGCCCGGTAGCCCCAGCCGCCGAAGTCGCGCAGCGGTTCGACGTGCCGGGCGGAGGCCGCGGTGATCCGCTCCAGCGGCAGCCGCACCCGCGGCCGGGGCAGCGCCACGGGCCGCACGGTGAGCCCGTTGCGGTCGACGGTCACCCGCGCCCCACTGCACAGCGCCGTCACCACGCCCGCGACCAGCAACGACACCCCGCCCGCCCAGCCGGCGGCGAACCCGAGCGCCAGGCCGGCGACGGCCGTCATCACCCCGACCGCCCGCAGCAGGGGCGACCCGGCGACGTGCGACCACGACGCGACCTCGCCGACGGCGAGTTCGAGCCGCGGCACGCCGGAGGGGGGCTCCGGCGACGCGGCGGCGGGCGGTTCGTACGCCCCGGACGCCGCCCATCCCAGCCCCGCGTACGCCACGGCGGCCCCGAGGCCGACGAGCACGTGCCACGCGGGCAACCGCACCTCGCCCCCACCGGCGTTGACCCGCAACACGTCGACCACGACCACCCCGAGCAACACGGCGGCCCCACCCCCGAGCACGGCCATCACCCGCTGCTGCCGGGGCCCCGCCCGCATCACGTGCACGAGCACCCCGGACATGACCCCCACCCCGCCCACCACGCCGAAGCCGACGGCGAGAAAGGTCCCGGCGGTATCGAACGCATCGGCCCGCCCGTCCACCCCGAAATGCGTGGCCAACCGCTCCGGCAGCCGGTGCCGGAGGGCGAGATAGGAGGCCAGCAACGCGACACAGCCGGCGACGGCGGGAAGCGTGGCGACGAGGATGCGGCGAGCGGTACGGGACACGGGCGGCACAGCTGACATGGCGACCTCCAGTTGTTTGCATGGTAGTAGAACAACTGGGCACCTGGAAGGTCGGAGCGCGCCGCCGGTGGCAGGATCGACCCATGCCCCACATCGGACTGACCGCTCTCGTCGTGCGTGACTACGACGAGGCCATCGCCTTCTACGTCGACGCCCTCGGGTTCGAGCTGCGCGAGGACACCGCGCTGCCCGGCGGCAAGCGCTGGGTCGTCGTCGCGCCGCCCGGGGCGCGGGAGGGCGGGCTGCTGCTGGCCCGGGCCGGGAACGCCGACGAGGAGGCGCGGGTCGGGGATCAGACCGGGGGGCGCGTCGGGTGGTTCCTGAACACCGACGACTTCGACCGGGACCACGCGCGCATGCGCGCCGCCGGCGTCGTCTTCGAGGAGGAGCCACGGCGCGAGGCGTACGGCACGGTTGCCGTCTTCCGGGATCTGTACGGGAACCGCTGGGATCTGATCCAACCGGCCCGGTGACCGGCAACCCGCTCTAACACCTGAGGTCGATCATGCGTACCGGCTGTCCCGTCGTCCGGGCGATCGTCTCGAAGTCCCGGTCGTAGTGGAGCAGGGTGAGCCCGGCCTCCTCGGCGGCCGCTGCCACGAGGAGATCGAGGGGGCCGGCGCTGCGATGCTCGCCCTTGGCGGTGAGTTGCTCCTGGACGACACGCGAGCGCCGGTAGATGCCGTCCGGCATGGGGCACCACACGTAGTGGGCATCGAGCGCGGCCTTCATCCGCGTACGGTCGGTTGCCGAGCGGGCGGAGCAGAGAACCTCGAGTTCGGTGATGTCGCAGATCGCCACGAGCCCGGCAGCGATCCTGTCGTCCCACTCCGCGGTGTTCTGACCGAGGAGGACGCGGGCGAGTGCGGACGTGTCGATGAGGTAGTCGGCGACGCTCACTCATCCGCTCCCGCAGCACCGGCGCCGCCCGCCGGGTTCGTGGGCCGGTACTTGTTCTTGTCCAGGAGGACGTCCATGTCCAGTGCGCCGTCGGCCACCAATGCACGGGCTTCTTCGAGCGCGCGCAGCCTGCGGTAGCGGGCCGTCACCTCGCGCAAGGCGGTGTTGATGGTGTCGCGCTTGGTCGTGGTGCCGAGTTCTCTGGCGGCGGCTTCCAGTGCTTCGTCGTCGAGGTCGATGACGGTGCGGCTCATGGCGCCTCCTTGATGCACATCCCGGCTTATATCAATATACAAGATCGAATATATCCAACGCCCGGGTAGACGCAAAAAGGCCCGGGCCCCCGCGCATCACGCGCGGGGGCCCGGGCCGTCAGCCGAGGGGCGGGGTCAGACGCCGGCCGGTTCCGGGGTCTTCTCCGCCGGGGCGGCCAGCTGCTGCTGCAGGCCCTCGCCTTCGACGTCGACGTTGGGCAGGAGCTTGGAGAGCCAGGCCGGGAGCCACCAGGCGGCCTTGCCCAGGAGGGCGAGGACGGCCGGGACGATGGCCATGCGGACGATGAACGCGTCGAAGAAGACGGCGATGGCGAGGCCGAAGCCGATCATCTTGATCATGGGTTCGGTGGAGCCGATGAAGCCCGCGAAGACGCTGATCATGATGACGGCCGCGGCGGTGACGACGCGGGCGCCGTGGCGGAAGCCGGTGACGACGGCCTGGCCGGGGCGTTCGCCGTGGACGTACGCCTCGCGCATGCGGGTGACGAGGAAGACCTCGTAGTCCATGGCGAGGCCGAAGACGACGCCCACCATGAAGATCGGCATCATGCTCATGATCGGGCCGGTCTCCTCGACGCCGAAGACGCTGCCGAGCCAGCCCCACTGGAAGACGGCGACGACGGCGCCGAGCGCGGCGACCACCGACAGCAGGAAGCCGAGGGCGGCCTTCAGCGGCACGAGCACCGAGCGGAAGACGACCATCAGGAGCAGGAAGGCGAGGCCGACGACGAGCGCGAGGTAGGGCAGCAGCGCGTCGTTGAGCTTCTGGGAGACGTCGATGTTGACGGCGGTGCTGCCGGTGACCAGGACCTTGGCGTCCTTGTCGGCGGCGGCTGCCGCGCCCTTGTCGCGGATGGCGTGGACCAGGTCCTCGGTCTCGGTGCCGGACGGCTTGGACGCGGGGATGACCGTGATGATGGCGGTGTCGCCGGCCTGGTTGAAGTGGGCCGGGGTGACGATCGGCTTTCCGGGCAGGGACTGGATGGTCCTGGCCACCGCGTCGGCCGCCGACTGGGGGGCCTTGGCGCCCGCCGCGTCCACCACGACCATCAGCGGGCCGTTGAAGCCGGGGCCGAAGCCCTCGGAGATGAGGTCGTAGGCCTTGCGCTGGGTGGTGTTCTTGGCGGCGGAGCCCTCGTCGGGCAGGCCGAGTTCGAGGGAGGCGGCGGGGACGGCGACGGCGCCGAGGCCGACGACGCCGAGGAGGAGGACGACGACGGGACGGCGCAGGACGAGGCGGGCCCAGCGGGTGCCCATGTTGGGCTTGTCGTCGTCGGTGCCGGCTTTGCCCTTGCGGATCTTGCGGGCGAGCACCTGGCGGCCGGCGAAGCCGAGCAGGGCCGGGATGAGGGTGAGGGCGATGAGGACGGCGATGGCGACGGTGGCGGCCGCGGCGAGGCCCATCTTCGTCAGCATGGGGATGTTGACGACGGCGAGGCCGGCGAGGGCGATGACGACGGTGAGGCCGGCGAAGACGACGGCGGAGCCGGCGGTGCCGACGGCCCGTCCGGCGGCTTCCTCGCGTTCGCGGCCCTCGGCGAGCTCCGCGCGGTAGCGGGAGACGATGAAGAGGGCGTAGTCGATGCCGACGGCGAGGCCGATCATCGTGGCGAGGGTGGCGGTGTTGCTGCCGAGGTCGAGGGCGGCGGCGATGGCGGTGATGCCGGAGACGCCGATGCCGACGCCGATGATGGCGGTGAGCAGGGGGAGTCCGGCGGCGACGAGCGAGCCGAAGGTGATGACGAGGACGACGGCGGAGACGGCGATGCCGATGATCTCGGTGTTGCCGGTCTCGGGCATGGCCTGCAGGGCGCTGCCGCCGGTTTCGACGGTCAGTCCGGCGTCGCGGGCCGCGGCGGGTGCGGCCTTGAGCTTGTCGCGGGTGTCGTCGGTCAGCTCGTTGGGCTTGACCTTGTAGGTGACGGACGCGTAGGCGGTGCGGCCGTCCTTCTTGCTGACGGCCTGCGAGGTGAAGGGGTCGGCGACGGAGGCGACCTGGGGGCCGCCGAGCCGGGCGACGACCTTTTCGACGGCTGCCTTGTTCTTCGGCTCGGTGATCTTCTGGCCTTCGGGGGCCTGGAAGACGATGCGGGCGGTGGCGCCGTCGGCCTTCTGGCCGGGGAAGCGCTTCTCCAGCAGGTCGAAGGCCTTCTGGGCCTCGGTGCCGGGTATGGAGAAGTTGTCGTTGGACTTGCCTGCGGTCGCGGCGCCGGCGCCGGCGAGGACGAGCAGCAGCACCCATATGAGGGCGACGTACCAGCGGCGCCGGTAGGCGAGCCGGCCGAGTTTGTAGAGGAACGTGGCCACGAGGCGTTGTTCTCCCGTCGGATCGTGTGGATCGTGGGTCGGTTCGGGCCCGTCCCGACGAGAGCGGTGCGTCAGGTGGAGCCTTGTCAGTCGGTTGTCGGGGGTAAGCCGGTCACGGTCGGACGCCGAGTGCGGGGAGGATCACGGCGTCGATGTAGGCGGAGAGGTACTCCGCGTCCGCGGGCCGGTTGTCGACCATCGGCCGGGCCATGAAGGCGCCGAGCATCGCGTGGGCGACGAAGCCGAGGGCGGGGTTGTCCGCGGCGAGTTCGCCGCGGTCGACCGCGCGCCGGAGCATGGCGTCCAGCGCGGCGACCTCCGGCTCGACCAGCAGTTCGCGCAGCGCCCGGTGGAGGTCGGGGTTGTCGTGGACGGCTCGCTGCAGCCCGCGCATGAGGGCGGCGTCGCGCTCCATCCGTTCCTCGTCGGTGTCGCAGAGCATGGCGCGGAAGTCGCCGCGCACGGTGCCGGTGTCGATGTCGGCGAGGCTGACCGGCTTGTTGTGCCGCAGGGCGCCGGCGACCAGCTCGGGCTTGCCCTTCCACTGGCGGTAGAGGGTGGCCTTGCTGGCGTGCGTGCGGGCGGCGACGGCGTCCATGGTCAGGGCGTCGTAGCCGACCTCGCGCAGGATGTCGAGGACGGCTTCGTAGAGCTCGGCCTCGCGCTCGGGGGTCAGCCGGGTGCGGCGTGCCGCCGGCTTGGGTGGTTCCGTGGGCATGCCGCGCCTCCTCCAACGCTCCGGGCGTCCGTACGAAACGGTTTCGTACCGTACGAGCGTACGTCCGGCGAACAGCGAAACGGCGTCGTTTCGATCGTGTTCTCCGTCACGGCAGGAGTTGCCGGGGCCCCGGTGGCCCGAAACCATGGGTGGGGTGAGCTCCGTGAGCAGCGACGCGTACATCCGCTTCCCGCACCTCCACGGCGATCTGCTCTGCTTCGTGGCGGAGGACGACCTCTGGCTGGCCCCGCTGACCGGTGCCGCGCGGCCGTGGCGGCTGACCGTGGACCGCACCCGGGCCGGGCACCCGCGCTTCTCCCCCGACGGCCGGACGATCGCGTACACCAACTGGCGCAGCCTCGACCCGGAGATCCACCTCGTGGACGTCGAGGGCGGCGCCGCCCGCCGCCTGACGTACTGGGGCAGCACCGACACCCGGGTGTGCGGCTGGGCCCCCTCCGACCGGGGCGATCCCGGCTACGACATCCTCGCCGTCTCCTCGCACGGCCAGCCCTTCTCGTACTTCTCCTGGGCCTACCGGCTGCCGACCGACGGCAGCCCCGGGCTGCGGCTGCCGTGGGGGCCGGTCTCCGACATCGCGATGGGCGAGGTCGGCGGCGAGCACCGCACGCTGCTGCTGGCCGGCAAGCCGCCGCACGAGCCGGCGTCGTGGAAGCGCTACCGCGGCGGGGCGACGGGACGGCTGTGGCTGCACGGCACCCGCCTGGTGCCGGACATCGGCGGCCATCTGGACTCGGTGATGTTCGTCGGTGACCGGATCGCGTTCCTCTCCGACCACGAGGGCGTCGGCAACCTGTACTCCTGCCGTCCGGACGGCTCCGACCTGCGCCGCCACTCCGACCACGACGACTTCTACGCCCGCCACGCCGCCACCGACGGCACGCGCGTGGTCTACCAGTGCGCGGGCGAGGTGTGGCTGGTCGACGACCTCGCGCCGGACGCCGTGCCGCGCCGCATCGAGGTGCGCCTGGGCGGTTCGCGGGCCGGCCGGCGCACGTACCAGGTGCAGGCCGGGCAGCACGTGGGCGCGCTGGCGGTGGACACCACCGGGCGGGCCAGCGCGGTGGGCGTGCGCGGCAGCCTGTACTGGCTGACCCACCGCGACGGCCCGGCCCGCACGATCGCGGACACCCCGGGGGTACGGGTGCGGCTGCCGGAGATGCTGGGCTCGACCGGCCGCATCGCCTACGTCACCGACGCCGAGGGCGAGGACGCCGTCGAGATCGCCGGACTGCCGCGGGCCGCCGGGACGGGGGAACCGCGGCGCCTGGCGGCCGGCCGGCTCGGGCGGGTGCACGAGATGGTCTCCTCCCCCGACGGGCAGCGCCTGGCGGTGGCCGCGCACGACGGGCGGCTGCTGCTGGTGGACACCTCGCCCGAGGGCGAGGGGGAGGTGAGCGAGCTGGTGCGCTCGGCCAACGGCCCGGTGCGCGACCTGGCGTTCGCGCCCGACTCGGGCTGGCTGACCTGGTCGCATCCGGGCATCGGCCGCTCGCTGCGGCAGATCAGGATCGCGCGCCTGGCCGACGGGCACGTCGTGGACGTCACCAACGGGCGCTTCGAGGACGAGCAGCCGGTCTTCACGCGCGACGGCCGCTACCTGGCCTTCCTCTCCTGGCGCGGCTTCGACCCGGTCTACGACGTGCACACCGGCGACCTGTCCTTCCCGCTGGGCTGCCGCCCCTACCTCGTCCCGCTGTCGTCGGCCACGCCCTCGCCGTTCGCGCTGACCATCGAGGGCCGCCCGCCGGGCGGCGGGCTGGACCTGGACGACACCGGCGACCACGAGGGGGCGCTGGTGGTGGAGGTGGAGGGGCTGGAGAGCCGGGTGACGCCCTTCCCTGTCGCCGCCTCCAAGTACTCCTCGCTGCACCCGGTCGCCGGCGGCGGCCTGGTGTGGCTGCGCTGGCCCATCTCGGGCGCGCTCGGCGAGACCTTCGCCAACCCCACCGACACCTCCGGCCGCCCGACCCTCGAACACTTCGACCTGTGCAAGGCCAAGCGCACCGAACTGAGCAGCTCCCTGGACTGGTACGCGGTCAGCGGCGACGGCACCCGGCTCGTCCTCAACGACGAGGGCGACCTGCGGGTGGTGCCGGCCTCCGACGTCGCCGACCTCGACTCGACCGTCTACGTCGACATGCGCCGCATCCTGCACGAGGCTGACCCCGCGGCCGAGTGGCGGCAGTCCTACGACGAGGCGGGGCGCATCGTGCGCGCGTACTTCTGGGAGCCGGGCATGTGCGGCGTCGACTGGGACGGGGTGCTGCAGCAGTACCGGCCGCTGGTCGAACGCGTCGCCTCGCCCGACGAGTTCGCCGACCTGCTGCGCGAGGTCCTCGGCGAGCTCGGCACCTCGCACGCGTACGTCACGCCCGCCCGCCGCAACGAGGGGCCGCCGCACTACCAGCGGGCGATCGGGCTGCTGGGCACCAACTTCACGCCCCACAAGGACGGCACGTGGCGGGTGCGACGCGTCCTGCCCGGCGAGTCCTCCGACTCCAAGGCGCGCTCCCCGCTGGCCGGTTCCGGCATCCGCGAGGGCTGGGCGCTCACCCACGTCGACGGCCGGCCCGTGGACCCGGTCGCGGGCCCCTCGCCGCTGCTGGCCGCGGCCGGCGGCACCACCGTCGAACTCACCTTCCGCCCGCCCGGCGAGGACGGGCACCCGCGCCGGGTCGCCGTCGTCCCGCTCATCGACGAACGCCCCCTGCGCTACCAGGACTGGGTCACCAAGCGCCGCGCCGTCGTCCACGAACTGAGCGACGGCAGGTGCGGCTACCTGCACATCCCCGACATGGGCGGCTCCGGCTGGGCCCAGTTCAACCGCGACCTGCGCATGGAGATGGCCCGCCCCGCCCTCATCGTCGACGTGCGCGGCAACGCCGGCGGCAACATCAGCGAACTCGTCGTCGAGAAGCTCACCCGCACCATCGTCGGCTGGGACCTCACGCGCGACGCCGAGCCCGTCTCGTACGCCAGCAACGCCCCCCGCGGGCCCGTCGTGGCCATCGCGGACGAGATGACGTCCTCCGACGGCGACATGATCACCGCCGCGTTCCGGCTGCAGGGCATCGGCCCGGTGGTGGGCCTGCGCACCTGGGGCGGTGTCGTCGGCATGACCGGGCGGCACCGGCTGGGCGACGGCACGCACATCACCGTGCCCATGAACGCCGCGTGGTTCGACGCGTACGGCTGGGGCGTGGAGAACCACGGCGTCGAGCCGGACATCGAGGTCGACCGCACCCCGCTCGACTGGGCCGAGGGCCGGCACAAGCAACTGGACGACGCGGTGCGCCTGGCCCTGGACCTGCTGGAACGGCACGGCCACGCGCGTCCGCCGGACTACTCCGACGTGCCCGACCTGCGCCGGCCGAAGCTGCCGCCGCGCAGCGGCTGACACGGACCGTACGCGTACGGTCGAAGGGCCCGTCCGGCAACCGGACAGGCCCTTCTGGGCGTTCGCGCCGCGTCAGCTGCGGTCGTCGAACTCGTCCTGGATGTCGTCCAGGGACTGCTGACCCTGCTGGCCGCGCTGCTGGCCCTGCTGCTGACCACGCTGCTGCCCCTGCTGGCCCTTCTGCTGCAGCTTGTCCTGCCCCTGCTGAGCCTTCTGCTGGGCCTGCTGCTTGGCCTGCTGCGCCTTCTGCTTCGCCTGCTGCGCCTTGTTCTGCATCTCGTCCTTCATGCCCATGGGGGGTTCACTCCTCGGTGGGTGTGGGGAATCGGGCCGCGACCAGCCTCACACGCCGGGACCAACCCCGCATTTCGATCAGTTACGCTGCGTGTCCGCCGCGCCGCCCGCGCCCACCAGACCCGGGCGCATCCCGGCCAGCCGGCCCTCGACGCGGCGCATCTCGCGCGGGCCGCCCACGGCCACCAGGGCCGGCAGCGCGCCGCGCAGCGGCTGCAGCGTCCGCAGCCAGCCCTGGGCGTAGACGTGCGCCGAGCGGCGCTCGATGCCCGCGACGAGCCGGTCGACGGCGGGCTCCAGCGGGTAGGTGCGGTTCATCGGCCAGGGCAGCCGCCGGCGCAGCTCGCGCATCACGTCGAAGCGGTCGGCGCCGCGCACCATGTCGGTGTCCGTCCAGCTCAGGTACGCCACGCCGACGCGTACGCCCCGGTGGGCGACCTCGGCGCGCAGGCTGTGGGCGTACGCCTCCACGCCGGCCTTGGACGCGCAGTAGGCCGTCATCAGCGGCGCGGGGGTGAGGGCGGCCAGGGAGGCGATCTGCAGCAGGTAGCCGCGGCCGGCGGCCAGCAGGGGCAGGAAGGCGCGGCCGGTGACCGCGCTGCCGATGAGGTTGACCTCCACGACCCGGCGCCAGGCGTCCGCGTCGCAGTCGTCGAGCGGACCGCCGGTGGCCACACCGGCGTTGGCGACGACGACGTCCACCTTGCCGAAGCGCTCCTTCACCTCGGCCGCGACGCGCGTCATCGCCTCGTGGTCGGTGACGTCGGCGTGCCAGTACGCGGCGGTGGGGCCGAGGGAGGCGGCGACACGGCGCAGTTCGCCGGGCTCCAGCCCGACCAGCGCCACCGACGCCCCGCGCGCGGCCAGCTTGCGGGCGAGGGCCTCCCCCACCCCACGGGCAGCCCCAGTGACGACGGCGACCTGCCCGGCCAGGCTCCCGCGCGCGCTCATCGGCCGGCCCCCGCGGTCGCGCGCACCCGTGCCGTGCGCAGCACCTGGTACTCGGCGAGGTCCACCCGGCGGGTGGCCTTGCGGAACTCCGCCGTCGTGCCCGGCCACAGCGTGCCGTTGTGGCCGTTCTCGTCGAGGTACCAGCTCTTGCAGCCGGTGTTCCACACGGTGCTCGTCATACGGCGCTGCAGGGTGCGGTTCCAGGCCCGTACGGCCGAGGGGCGGGCGTCGAGCGCGGCCCGGCCGCCGAGGGTGTCGAGCTGGTGCAGGAAGTCGGCCATGTAGTTCAGCTGGGACTCGATCATCAGGATCATCGAGCTGTTGCCGAGGCCGGTGTTGGGGCCGACGATCGTCAGGAAGTTGGGGAAGCCAGCGGCGCTGGCGCCGCGCAGCGCACTGATGCCGCCCTCCTTGTGCCAATGCTCCGCGAGCGTGGTGCCGTTGGCGCCGGTGACGCGGTCGGCTATCGGCATGTCCGTGACCCGGAAGCCGGTACTGAAGACGATCACGTCCGCCTCGGCGGTGGTGCCGTCGGCCGCCACGAGCGTCGAACCGCGCACCTCGGCGAGACCCGAGGCGACGACGTCCACGTGGGGGCGGGTGAGGGCGGGATAGAAGTCGTTGGAGAGCAGGATGCGCTTGCAGCCGATGCGGTAGCCGGGCGTGAGCTTGGCGCGCAGGACCGGATCCTTGACGGCCCGGCGCAGGTGCACGGCGGCCACCCGCTCCATGAGACCCAGCCGCTCGGGCCACTTGGTGAACAGCCCCACCTGCAACTCCCGTATCCCCCACAGCACTCCGCGCCGCAGCTGACGGCTGGCGGGCACCGTGCCGTGCAGCCACTGCTCGACGGCGCTGATGCGGCGGTCGGCGCGCGGCAGGATCCAGGCGGGGGTGCGCTGGAAGAGGGTCAGGCGCTCCACCTCCGCCTGGATGCCGGGCACGATCTGCACGGCGGAGGCGCCGGTGCCGATGACGGCCACGCGCTTGCCGCGCAGGTCGGTGCCGTGATCCCAGCGGGCGGAGTGGAAGACGGCCCCGGGGAAGCCGTCGAGGCCCGGGATGTCGGGAATCCTGGGGTCGGAGAGCGCGCCGGTGGCCGAGACGACGAGGTCGGCGGTGTACTCCCCGCTCGGCGTGCGTATCCGCCACCGCAACGCGTCCGTGTCCCACCGCATCTCCTGCACCTCGGCGCCGAAGCGCAGGTGCGGCCGCAGCCCGTAGGCGTCCGTGACGCGCTCCAGGTACGCCCGGATGTGCTCCTGGCCGGAGAAGTTGCGCGGCCACTCGGGGTTGGGGGCGAAGGAGAAGGAGTACAGGTGGGAGGGCACGTCGCAGGCGCAACCGGGATAGGTGTTGTCCCGCCAGGTGCCGCCCACGGCGTCCGCGCGCTCCAGGACGACGAAGTCCGTGACGCCCTCCCGGCGCAACCGCACGGCCGCGCCCAACCCCCCGAACCCGGAACCGATCACCGCCACGCGTACGTGCTCGACCATGCCGCCGCCTCCCGGAGAAGCCACGCTCGATGGTGCCAGCGTTCACTGGCACAGTCGGGAGGGTAGGCCAGGGAACCTGCCGCGCGGTAGGGCCTGTGCAGCACGGAAGTTACCGGCAGTAGTGGGCGCGTGGGTTCACAGGGGCCCATGCCCAGGAGGCCCCGGCGGCCGGGCCCGAGCCGGCGCTCCGCGCCCGCGCCCGTACCGCTAGCCCCGCAGGTCGTACACCGCCGTCACCGGTGCGTGGTCGCTCCAGCGCTCGGCGTGGGTCGCGGCGCGCTCCACGTGGGCCTTCAGGGCGCGCTCCGCCAGGCCCGGGGTGGCGACGTGGTAGTCGATGCGCCAGCCGGAGTCGTTGTCGAAGGCGCGGCCGCGGTAGGACCACCAGGAGTAGGGGCCCTCCACGCCGGGGTGCAGGCGGCGGACGACGTCCGTGTACTCCGCGAAGACCTTGGTGAGCCACTCGCGCTCCTCGGGGAGGAAGCCGGCGCTCTTGCGGTTGGCCTTCCAGTTCTTGAGGTCGGCCTCGGTGTGGGCGATGTTCCAGTCGCCGCAGACCAGGACCTCGCGGCCGTCGGCCGCGGCGCGGGCCTTGAGGCCCACCAGGTACGGCAGGAACTCGGCCATGAAGCGTTCCTTCTCGTCCTGCCGCTCCGTGCCGACCTCGCCCGAGGGCAGGTAGAGGCTCGCGACCGTCACCCCGGGCAGGTCGATCTCCAGGTAGCGGCCGGAGCCGTCGAACTCGGCCGAGCCGAAGCCGGTGCGCACCGCGTCCGGCTCGCGGCGGGAGTACACCGAGACGCCGGCGCGGCCCTTGGCGGCGGCCGGGGCGTGGTGGGCGTACCAGCCGGCGGGGTCGCGGACCTCGTCGGGCAGCTGGTGGGGCTCGGCACGGACTTCCTGGAGGCAGACGACGTCGGCCTCGGTCTGCGCCAGCCACTCCACGAAGCCCTTCTTCGCGGCGGCACGCAGACCGTTCACATTTGCGGAGGTTACGGTCAGCACCAGGGCACCCTACCTGTGCGGTCCTACCATCCCGGAATGGAGATGAAGATCGTCCCGGTCGCCTACGACCATCCCGATGCGGTGAGGCTGGCCGACGAAGTGCAGGTGGAGTACGCCCGGCGGTACGGCGGCGAGGGGGATCGCACCCCGCTGGACCCGGAGCACTTCGCCCCGCCGCGTGGCCTGTATCTCATCGCGTACGACCCCGAGGGCCTGCCGGTGGCCACCGGCGGGTGGCGGGCGATGGACCGCAACGGCGAGGGGTACGCGGACGGGGACGCCGAGCTCAAGCGGATGTACGTGATACCCCGGGCGCGCGGGCTGGGGCTCGCGCGCCGGATCCTGGCCGCACTGGAGGGCGACGCGCTCGCGGCGGGGCGCATCCGGATGGTGCTGGAGACGGGCGACCAGCAGCCCGAGGCCATCGCGCTGTACCTCTCCAGCGGCTACCGGCCGGCCGTGCCGAAGTTCGGGCTGTACCGCGACTACGACTCCAGCCGGTGCTTCGCCAAGCCGCTCGCCCCGTAAGGGGCGCGGGGAACGGCGCGATCAGCCAGCGACGGCCCGCAGCTGGCACGCCGCCCCGGGCCCGACTGCGGGTACGTCGTGGCTTGTCGCGCAGTTCCCCGCGCCCCTACGGGGCGCTGCGGCGGTCAGCCCGGTTTGCCGTGGCCGGCCGCGATGGCCTCCTCCACCTCCGCCCGGACGCGTTCGGCCGGGTAGCGCCGCACCTGGCCGTAGGGGGCGAGGGCGCGGTCGACCGGGCCGGGGTCCTCCTCGCGCACCTCGGCCATCAGCACGGTGCTGCCGGGGGGCACCTCGGCGGCGAGCATCTCCAGGGCGGCGTTGGAGGCGGTGGCCTGCCGGGCCTCGTGCATGCCGCCGATCAGGCCGCCCGCGCCGAAGCCGATCATCACGCCGAGCGGGCCGCCGAGGATGCCGAGGAGCCCGCCGAGGATGCCGCCCATGGCGAAGGCCTGCCCGGTGCCGGTGTCGTCGACGGCGTCGGGGAAGTCGAGGGTGCCCTCGGCGTCCCGGGCGATGACGGTGCCCTCGCGCAGGGAGACCTCGCCGTCGGCGTGGGCGCGGCGCAGGGCGTCCAGGGCCTTGTGGCCCTTGGCGGGGCTGTGGACGCTCAGGAAGAGGACGTTGTCGTTCACGGCTTCCACTCTTGGGCCTGCGGGCCCGCCGCGCACGTCAGTCGCCGTCTTCCGGCGGAGTCCCGTGCACGGCGGCGGTCAGGTCGAGCGTGGCGCGGGCGCCGCCGCCGGGCGTGTTGGTGAAGGTCAGCCGGGCGCCGAGGACCCTGGCCTGGCCGGTGGCGATGGTCAGCCCGAGGCCGAGGCCGGCCTTCGATCCGGTGCGGAAGCGCTGCGGCCCGTGGGCGAGGAGGGGTTCGGGGAAGCCGGGGCCCTGGTCGGTGACGTGCACGAGGCCGCCGTCGACCTCGGCGACGACCGGTCCGGCGCCGTGCCGGAAGGCGTTGCTGACGAGGTTGGCGAGTATGCGTTCGACGCGGCGGGCGTCGGTCTCGACCAGGCAGTCGCGGACGACCCGGACGCCGGCGGCGTGTGCCGGGTCGCCGGCGGTGGCGGCGCGCACGGCCCGCCGGGTCAGTTCGCCGAGGGCGCGTACGTCGGTGTCGGCGCGTTCGGCGTCGGCGTCGAGGCGGGCGACCTCCAGGACGTCCTCGACGAGGGAGCGCACCCGCTGGGCGCGTTCGCGCACCATCTCGGCGGGCCGGCCGTCGGGCAGCAGTTCGGCGGCGGCGACCAGTCCGGCGACGGGGGTGCGCAGTTCGTGGGCGATGTTGGCAGTGACCTCGCGCTCGTCCTGCAGGCGGGCGGCGAGGGCGTCGGCCATGGTGTTGACGGCGTGGATGAGGCGGGCGATCTCGTCCTTGCCGCCGCGGGGTGCGAGGCGTGCGGTCAGGTCGCCGTCGGCGATGGCCTCGGCGGTGCGGGCGGAGGCGTTGAGCCGGCGTCCGGCGACGGTGGCGAGGCCGATGCCGACGAGGCAGGCCCCGGCGGTGCCGGCGCCGCCGGCGAGCCACAGCACCTCGTCGAGCTGCTGGAGGTCGCGGACCTGCTTGCGGTAGGAGTGCCGCAGGACGATGACGTCGTCGCCGGAGCGCATGCCGGCCCACAGCAGGGGGACGTCGCCGGAGCGGTCGAGGTAGGTGGCGCGCTTGCCGTCGTCGACGGCGCGGCGCAGGGGTGCGGGCATCCGGTCGGGGTTGACGATCACGCGGGAGCGGTCGACGCCCGCGGCGTGGTCCTCGGCGGCGGCGACCAGCCGCTGGTCCATGGTCTCGCGCGCGGTCTCCAGCTGGGTGCGCGCGGTGCGGTGGTGGACGACGAGGCCAATGAGGACGGCGACCAGTGCGGCGGTGGCGGTGATCGCCACCCCGATCTTCGTGCGCAGGCCCATCGGCTCGTGGTCTCCTCGGCTGACGATCGACTCGGTCGGTTACCAGGGCGCCGGGCCGTACGGCTCCCGGTGCTCGGCGGGGACGAAGAGCCGCAGGTCGCGCAGCTCCTCGGGGCCCTTGGCGGGGCCCGGTCCGGGGGCGGCGTCCAGGAGGACGACGGTGGCCCGCCCGTAATAGGAGGAACGTTCCTGCCGGACCAGGCCGGCGAGCACCACCTTCACCCGCCACGGCCCGGGGACCGTCCCCGTCGTCGTACCTGTCGCACCCGTCCCTGTCGTACCCGTCGTACCTGTCGCACCCGTCGTACCCGTCGTGCCCGTCGGACGTGGAGCCGTTCCCGCGAAGACCTCCGTCGCCGTTCCCGTCGCCTCGGCCGTCGGCCCGCCCCAGGACCGCCAGCGCAGCCCGCTCAGCCGCACCCCGCGCCCGGGGCCGCCTCTCGCCGTCAAGGACGCCGGGCGCCGCAGCAGGGGTTGCCCCGGCCCCTCCAGCACGTAGACGGCGTCCGCCGTGACCGGCGGGGTGCCGGCCGGGCCCGCGACGTGCAGGCCGCCGGGCTCGGCGCACCCGGCCAGCGGCCAGGCCAGCAGGGCCACGGCGAGGAGGGACACCGTGCCGGGCGTCGCAAGGAGTGAGCGCACGGGGTTCCTCATGCCGTCGGGGCCGGTGGGACGGACGCGGCGTTAGCAGGTCGAGAGCGGTCCGCGGGGCCATTCGTGCCAAATGTAACCGGCGTGGCTGGTTCGGCGCCCGTGCCCTTGACCGGATTCCCGCGCCGGCTCATAGGATCGCGGCCCGGTCGTCCGCGCCGGCCGGCCGCGTGCCCGGCGGCCGCCGCAGCGCCACGGTGGAGGTCAGCCATGCCCATCGCCCGTCGTACGCTCCTCGGCGCCGCCCTCGCGGGCTCCGCCGCGCTCGGCACGACCGGCGCGGGGGTCGCCGGCGCGGCCCCGGCCGGGGCCGCCGCGGCCGCGCTCGCCCGCCTGCTGCCCCGCCATCACCACCAGGTCGCCTTCCGCACCGTGGCCCGGCGCGGCGGGCACGACGCGTTCCGGGTGAGCGGCGAGGCGGGCCGCATCGTCGTCGAGGGCACCACCCCGGCCGTCCAGCTCACCGGCTTCCACCACTACCTGCGGCAGGTGGCGCACGCCCACCTCTCCTGGCGCGGCGAACAGACGGCGCTGCCCGCCCGCCTGCCGGCGGCCCGCACCCCGGTCACCGGCACGGCCAACGTCGCCCACCGCTTCGTCCTCAACGACACCAACGACGGCTACACCGGCCCGTACCACGACTGGGACTACTGGGAACGCGAGATCGACGTCCTCGCCCTGCACGGCTTCAACGAGGTCCTCGTCTACGCGGGCGCCGACGCCGTCTACCACCGCACCTTCATCGAACACGGTTACAGCGACGCGGAGATCCGCCGGTGGGTTCCCGGGCCGGCCCACCAGCCCTGGTGGCTCATGCAGAACATGTCCGCCTTCGGCGGGCCGGTCTCCACCTCTTTGCTGGCGCGCCGCACCGCCCTCGCCCGCCGCATCGTCCGGCGCCTGCGCGAGCTCGGCATGACCCCCGTGCTCCCCGGCTACTTCGGCACCGTCCCCCCGGACTTCGCCCGCCGCAACCCCGGGGCGCGCACCGTCCCGCAGGGCGACTGGGGCGGCTTCGCCCGCCCCGACTGGCTCGACCCGCGCACCCCCCGCTTCGCCGCCGTCGCCCGCACCTTCTACCGGGTGCAGCAAGAGCTGTACGGGGCCACGTCCATGTACAAGATGGACCTGCTGCACGAGGGCGGCACCCCCGGCGACGTGCCCGTCGGCGACGCCGCCCGGGCCGTGGAGAAGGCCCTGCGCACCGCCCACCCCGACGCCGTCTGGGCCATCCTCGGCTGGCAGCGCAATCCCCGGCGCGAGATCGTCGACGCCGTCGACCACACGCGGATCCTCGTCCTCGACGGCATCTCCGACCGCTTCCCGCACGTCACCGACCGGGAAGCGGACTGGGGCGGCGCCCCCTACGCCTTCGGCACCATCTGGAACTTCGGCGGCCACACCGCCCTCGGCGCCAACGCCCCCGACTGGGCCGCCCTCTACCACCGCTGGCGCACCAAACCGGGCAGCGCCCTGCGCGGCATCGCCGTGATGCCCGAGGCCGCCGACAACGACCCCGCCGCCCTCGCCCTCTTCTCCGACCTCGCCTGGACGGACGGCCCGGTGCGGCTGGACGCATGGTTCGGCCAGTGGGCCGTCACCCGCTACGGCGCCCACGACGCCGGGGCCGCACGCGCCTGGGACGTCCTGCGCCGCACCGCGTACGGCACCTCGCGCGCCGACAGCTGGAGCGAACAGGCCGACGGCCTCTTCGGCGCCCGCCCCGACCTCGCCGCCGACCGCGGCGCCACCTGGTCGCCGCGCGCCCTGCGCTACGACGCCGCCGAGTTCGACAAGGCCCTGCCGGCCCTGCTCTCGGTCGCCCCCGCCCTGCGCGGCAGCACCGCCTACCGCACCGACCTCGTCGACATCACCCGTCAGTGCATCGCCAACCGCAGCCGCCTGCTGCTGCCGCGCATCAAGGCGGCCTACGAGGACCGCGACCACGAGCGCTTCACGGCCCTGACCCGGCAGTGGCTGGACTGGATGGACCTGCTGGACTCCGTCGTCGCCACCGACGAACGCCACCTGCTGGGCCGCTGGACCGCCGCCGCCCGCGCCTGGGGCACGACGGACGCCGAACGCGACCAACTCCAGGCGGACGCCCTGACCCTGCTCACCGTCTGGGGCCCCCGCCCGGCGGCGGACGGCGGCAAACTGCACGACTACGCCAACCGCGAATGGTCGGGCCTGGTGGGCGGCCTCTACCGGCTGCGCTGGAAAACGTACTTCGACGAACTGACGGCGTCCCTGACGGCCGACCGCGACCCGAACCCCATCGACTGGTACACCCTGGAATCCCGCTGGCTCCACAACCCCCCGGCAACCCGCACCCGCCCAACGGGAGACATCATCCCCCTGGCAAGAACGGTGGCGTCGAGGCTGTAGCGCCGGCTTGTGGGCAATCGTCCCGCTGGGGGCACCTCCCAGCGGTAGCTGGGGGAGGGACGGGTGGGCACAAGCCGGCCCACCGGCCTGCACCACCCCGCGGAAACCACGAGGGCGGGGCCCGGGGAAACCCCGGAGCCCCGCCCAACGGCGCAGCGCGCCAAGCGCTATCGCTTCTTCGCGGCGCCAGCCGCACCGCGGCTGACGGTCCCCTCCCCACCCGCGAGCTTCCACTCACGGTGCAGGATGTCGAAGGGAAGGCTCCGCTCGAAGACCGGCGTACCGAAGATCTTCAGGTGCGCCGACAGCGCCCCCGTCAGATCGACGCCGCCGTACGCCGCCCACTTGCCCGTGGCCGACGCCGAGCCGTCGCTGGCGGCCGTGGCACTGCCCTCGGCCTCCGCCCGCAGGTACGGCGCGAGGTTGGCGCTCACGCCGGCCACGCCGTACAGGCCGACCGACGCCTCGGCGCCGAGCGTGGCCTTGACCCGGCCGGAGGCCGTGGCCGTGGCCCGCACGGGGCTGGCGGTCATGTCGGCCTTGCTGACGCCGCTCCAGCCCTTGCCCCACGTGTAGGCGCCGCCGACCTTGAAGTCGCCCTTCATGTCCTGCTTGACCTCGACGCCGATCTTTCCGTCGGCATCGACCTGCAGGTAGCAGGTGAGGTCGAGGTTGATGACGACCGGCACGGGCCCGACCTGGACGACCGGGTCGGCGTGCAGCTTGGCGAACGGCAGCCGCAGCGGCTTGTCCGCCGTCGTGGCGGCGGCCTGGCCGCGCAGTTCCCACTGGGAGGACCAGTTACCGGACAGCGCCAGGGACGCGGTGCCGGGGCCGCCGCTGGAGCCGATGCCCTTGCCGCTGTACGCGAACTCGACCTCGGGGGCCAGCTGGACGAATCCGGACGCCGACGCCTCGGCCGTGACGGGCGAGCCCTTGGGCGTGGGTATGGAGGCACCCACGTCCAGCCGCAGGTTGCCCAGCGGCACCTTGGCGCCCTGCGGGCCGACGTGGACGCCGCCGGGCTTGGTCCAGGAGACCTTCACGTTCGGGACGAGGGGCTCGACCTTCACGGTGGAGGGGTCGACCGGGACGTCGCCCTTGGCCTCGGAGGCGCCGAGGAGGGCGTCGAGGGTGGCCGGGGCGGTGTTGACCTCGGTGCCCTTGTCGGTGGTGCCCAGCACCTGCGTGACCTTGGCCAGCACACCGTGGGGTGCGCCGGGCGCGGGCGCGCTGGCGATGACGTCACCGACGGCCACGCCGTTCCTGGGCGCCGCGGAGGGTTCCGCGGACGACGGCGCCTGCGGCGCAATGCCCTTGGCCTTGCCCGCCGGCTTCTCCGACGGCTTGTCAGCCGGCTTGTCCGACGGCTTGTCAGCCGCCTTGCCCTTGGGGGCGGCAGGGGTCGTGGCGCCCGAGAGCACGGCACGTCCGCTGCGCTGGTCGAAGGAGGCGACCTTGAGCCCGGACTTCACGGCCTTGGGCAGGTCGCCCCCGGACGCATTGCCGGACGAACGGGCCACCGCGCTGGGCGCACCGGCGCCGGCGGGTGCGGCGGCCACCGCGAGCTGCGGTGCGGTGGCGGCGACGGGCGCGGCGTCAGCGGCGTCGGGGGCTGCGGACGGGCTGCCTGCCGAACACCCCGTGGCGAACAGGGAGACGGCGGTCAGAGCAGGTAAAACGGCCGCGTATCTGGCGTACTTGATGGGCTTGCGCAAATTCGTCCTCGTGAGCGTGAGGTGGGGGCGGCCCCGGGCAGCACGAAGCCGCCGGGCCGCATCACACGGCAAGGGGAAGGGGAAGAAAGGCGATCGCCGTGCTGCGCGAGATCGTCGCGATCAGCGATCCGGATGATCGTGCCATGCGCCACCGCGCCCGCAGAACCGTTTCTCTACCGGGAGAAACATGATCTGGATCACAATTTACGCAACAAGGTTTAATAAGTCGCGCGTTCAATCAATCGGGGCCCAACTGCCCGCGCCACCACGGGACAACGCAAAGATCCCGCCCGATCAATGATCGGACGGGATCTTCGTCGCCATCCCCTTCCGGTGGGGAACGGCTTTGTTGTGGACCTGAGGGGATTTGAACCCCTGACCCCCTCGATGCGAACGAGGTGCGCTACCGGACTGCGCCACAGGCCCTTGCAACGAGTGAAACTCTAGCATCCCCATCGCCCTGCCAGGAAATCCGATCCCCGCTGGTGGGCGCGGGCGGCAGGGCAGTGGCGCGGGTCACTCGTTGGCGGCCCGGGGGCGGTCGTCGTCGGCGTACTGGTCGAAGAGGGGGGTGCGGCCGCGTTCGCGGGGGCGGCGGCGGGAGCGGGCCGCGCGGCGCTCCTCGGCCGCCGGCTCGGCGGTCGAGGAGCGCGCCGAGCTCCAGGCGTCGCCGGCCCCGCCGCCCGCCCGGGGGGCGACCGGCGCGGAGACGTACGTGGGCAGGGGCACCGGCACCGGCTCCCAGCCGGCACCCGTGCCGCGTTCGCGCTGCTGGTCGACCCACTCGGCGTGGTCGGTCTGCTCGACCAGGGCCCGGTGGGCGGCGCCGCGGGAGGGCGGGGCGGCCGGCGCCGGGCGATGGACAACGGTGTCAGCGGCGGTGGCCGCGTCCGCCGCGGCCTCGGGGGGCTCCGCGGCCGCGCGGCGGGCGCCCTCCTTCAGCCGCTGGGCGGCCTGTTCGGCGCGGCGCTGGTCCATGGTGAAGGCGAACCGCCGCCGCTCCTGCACCCGCAGGTAGCAGATGTAGGCGCTCAGCAGGGCGGCCGGCACGGCCGGGACCCACAGCAGGGCCAACCCGCCGACGCCGGCGACGACCGCGCCGAGGGTGAAGGCGACGAAGAGCAGCACCGTGGTGCGCCGGCGGCGGGCGAGGACCTTGGAGCGGCGGGCACGCTCGGCCGCGTTCGGCGAGGGCGGCGCGGCGGGCGCCGGGGCGCTCGCCGCCGGAGCGCTCGCCGCGGGGGCGCTCGCCGCCGGGGCGGCGGGTTCGGGCGCGGCGAAGGACCGGACGTCGACCTGTTTGGTCGCCGCGTCCGGCTCGCTCGCCCGGGGCTCCGGCTCCACCGGGCCCGGCACCTCCGTGGAGGCGCGCTCTTCGAGGTCCTTGGCGTAACGGCGCTCCATGCCCGCCCGTCCGGACAACAACCGGATGGCCGTGCTGAAGCGTTCCGTCGGACGGGCTTCGTTGAGCTCGTCCTGCCTACGGAGCCACATCGGCACCAAGTAGGCGGCCCATGCCCCGACGATGACTGCGTAGATCAGGCCGCTGCTGCTCACCCTCACACGGTAGAGGGGTGCGCACGGGGGATTCCGCCAATTGGCGCGGTGTGTCGCACGAACCGGCTCATATCTCGAACTTTTTTTGTGATTTGTTGAGGTCGCAACTCTCGTTTCCGACCAGAAATTCGAACGTTTATTCGCTTATTCATTTCTGGGGAGAGGTGCGCGAGCGGTGCCAGCGCGCCAGCAGTCCCTCGGGCACCTCGTCCGCGGTCAGCGCGTAGACCAGGTGGTCCCGCCAGGCCCCGTCGATGTGCAGATAGCGCGGGCGCAGCCCCTCCTCGCGGAAACCGAGCTTCTCCACCACGCGCCGGCTGGGCAGGTTCTCGGGGCGGATGCACACCTCGACCCGGTGCAGCCCGACGGTGCGGAAGCAGTGGTCGACGACCAGGGCGACGGCGGTGGGCATCACGCCCCGGCCGGCGACGGCCTCGTCGACCCAGTAGCCGATGTGGGCCGAGCACATCGAGCCCCAGGTGATGCCCGCGACGGTCAGCTGGCCCACCAGCTCGCCGCGGTACTCGATCACGAACGGCAGCATCCGCCCGGCATGCGCCTCGGCCCGAAGATGACGGACCATCTGCCGGTACGTGGGCCGCTGGGCGGGGGGCGCGCCGGGCGGTGGCGGGGGGACGGTCGCCTCCCAGGGGCGCAGCCAGTCGCGGTTGCGCCGGTTCACCTCGCGCCACGCGCGCTGGTCGCGCAGCCTTATGGGGCGGAGGGCCACGTCGCCGTCCGCGAGCTCGACCGGCCAGACGTTCATGCAGGGGCACCCGTGGACGGCCGGGGGTGGTCGCCGCCGTGGATCTGGTCGACCGCGTGCACCAGCAGCCGCCCCAGGACGGCCAGCCCGTCGCGTACGCCGCCGGTGGAGCCCGGCAGGTTGACGATCAGGGTGCGGCCGGCGACGCCGGCCAGGCCCCGGGAGAGCGCGGCGGTGGGCACCGCGGCCAGGCCCTCGGCGCGGATGGCCTCGGCGATGCCGGGGATCTCGTAGTCGAGCACCTGCCGGGTGGCCTCCGGGGTGCGGTCGGTGGGCGTCAGGCCGGTGCCGCCGGTGGTGACGATCACGTCGTACGGCTCGGGGCCCGCGAGGCCCTCGCGCAGGGCGGCCGCCACCGGCTCGCCGTCGGGGACGACGCGGGGGCCGTCGACGGCGAAGCCGAGGGCCGTGAGCCCGGCCGCGAGCAGCGGGCCGCCCTTGTCCGGGTAGACCCCGGCGGCCGCGCGGTTCGAGGCGGTGACGACCAGGGCCCGCCGGCTCACCGCGCGCCGCCTTCCCGCAGGTAACGGCCGGACTTGCCGCCCGTCTTCTCCTCCACGCGGATGTCGGTGACGACGGCCGCCTTGTCGACGGCCTTGACCATGTCGACGACGGTCAGCGCGGCGACGGAGACGGCCGTCATGGCCTCCATCTCCACGCCGGTGCGGTCGGTGGTGCGCACGGTGGCGCTGATCTCGACCGCGTCGTCGGCGACGGCGAGCTCGACGCTCACGCCGGACAGGGCGAGCGGGTGGCACAGCGGGATGAGCTCGGGGGTGCGCTTGGCGCCCATGATCCCGGCGATGCGGGCGGTGGCGAGGGCGTCGCCCTTGGGCAGGCCCTCGCCGCGCAGCAGGGCGACCACCCGCGGGGAGACCAGCACGCGCCCGCTGGCGCGGGCGGTGCGGGCCGTGACCTCCTTGGCCGACACGTCGACCATGCGGGCCGCGCCCGTGGCGTCGAGATGGGTGAGGTGCTCCTGGCCGCTGCTCATCGTTCTCCCGGTCCGGTGCCTGTGGGCAGCCACCGTACCCGCCCCGCGGGCGCGCGCAGAGGGACGGCGGCGCGACGCAGCGGCGTCAGGAGGCGCTGCGGTCCAGGAGGATCACGTCCACCTCGGCGCCCGCGGCCAGGGAGGTGGTCTCCTCGGGGACGACGACGAGGGCGTTGGCGTCGGCGAGCGCCTTGACCAGGTGCGAGCCGGACCCGCCGACCGTCTCGACCTTCCCGTCGGCGTAGCTCCCCCGCAAGTACTGGCGGCGGCCCTGGGGCGAGGAGCCGACGCGGGAGGTCAGGCGGGCGCGCACCGGCTCCCGCCCGGCGGTGGGGGTGAGCCCCATCAGGGCGCGCAGGGCGGGTCTGACGAACAACTCGAAGGAGACGTACGCGCTGACGGGGTTGCCCGGCAGGGCGAAGAGCGGGATGCCGTCGGGGCCGAGGCGGCCGAAGCCCTGGGGCTTGCCGGGCTGCATGGCCAGCCGGCGGAAGGCGACGCTGCCCTCGTCGCCGCTGAGCTGCGTGAGGGCCTCCTTGACGACGTCGTAGGCGCCCACGCTGACGCCGCCGGTGGTGACGACGGCGTCGGCGCGCACCAGCTGGTCCTCCAAGGTGGCGCGGAAGGAGGCGGCGTCGTCGTCGACGGCACCGACGCGGTAGGCGATGGCGCCGGCGTCGCGGGCGCAGGCGGTGAGCATGAAGCTGTTGGAATCGTGGATCTGCCCCCTGGCCAGCGGCTCGCCGGGCGGCACGAGCTCGCTGCCGGTGGAGAGCACCACCACGCGGGGGCGGGGCCGTACGGGCACGGTGGCGCGGCCGATGGCGGCGAGCAGGCCGATCTGGGCGGGGCCCAGGACGGTGCCGGCGCTCAGGGCGATCTCGCCGGCGGCCACGTCGCTGCCGCGGGCGCGGACGTGGGCACGGGCGGCGGCGGGGCGGTGCACGCGCACCTCGCCGCCCGCCTGTGCCTCGCCGGCGGTCATGGCGTCGGCGGGCGCGCCGCCCTTGCCGCCGTCGGTCCACTCGACGGGGACGACGGCCTCGGCTCCGGGCGGCAGCGGGGCGCCGGTCATGATGCGCACGGCCTCGCCGGGGCCCACGGCGGGCAGCTCACTGCTGCCCGCCGCCACCTCGCCGACGACGGTGAGCACCGCCGGGAACTCCTCGCCGGCCCCCGCCACGTCGGCGACGCGCACCGCGTAGCCGTCCATGGAACTGTTGTCGAAGGGGGGCAGGGCGGCCGGGACGGTGACGTCCTCGACGAGCACGCAGCCCTGGGCGTCGAGGAGTTGCAGCTCGATCGGCTCCAGCGGGCGGATCCTCGCCAGGATGTCGTCCAGGTGCTCCTGCACCGACCACGTGCGGCCGTCGTCCGCCGCGTCGGGGTCGGTGGCCGTGGTGGTGCCGCCGGCGCTGCTGCTCAAGGCGCTACATCTCCTCGGTGACGAACCGTCGAAGCCATGACCGGAACTCCGGTCCCAGATCCTCACGTTCGCACGCGAGTCTGACAATGGCACGCAGGTAGTCGCCGCGGTCGCCGGTGTCGTAGCGGCGGCCGGTGAAGACCACGCCGTGCACGGGGCCGCCCAGGCCCGGCTCGGCGGCCAGGGCCTGCAGGGCGTCGGTGAGCTGGATCTCGCCGCCGCGGCCGGGCGGGGTCTCGCGCAGGACGTCGAAGACGGCCGGGTCCAGCACGTAGCGGCCGATGACGGCGTAGTTGCTCGGTGCCTCGTCGGGGTCGGGCTTCTCGACCAGGCCGGTGACCTCGACGACGTCGGTGACGTCGGTGGGCTTGACGGCCGCGCACCCGTACAGGCCGATCTGGGCGTGGTCGACCTCCATGAGCGCGATCACGCTGCCGCCGTGCTTGCGCTGGATGTCGACCATGCGCGACAGCAGCGGGTCGCGCGCGTCGATCAGGTCGTCGCCCAGCAGGACGGCGAAGGGCTCGTCGCCCACGTGCGGCGCGGCGCACAGCACCGCGTGGCCCAGGCCCCGGGGGTCGCCCTGGCGCACGTAGTGCATGGTGGCCAGGTCGCTGGACTCCTGGACCTTCGCCAGCCGGGAGTCGTCGCCCTTGCGGCGCAGGGCCTCCTCGAGCTCGTAGTTGCGGTCGAAGTGATCCTCCAGCGGCCGCTTGTTGCGGCCGGTGATCATCAGGACGTCCGACAGGCCGGCGAGGGCGGCCTCCTCCACCACGTACTGGATCGCGGGCTTGTCCACGACCGGCAGCATTTCCTTGGGCGTGGCCTTGGTGGCCGGAAGGAAACGGGTACCGAGCCCGGCGGCAGGGATGACAGCCTTGCTGATCCGAGGGCGCGAGTGAGTCATGGGCCGAACACTATCCGTTGAGATTGGGCGGAAGATGTGACTCAGCCGAGTATGTCCCCCTACAAGGAGTGCACAGGAAACATGAGCCGGTCAGCACATCTCCCCGACGGTACCAAGGCCGGGTTGCGCCGTGCGCTCCTCGCGATGAGGGCCACGTTGACCAGCGAGGACGTCGGGGAGCGCGAGGCGGCGCTGGCGCGCCGGGCGCTCGCGCTGCCCGAGCTGGCCCGGGCGGGGACGGTGGCGGCCTATGTCTCCGTGGGCACCGAGCCGGGCACCCGCGCCCTGCTGGACGCGCTGCGCGCGCGGGGCACGCGGGTGCTGCTGCCGGTCCTGCTGCCCGACAACGATCTCGACTGGGCGCCCTACCGCGGGGCCGGGCACCTGGTGCGGGCCGCCAAGGGCCTGCTGGAGCCGGACGGCGAGCGGCTGGGGCCCGAGGCCGTGACGCAGGCCGATGCCGTGCTGCTGCCGGGCCTGGCGGTCGACGAGCGGGGCCTGCGGCTGGGCCGCGGCGGCGGCTCGTACGACCGGGTGCTGGCCCGGCTGGAGCGGGCGGGCGCCGATCCGGCGCGCGTGGTCCTCCTCTACGACGACGAGGTGGTCGCGCAGGTCCCCGTGGAACCGCACGACCACCCCGTGCACGCGGTGGTCACCCCTGGCGGGGTGCGCCGTTTCGGCAGGCCCTGACGCCTACGGCTTGAGGGTCAGCACCGGGCCGCCCGCCTTCTTGACCGCGTCCGCGCTGTAGGCCCACGGCAGCAGCTCGCCCTTGGCCCACTTGTCGGTCTGGTCGTAGTAGTGGGCGTTGTAGGCGTGGCCGGAGGCGCCGGTGAGGTTGATCCAGCGCGACTTGTCGAAGTCGGCGAGGCTGACCACCATCCGCATGGACGGCACCCACACCACGTCGTAGCCGCCGGCCGCGTTCCAGCCCGCCGCGTTGACGGCGGCCTCGCCGCCGCCGAGGTTCCAGGGCCCGCGGTTGAGCATCCACTGGACGATGCCGGGGCCCTCCTTGCCGAGGGTCTGGTTCTTCAGGTTCAGCTGGTGCAGGCGGCCCCAGCTCCACTGGGTGACGTCCTTGCCGAGCTTGGAGGTCAGCTCCCAGCGGGCATCCTTCATGGCCTGCGCCAGCAGCTCGTCGCGGTTCTTCGCGCCCGGGGTCAGGCGGCTGCCGGGCGTCTTCCACCAGTCGTTGTCGGGCTTGTCGAGGATCTTGCGGACGACCTCGAACCAGCGGTCGCCGCCGTCGGGCTGCGCGTTGTCGGGCTCGCGCTCGCCGCACTCGACGACCAGCGGCGTGCGGCCGCTGAGGTCCTCCTGGGGGCCCGAGCCGCCGGCCGGGCGCACCCGCAGGCACTGGTCCTTCACGCGCAGCTCCTTGGGGAGCTTGTTGCCGAAGGCCAGCTTGAGGGTGTTGCGCCAGACGGCGTTGAAGTAGGCGGCGGCCGCGGAGTCCGGCTCCTGGGTGTAGTCCCAGTCCTTCAGCAGCTTCTGCGCCTCGCGGACGTACTTGGTCTCGCGCTCGTTGGCACCCTTGAGGTTGATCTTGAGCAGGTAGGGCGTCAGCAGACGGGCGATCTCGCTCGTGTTGTCCATCTGCATCTTCTGCATGTCCTCGGTCGAGATCTTCCCCCCGTCCTTGATCTTCGACTGGATGAGCTCGTTGATCCGCTGGCTGCGCGCGCCGTAGCCCCAGTCCTGGGTGAGCAGGTACGGGTAGTTCTTGTCGGCGACGGCCTGGTTGGCGGTGACGATGTAGCCGCGCTCGGGGTTGTAGTCCCAGGGCAGCGCCGTCTGCGGCACCCAGCCGGTCCACTTGTAGGCGGGGTCCCAGCCGGGGGCCGGGAGGCGGCCGTCGGGGGCGGCGGCCTGCTCGTCGCTCTTCGGCCTGTCCTTGGCGTCGATCCTGCCGTCGCCGTTGACGTCGGTCTTCGGCAGACCGGCGCCGGGGGTGCCCGCGCCCGTCCCGGCCGTACCGGTCGTCGCGCCGGCCTGGGCCTCGCTCTCGCCGGCCTTGGCGCCGCCGCGGACCGGGATGCGGCCGGGGGCCTGGTAGCCGATGTTGCCCTTGGTGTCGGCGTAGATCAGGTTCTGCGAGGGGACCTCGAAGTCGGCCGCGGCCTTGCGGAAGGCGGCGAAGTCGCCCGCCTGGTCCAGGGCGAACAGGCCGTCCATGGTCTTGCCCGGGTCCAGGGCGGTCCAGCGCAGGGCCACCGCGTAGCCCTCGGCACGGTCGGGCGCCGGGTCCTTCACGGGCGCCTTCTCGCCGACCTTGACGAGCTCGTCGTTGCGGTCGGAGACGATCGGGCCGTTGTTGGTCTCGCGGACGGTGATCTCACGGCTGTCCTCGCCCGCGACCTTGATGGTCTCCTTGCGGGTGGTGAAGGGCACCTGCTTGCCGTCGTAGAGGTAGGAGTCGGTGGTGACCTTCTCCAGGTACAGGTCGGAGACGTCGGCACCCAGGTTGGTCATGCCCCAGGCGATGTCCTTGTTGTGGCCGATGACCACGCCCGGCATGCCGGAGAAGGAGTAGCCGGCGACGTCGAAGGGACACTGCGGGCCGGTGGTGTTGCAGTGCAGGCCCACCTGGTACCACAGCGAGGGCATCTGCGGGGCGAGGTGCGGGTCGTTGGCCAGCAGCGGCTTGCCGGTCGTCGTGTACTTGCCGGAGACGACCCAGGAGTTGGAGCCGATGCCGTTGCCGCTCGGGCCCAGCAGCGCCGGGACCTTCTCCAGGGTGCTCGCCAGGGAGGACAGGCTGCTGCGCAGCCCGCCGGTGGCGCCCGCGCCGCCGGCGGCGCCGCTTGGGGCGTTCTGGCCGGCCTGGGCGCCGGCGGCACCGGCCGCCGCACCGCCCTTGGGGTCGTAGGCCTTGCCGTTGTCGAGGGCGCCGCCCTCGACGATGGGCTTGTTGCGGTCGTACGGGTACGCCGGGTACAGGTCCTCGATCTGCTCCGGCTTCAGCCGGGAGGAGGCCAGGGAGCGGTCGATCTCGTCCTGCATGTTGCCGCGCAGGTCCCAGGCCATCGCCTTGAGCCAGGCGACGGAGTCGACCGGCGTCCAGGGCTCGGGCTCGTAGTCGTTCTGGAAGGACAGGGCCGCGTACTCGACGGACAGCGACTTGCCCTTGTGGTCCTTCAGATAGGCGTTGACACCGTCGGCGTACGCCTGCAGGTACTTCTTCGTCGCCGGCGAGAGCTTGGTGTCGTACTCCTGCTGCGCGACGCGGCGCCAGCCCATGGTGCGCAGGAAGGCGTCGGTCTCCACCTGCCCCGAGCCGAACATCTCCGACAGCCGGCCGGCCGTCAGGTGCCGGCGCACGTCCATTTCCCAGAAGCGGTCCTGGGCGTGCACGAAGCCCTGCGCGCGGAAGAGGTCCTCGGCATTGTCGGCGTAGATCTGCGGAATGCCGTGGTCGTCACGGGCCACCTTCACCTGCCCCGTCAGACCCTTCAGCTGCAGGGTGCCTTCGGTCTGCGGGAAGGAGGCCCGCACGGTGCTGACGCTCCAGTACGCGCCGAAGGCGACGCCCGCCACGAGCAGTAGCACGATGGTGATCACGAGCAGGCGGGCGCGTCGCCCCTTCTTCTTCTTGCCGGGGCCGTTCTTGTTGGCGGGCATCGCTGTCCTTAGAGGGGCAGGTGGTCCTGGAATGCTGGAAGCAACCATAGGCGCAGGGCGGCGGACGCCCGGACTCGGTGCCGTTCATGGATCGCTCGGGGACCGCCCGGAGAGCATGCGGCGACCGCCGGCGCGAGGAGCCGGCGTCAAGAACCCGTAAAATATTAGATGAGGAAATTAACTTCCTCGTGTTCATGACCTGTTTCCAGAACTGGAGGAACGTTTCGGCCGAAACGCGACGAAGCCGGTGCACCCGGCGTCCCGTGGCAGCCATCCGTCCCACCCTTCGTGAAAGGACCGGCCCCTGACTGTCCACCACCTCAACGAACTCCTGCTGATCTGCTCGCTCGTCCTGCTCGTGGCGGTCGCGGCGGTACGCGTCTCCTCGCGCAGCGGGCTCCCCAGTCTGCTCATCTATCTGGGCATCGGCGTCGCCATCGGGCAGGACGGCATCGGCGTCTCCTTCAACGACGTCGGCCTCACCCAGGTCATCGGCTACGCCGCCCTGGTCGTCATCCTCGCCGAGGGCGGCCTCGGCACGAAGTGGCACGAGATCAAACCGGCCCTGCCGGCCGCCGCCGTCCTGTCGACCGCGGGCGTCGCCGTGAGCGTCGGCGTGACCGCCGCGGCCGCGCACTACCTCGCCGGCGTCGAGTGGCGCCAGTCACTGATCATCGGCGCCGTCGTGTCCTCCACGGACGCCGCCGCCGTCTTCTCCGTCCTGCGCAACGTCCCGCTGCCCGCGCGCCTCACCGGCGTCCTGGAGGCCGAGTCCGGCTTCAACGACGCCCCCGTCGTCATCCTGGTGGTGGCCTTCTCCGCCGCCGGCCCGGTCGAGCACTGGTACCTGCTGCTCGGCAAGATCGCCCTCGAACTGGCCATCGGCGCCGCCGCCGGCCTCGCCATCGGCCTGCTGGGCGCCTACACGATGCGGCACGTGGCGCTGCCCGCCTCCGGCCTCTACCCGATCGCCGTGATGGCCCTCGCCGTCACCGCCTACGCGGCCGGCGCGCTCGCCCACGGCTCCGGCTTCCTCGCCGTCTACCTCGCCGCGCTGATCCTCGGCAACGCCAAGCTGCCCCACTGGCCGGCCACCCGCGGCTTCGCCGAGGGGCTCGGCTGGATCGCCCAGATCGGCATGTTCGTCCTGCTCGGCCTGCTGGTCACCCCGCACGAGCTCGGCGACGACATCGTCCCCGCGCTGATCGTGGGACTGGTGCTGACCGTGGTGGCCCGGCCACTGTCCGTCCTGCTGAGCACGGCGCCCTTCCGCACGCCCTGGCAGGAGAAGGCCCTGCTGTCGTGGGCCGGCCTGCGCGGCGCGGTGCCCATCGTGCTGGCCACCATCCCGATGGTGGCCCAGGTCGACGACAGCCGCCGGATCTTCAACATCGTCTTCGTGCTGGTGATCGTCTACACCCTGGTCCAGGGCCCGACCCTGCCCTGGCTGGCCCGCCGCCTGGACCTCGGCGAGAGCGAGCCGCAGGACCTGGGCATCGAGTCGGCGCCGCTGGAGCGGCTGCGCGGGCACCTGCTGTCCGTGGCGGTGCCCGAGGGCTCGAAGATGCACGGTGTGGAGGTCTCGGAGCTGCGGCTGCCCGCCGGCGCCGCGGTCACCCTGGTCGTCCGGGACGGCTCCAGCTTCGTCCCCGGCCCCACGACCGTGCTGCGGCACGGCGACGAGCTGCTGGTCGTGGCCACCGACCCGGTGCGCGACGCCGCCGAGCGGCGGCTGCGCGCGGTCTCCGAGGGCGGCAAGCTGGCCGGCTGGCTGGGCTCCGCCCCGGCCCTGGAGGCCGCAGCTGCGAAGCCCGGAGCAAAGGCCGGAGCAAAGTGGGGTCTGGTAAAGAAGAAGTTGGTTAAGTAAGCTATTCACCTATTCGCGTGCGTATCGGCACGCCTCGGCGGCCCTGCCCGACCGCGGCACGTCCGTCCGAGGCCCCGGTGCGTCACGCGAGTGAATTCCCGAAAACACCGAACCAACTCTGCCTGATGCAGAGCTGGCGCGACCGCACGGCGGCCGTGGCCGCAGGAGGCGGCCACATCGGTATCTACCACGGTCCTGCGCGAGAGGACAGCTCTCGGCGCGCTCCGTTGGGTTTCCCTCCCGTCCGGGGCGTGCTACCAGGCGGCGGAAAGGCGCGGACCGTGGCGACCACGGTCGAGGACACCACCGGGGCCCGTCCCGGGTACGGCAGTCTGCTGCGCACGCGCGGCGCGCTGTCGTTCCTGCTCCCCGGCTTCCTGGCGCGGCAGCCGTTCGCGATGCTGACGATCGGCATCCTGCTGCTGGTCAACCACACCACCGGCTCCTACGGCACGGCCGGCACCGTCTCGGCGACGGCGGGCGTGGCGATGGCCCTGTTCGCCCCGCAGAGCGGCAAGCTCGCCGACCGCTTCGGGCAGGCCACCGTGCTCCTGCCCGGCGTCGTCGTGCACGCGGCGGCGATCTCCCTGCTCACGGCGCTCGCCCTCGGGCACGCCCCCCTGTGGGCGCTGCTGGCCGCCGCCGTGCCCGCGGGCGCGTCCACCCCGCAGATCGGCCCCATGGTGCGGGCCCGCTGGGCGGCGCGGCTGAGCGGTCAGCCGCTGATGGCGACGGCGGCGGCGTTCGAGTCCGTCACCGACGAGTTCACCTTCGTCATCGGCCCCGTCCTGGCCACCGCCCTGTGCACCGGCGTCCACCCGGCCGCCGGCCTGATCGCCGAGGCCGCACTCACCCTCGTCGGCGGCCTGCTCTTCGCCGCCCAGCGAAAGACGCAGCCCGAGCACGGCCGTGCCGCGGCCGGCGCCGCCGAGGCCGGCGAGAAGCGCGTCTCCGCCCTGTCGGTGCCCGGCGTGCGGGTGCTGGCGGTCGTCATGCTGGGCATCGGCACCGTCTTCGGCGGCATGCAGGTGTCCATGACCGCCTTCACCAAGGCCATGGGCGAGCCCGGCCTGAACGGCCTGATGTACGGCGCCTTCGCCGCCGGCAACATGACCGCCGGCATCGCCTGCGGCCTGATCGCCTGGAAGGCCAGCCCGCAGCGCCGGCTGCTGCTGGCCTACCCGGCCCTGGTCCTGGCCACCACCCCGCTGTGGGCGGCGCACTCCATGGTGCTGCTCGGTGCGCTCGGCCTGGTCGTGGGCCTGTGCATCGCCCCCTCGCTGATCACCGGCTACACGCTCGTCGAGCAGCTGGTCCCGGCGGGCGCCCGCACCGAGGCCTTCACCTGGCTCACCGGCGCGGTCGGCCTCGGCCAGGCCGCCGGCGCCACCGTGGGCGGCCGCCTGATCGACGCCCACGACGCGAGCACCGGCTTCCTGGTGCCGCTGGGCGGCACGGCGGTGGCCCTGCTGGTCCTGCTGGCGCTGCGCAAGGCGCTCACCCCGCGGGGCGAGTCACTGGTCGCGGCGCGTGGGGTCGGTCACCGTGAGCCCGTTGCGGTGGACTGACGGACCGGAATACTGCACTATGGAGCGTCGTTAGCACTCAATGAGTGAGAGTGCCAGGAGGAGCAAGTGCCGACTTACCAGTACCAGTGCACCGAGTGCGGCGAAGGCCTCGAGGCGGTGCAGAAGTTCACGGATGACGCCCTGACCGAGTGCCCGCAGTGCAACGGACGCCTGAAGAAGGTGTTCTCCGCGGTCGGCATCGTCTTCAAGGGCTCCGGCTTCTACCGCAACGACAGCCGCGGCTCGACGTCGAGCAGCACCCCTGCGACGAAGTCGTCGTCGACGTCCTCGTCGACGTCGTCGACTTCCACGTCGTCCTCGTCGACGTCGTCGTCCTCGTCGAGCTCCAGCAGCTCGGCCGCCTGACGCGCGACGTACGACGGACGTACGACGCACGCCTGACACCGTCGCCCCCCTGGCGCACCCTCCGAAGCCCGCTGCCTCGCCCGAGGCGGCGGGCTTCGTCGTGCTCGTGCCGGGCTTCGTCCTGCCGGGCTTCGTCCTGTCCGCTTCGTCCTGTCCGGCCGGGGGCGGACGGTTAGTGTGATCGTATGGTCGACACGAGCGCAGCACAGGCGGTGGAGGCGGCGGCAGAGATGGTCGCCGTGACGGATCCGGCCGTGAGGGCCGAGATCGGTGTCATCGGGGGGTCGGGGTTCTACTCCTTCCTGGACGACGTGACCGAGGTCACGGTGCAGACCCCCTACGGCGCACCGAGCGACTCGCTGTTCGTCGGCGAGCTGGCGGGCCGCAGGGTGGCCTTCCTGCCCCGGCACGGACGCGGGCACAGCGTTCCGCCGCACCGCATCAACTACCGGGCCAACCTGTGGGCGCTGCGCTCGGTGGGCGTGCGCCAGGTCATGGGCCCGTGCGCGGTGGGCGGCCTGCAGGCGGAGTACGGGCCGGGCACGCTGCTCGTGCCGGACCAGCTGGTGGACCGCACCAAGAGCCGCGCGCAGACCTTCTTCGACGGCGAGGTGCTGGCGGACGGCAACGTGCCCAACGTCGCCCACATGACCTTCGCGGACCCTTACTGCCCCACGGGACGCGCGGTGGCGCTCGCGGCGGCGCGCGGGCGCGACTGGGAGCCGGTCGACGGCGGGACGATGGTGGTCATCGAGGGCCCGCGCTTCTCGACGCGGGCGGAGTCCCGCTGGCATGCGGCGCAGGGCTGGTCGGTGGTGGGCATGACCGGCCACCCGGAGGCCGTCCTGGCGCGCGAGCTGGGCCTTTGCTACACCTCGATGTCACTGGTCACCGACCTGGACGCGGGCGCGGAGACGGGCGAGGGCGTCTCCCACGAGGAGGTGCTGCGGGTCTTCGGGCAGAACGTGGACCGGCTGCGCGGCGTGCTCTTCGACGCGGTGGCGGCCCTGCCGAAGACGGAGGACCGCGCCTGCCTGTGCGCGCGGGCGCACGACGGCTGGGACCTGGGGATCGAGCTGCCGTAGCCGCCGGCGGGGGTGACGGGGCCGGCGCGGGTGGCGGGTTTTTCCACAACCGGCCAGTAGTCCACAGCCCTCAGCGGGGCCGGACGGAAACCGGGATCGTGAGGGGCGTCACTCGGCGCTCCTCACGACAGGCGGTGGTCCCGATGTCCTACGCACGTCCCGCGCACCCGGCTCCTTCCTCGTACGGCACCACGTACGGCACCACGGCGCCCTCGGCGCCCTCGGCGCCATGGGCACCGCCCGGGTGCCGGGTCCCGCTGTTCCCGCCGGTGCAGGCGGGGCGCCGGGGCCGCTGGCGGTACGGGCGGCGGGGGCGCGCCCGGCCCCTCGTGCTCGCCGTCGCAGCGACGGCCGCCGCCGGAGGGGTGGTGACACTGTGCTCGCCCGCACTGACGCACTGGCACCTCGGCTGACCTTCCCCGGACGGGTGACGGTGGTCTCGGAGCGGACGGGGCCGTCCGACTTTCTCGTATCGTATGGAATCGACCATTCCATGACAGAGGTATGCAGGGAGAGGCTGTTCTGTGAGCTCCGGGAGCGAGAAGAAGACGGGAGTCCTGGGCGGCTTCAAGGCATTCCTGATGCGGGGCAACGTGGTGGACCTCGCCGTCGCCGTCGTCATCGGCGCGGCGTTCACCAACATCGTGAACTCCGTGGTCAAGGGGATCATCAACCCGGTCGTCGGCGCCTTCGGTACCAAGGACCTGGAGCACTACGCCTCGTGCCTGAAGGGCCCCTGCGCCCGGAACGCCGCGGGCGAGGTGACCAAGGGCGTCTACATCCAGTGGGGCTCGGTGCTCAGCGCCTCGCTGACGTTCCTGATCACCGCGGCGGTGGTCTACTTCCTGATGCTCCTGCCCATGAAGCGCTGGCAGGACCGGCAGGCCGCGAAGGCGCCGGTGTCCGACAAGCCCGCGGAGCCGACCGAGATCGAGCTGCTGGCGCAGATCCGCGACACCCTGATCGAGCAGCGCCGCGGCCCCGGCTCGGACTCCGTCCCGGCCCAGCGCTAGGGCCTGCCCGGCGGATCACGCAGCGCCCCATGGGGGCGCGGGGCGCGCCCGACGGATCTTCGTCACACGCCACCACGAGCGCCCCATCAGGGGCGCGGGGAACTGCGCGACGAGCCACGACGCGCCCGCAGTCGGCCTCGGGGTGGCGCGTCGGCTGCGGGCCGTCACCGGCCGATCGCGCCCACGCGGCGGCGGCAGCCGCAGATCGGCGCCGCCCCGGGCCGTCTCAGACGTGGTGCGGCGGCTTCTCGTCCAGGAAGCGGGCGAGATCCGCACCGCTCTCGTCGGCCTTCGGGCGCTCGCCCCAGCCGCGGTCCGTATCGTCCGAGGACTGCTGTGACAGCGGATCGTCGAAGATCAGTGCGGCGGCGGCCGCCGCCGCGGGGTCCCGCCGGGGGCTCGGGGTGTCGGTGCTCATGCGTCCAGCGTACGGGCGCGCCGCCGCCCGCGGCCCGGGCGTGTCCCCGCTGCGCCGTCCGGCGCGCGACGGGCCCGGGCTGCGGTGACAATCGCAGCTATGAGCCAGGACTCGTCGGGCGTGCTGCGCCGGATGACCGAGCGCGGGCGCGAGGAGGAGCACCGCACGGCCACCCCGCTCGAGCTGTTCTTCGATCTGTGCTTCGTGGTGGCGGTGGCCCAGGCCGGGCGGCAGCTGGTGCACGCGCTCGCGGAGGGGCATCCGGGGCACGGCATCCCCGGCTACCTGATGGTCTTCTTCGCGATCTGGTGGGCCTGGGTCAACTTCTCGTGGTTCTCCTCGGCCTACGACACCGACGACGCGCTCTACCGCGTGGTGACGCTGGTGCAGATCGCCGGGGTGCTCGTCCTCGCGGCGGGCGTCCCCCGGGCCTTCTCCGCGAGCGACTTCACGATGGTGTGGTTCGGCTACTTGGTGATGCGGCTCGCCCTCGTCTCCCAGTGGCTGCGCGCCGCCCATGGCGCCACGGGTTCCGAGCGGCGTACCGCCCGGCGGTATGCGATCGGGGTGTGCCTGTGCCAGGTGGGCTGGCTGGGTCTGGTCGTGCTGCCGGGTCCCGCGAGGCCGTGGGTGTTTCTCGCCATGGCCCTGCTGGAGATGGCCGTGCCGGTCTGGGCCGAGCTCAGCCGCCCGACGGCCTGGCATCCGCACCATATCTCCGAGCGCTACGGGCTGTTCACGATCATCGTCCTGGGCGAGACGGTGGCGGCCGCCACGACGGCGGTGCAGTCGGCGGCCGACGAGCAGGAGGCGCTGGGCGAGCTCCTGCCGATCGCGGCGGGCGGCCTGCTGATCATCTTCGCCGCCTTCTGGATCTACTTCGCCACGCCGATCCATCTGCACCTGGCCTCCAACCGTCAGGCGTTCGTCTGGGGGTACGGCCACTACTTCGTCTTCTGCTCGGCCGCGGCCATCGGCGCGGGCATCGAGGTGGCGGTCGAGGAGAGCGTGGGCAAGGCCCACATCCCCACCGTGGCCGCTTCCGCGGCGGTGACGGTGCCGGCGGCCCTGTTCATGTTCACGGTCTGGCTCATCCATTCCCGCCACCACAAGCGCGGCCCGGCCCAGCAACTGGTCCTGCCCGTCTCCGCCCTGGCCACGCTCGCCTGCACCTTCGCCGGCACCTGGGCGGTCCTGGCCGCGGGCCTGGTCGGCGCGGCAGCGGTGGCGGTGGGCGTCACCCTCATGGCCCACCAGGGGGAACGGGAGGAAGGGGAGGGAGGGGGAGGGAGGGGGGAGGGCCCCCAGGGCGCCCCTGCGAACACCGCCTACTGACGTCTCGTCAGACAGTCGTGGTAGGCATGGCGCATGACTGCTGCGGACGACGCTCGTACGCCTGACATCCGGTCGGCCGGCCATGGCGCCGGGGGGACGCCCGGGCCGCGGGATGCGCTCACGGATGTGGGCGGGTTGCGGGTGGGGCATGCCGAGTTGGTGGAGCTGGGGGCGCTGTCGGGGACGACCGTGGTGCTCACCGGCGAGGGCGGCGCGGTCGCCGCCGTGGATGTGCGCGGGGGCGGGCCGGGGACGCGGGAGACGGATGCGCTGGATCCACGGAACCTCGTGCAGCGCGTCGAGGCGATCGTGCTGACCGGGGGCAGCGCGTTCGGGCTGGACGCCGCCTCGGGGGTGGTGGCCTGGCTGGAGGAGCAGGGCCAGGGCTTCCGGGTGGGTCCGGAGCCGGGGCAGGTGGTGCCGGTCGTGCCGGCGGCGGCCCTGTTCGACCTGGGGCGCGGGGGTGACTGGCGGGCCCGGCCCGACGCCCGGCTGGGCAGGCGGGCGGCCGAGGCGGCGGCCCGTACGCCGCCGGGGGCGCCGGTGGTGCAGGGCAATGTGGGTGCCGGTGCGGGCGCGGTGGCCGGGGGCATCAAGGGCGGCATCGGTACTGCCAGCGTCGTCCTGCCCTCCGGGGTGACGGTGGCCGCGCTGGCGGCGGTGAACGCGGCGGGTTCGGTGGTGGACCCGGCCACGGGGGTGCTGTACGGGCAGTTGTACGAGGGCGGTCGGCCCGCGTACCCGGCGCCGGAGCGGCACCGGGCGGCGCAGGAGGCTCTGCAGGAGGCGCGCCGGGAGTCGGCCGAGCGCTGGTCCGCATCGGTGAGTCCCCCGCTGAACACCACCCTGGCCGTCGTCGCCACCGACGCCGCGCTGACCCGTGCGCAGGCCCAGAAGCTCGCGGGCACCGCCCACGACGGCCTGGCGCGTGCCGTGCGCCCGGTGCATCTGCTGACCGACGGCGACACCGTCTTCGCGCTGGCCACGGGCGAGCGGCCGCTGCCTGCGGAGGAGGGGCTGCCGGGCAGCGCCGACTTCGCGGCGGGCGCAGTGAACGAGATCCTGGCCGCCGGGGCGGACGTCCTGACCCGCTGCGTGGTCCGGGCCGTGCTGGCCGCGGAGGGTGTCGACGGGGCCGGCGGCCTGTTCCCTTCGTACCGCGATCTGTACGGCGAACCCGCCTGAGAGGGACCGCAATGATGTGACGCGCCTCCGAGCGTGGTCACATCGCGCGGGCAGAACGGCCGGGGCCCCTCCGCAGGAAGCGGAGGGGCCCCGGCCGGTAGGCGCCGGGTCAGGCCACCGAGGCGGGCTCCTTCGCCTGCTGCTGCGCCGGTACGGTGTCGCCGGCGCCCTCAGGCGCGCCCGGGCCGCCCTGCACCGCAGCCGTCTTGCGCGGCAGTGCGAACATCAGCGCGAGGACGAGGCCCAGCACGCCCGCGACCCACCACATGCCGTGCCGGAAGGCGTCGCCGAAGGCTTCGCCCGCCCGGCCGCGCGCCACCGCGCCCTCGTCGACGGCGTCGAAGAAGACGACGGAGACCAGGCCCAGGCCCACCGCGTTGCCGAGCTGCTGCGTGGTGTTGATCAGGCCGGAGGCGGAGCCGGAGTGCTCCTTGGGCACCTCGGCGAGGACCGTCTCGGTCAGCGGCGCGACGATCAGGCCCATGCCCAGGCCCATGACGACCAGCGGCAGCGCCATCTGCCAGGAGGCGATCTCCGTGCCGTAGTGGCCGGACTCCCAGATGTAGAGCAGGACGCCGGCCGCCATGGACAGCGCGCCCGCCTGCAGGACCTTGCGGCCGAAGCGGGGCACCAGCTTCTGCACCGACAGGCCGGCCGCGGCGGAGACCGCGAGGGAGAAGGGGATGCCGGTCAGGCCGGCCCGCAGGGCGCTCCAGCCCAGGCCGATCTGCATGTAGAGGGTCCAGATCAGGAAGAAGACGCCGCAGGCGATGCCGAAGGCGACCTCGATGCCGATGCCGGCGGCGAAGCTCTTGACCTTGAACAGCGACAGTTCGACCAGCGGCGAGCCGTCCTTGCGGGTCTTGTACCGCTCGTAGGCCACGAAGGCCGCGAAGACGAGGGCGCTGCCGCCCATCGACGCGAAGCCCCACAGCGGCCAGCCCAGCTCGCGGCCCTGCGTCAGCGGGTAGAGCAGCATCAGCAGGCCGCAGGTGGCCAGGGCGACGCCGACGAGGTCGAGCTTGAGGGCCTGCGGGGCCCTGGATTCCTGGATGTAGCGGCGGCCCAGGACGAGCCCGGCGAGGCCCACGGGCAGGTTGACCAGGAAGATCGGGCGCCATTCGAGGCCGAAGAGGTTCCACTGGGTCAGCAGCGCGCCCAGGATCGGCCCGGAGACCGCCCCGAGGCCCACGATCGCCCCGAACATGCCGAAGACCTTGCCGCGCTCGTGCGCGGGGAAGGTGGCGTGGACGATGGCCAGCACCTGCGGCACCATCAGCGCGGCCGTGGCGCCCTGCAGGACGCGGGCGGCGACGAGCAGCTGCGGGTCGCCGGCGATGCCGCAGAGCATGGAGGCGAGGGTGAAGCCGGACATGCCGAGCAGGAAGACGCGCCGGCGTCCGTAGATGTCGCCGAGGCGCCCGCCGGTGATCAGGCCCGCGGCGAAGGCGAGGGCGTAGCCCTCGGTGATCCACTGCAGGGTGCTGAAGGAGGCGCCGATGTCCTTGCGGATGCTGGGCATGGCGATGTTGACGATGGTGACGTCGACCAAGTCCATGAAGGACGCGGTCATCACCACGGCGAGCGCCAGCCAGCGGCGGCGGTCGGCCGCTGCGTCGGCGGGCGGGTCGGTGGTCGCTGTGGTGGTCACAGAAATACTGCCTTTCTTCGTGCTTCGTGGCGTCTGCGCGTGCTTCGACGTGCATTGTCGTACTTCTTCGGGGCACCGATGCCGATCCGGTGCATACCCACGCGGGTCCGCCCGGATCGGCCGCCTCCGGGCGGCGGTGGCCGAGGTCCGAAAACTAACCCGCCTGTAGGTCAGGTCGTGTCCTACTTTCCTGGAACCCTGGAGGGCATGACGGACACCCCGGCACGGCTGCTGACCCTGCTGTCGCTCCTGCAGACCCCTCGTGAGTGGCCCGGCCGCGAGCTGGCCGAGCGGCTCGGCGTCAGTGCGCGCACGATCCGGCGGGACGTCGAGCGCCTGCGCGACCTCGGCTATCCCGTCCAGGCCACGATGGGCTCGGACGGCGGCTACCGGCTGGCCGCGGGCGCGGCGCTGCCGCCGCTGGTGCTCGACGACGAGGAGGCGGTCGCCATCGCGGTCGGCCTGCGCGCGGGCGCCGGGCACGCGGTGGAGGGCATCGAGGAGGCGTCGGTGCGGGCGCTGACGAAGCTGGAGCAGGTCCTGCCGTCCCGGCTGCGGCACCGCGTCTCGGCGCTGCAGGCGGCGACGGTGCCGCTGACCGGCGGCGACGGGGCGACCGTCGACCCGCATACGCTGACGGCCATGGCCTCGGCGGCCACGGGCCGGGAGCGGCTGCGCTTCGCCTACCGCAAGGGGGACGGTACGCAGACCAAGCGCCTGGTGGAGCCGCACCGGCTGATCAGCACGGGCCGCCGCTGGTACCTGGTGGCGTTCGACGTGGACCGGGGGGACTGGCGTACGTTCCGGGTGGACCGGGTCAGCGAGCCGTTCGCCACCGGGGCGCGTTTCACGCCCCGGGAGTTGCCGGCGGCGGACGCGGCGGAGTTCCTCAAGCGGTCGCTGGCCCGGCTCCAGCCGACGTACCGGCTGGTGGCCGAGTTTCAGGCGCCGGTCGCGCTGGTCGCCTCGCGGCTGCCGAGCTGGCTGGGGGCGCCGGAGCCGGTCGGGGAGGACTCCTGCCGGCTCGACGTGCTGACGTCCGACTCGATCGAATGGGTGGCGTTCCGGCTGGCCCTGGTGGACTGCGAGTTCACGGTGCGGGAGCCTGCGGTGCTGGTGGAGCATCTGCGGACGTTGGGGGCGCGCATCGGCCGTGCGGCGAACGGGACGCACTTTTCAGCCAAGCGATAAATACCTCTTTCTCATCCTTTCTCACCCTTTCGAGTGGAAAGTTCCGCCGTCGGGAGTAGCGGGGAAGGTGCCGGGCATGTCCGGATCACAGTGCGATTCCCGCACTGGGAATCCACGGATCCACCGATCCGTGCGGCGGAAAGAGGACCCGTCATGGAACCGCAGGAGATCTACGAATCCCCGGCGCTCGTCGAGGCCGGCGGCTTCTCCGAGCTGACCCTCGGCTCGCCCGTGGGCAACTTCCTGGAGCCCATGGGCTGGTACGCCTACTGGGGCTGAGGGTCGTATCCCGTGACCGGCGAGGCGTGGTTCGCCGTCCTCGCGGACGGCGAACGCAGCCGAGCGGCGGCGCAGGCGCTGCGCCCCCTCGCGGCCCGCACGATCGAGCACGCCTCCGGCCGGCCCTGGTTGCTCGGCAACTGGCCGGACGGGCGGGTGACGGTCGCCGCGGCAGGGGCGGCACGGCTGGCGGTGATCGGGCTGTGCCCGGTCACCGCCGGGGCATTGGCGGAGCGGCTGGCGCGCGTGCGGGGGCCGGAGGACGTCGAGGCGGCCGCGGCCGGGCTCACGGGCAGCTTCCACCTCGCCGCCTCCGTCGGCGGGCGGGTCCGGGTGCGCGGCAGTGCTTCCGGGGTGCGTCGCCTCTTCCACGCCGAGGTGGCCGGGGTGACGGTGGCCGCCGACCGGGCGGACACCCTGGGGGCGCTGACCGGTGCCGGGGTCGACGAGCGGGTGCTGGCGCTGCACCTGCTGAGTTCCCCGCCGCCGTATCCGCTGGACGCCCACTGCGTCTGGCAGGGCGTCAGCGCGCTGCCGCCGCAGGACTGCCTGCTGATCGAGGGGGACGGGCAGGCCCGCGCGCGGCGCTGGTGGGATCCGCCGGAGCCGTGGCTGACGGCCGCCGAGGGGGCGCCGGCGCTGCGGAGTGCGCTGATCGCGGCGGTCGGGGCGCGCACCGCCGGGGTGCAGGCGCTCAGCTGCGACCTGTCCGGCGGGCTGGACTCGACCAGCATGTGCTTCCTGGCCGCGGCCGCGCTCTTCCCGGCTGCCGGCGCCCCGGCGCGGGGCGCCCACCCGCCCCGTCCCCGCCTGGTCGCCCTGACGTGGGAGGGCCGCGATCCGGCCAATGACGACGCGGCCTGGGCGGGGCGCGCCGCCGCCCACCTGCCGCACGCCGAGCACGTGGTGCCCCGCCGTGCCCAGCAGCCCGTCTGGTACGCGGGCCTTGCGGGCATGGAGGTGCCCACGGACGAGCCGGGTCCGTGGGTGCGCGACCGGGCCGCCCTTGCCGCGACCGCCCGCCTGATGACCCGCCGCGGCTCGCGGCTGCACCTGACCGGCGCCGGGGCGGACGAGCTCTTCACCGCGTTTCCCGCCCATCTCCACGACGACGTGCGGGTGCGGCCCCTGGCCACGCTGGCCCGCCTGTACCGCCAGTACACCCACCAGCCCTGGCCCCTGTGGCCGGTGCTGCGCGGCCTGACCGACCGGCGCGACTTCGACCGGTGGCTGGCCGACTGGGCCGGGGGCCTGGCCCGGCGCCCCTCTCCCCCGCCCCGCGGCCGGCCCCGCCCCTGTGTGGCCTGGGGCGAGGAGCTGCGCCTGCCGGTGTGGGCCACGCCCGAGGCCGTACGGGCGGTGGTGGGCCTGCTGCGGGAGGCCGCCGACGCGCGCCCGCTGCCGCTGGCGGCCGGGCGCGGGCAGCACACCGCCCTGGCCCACGCCCGGGCGAGCGGCCTGCGCGTGCGGCAGCTGCAGCAGGTGCTGGCCCCCCTGGGGCTGGAGTGCTCGGCGCCCTACCTCGACGACGGCGTGCTGGAGGCGGCGCTGGCCGTGCGGCCGGGCGAGCGCGGCGGCGACGGCCGCTACAAGCCGGTGCTCAAGGAGGCGATGGCCGGCATCGTGCCCGGTTCGCTCCTGCGCCGGGACACCAAGGGCGAGTACAGCGCCGATCTGCTGACGGGGCTGCGTCGCAACAGGTCGGCGCTGCTGGCGTTGTTCGAGGATTCGCGTCTGGCCGGTGCCGGGCTGGTGGACGCCGACGCGCTGCGCTCCCGGCTGACGTCCCTGCACGCGCCCGGCCCCGACGTCCTGCGCGGCCTGGATCCGACGCTCGGCTGCGAGACGTGGCTGCGCGACCGCGCCGGCGGCGGGCCGGCCACTTCTGGAGGTGCACCGTGTCCTTTTCCCTGAGCCCCGACGTGTCCGTGACGGACACCGACGACGGCATGGTCCTGCTGGACGAGGCCACCGGCCGGTACTGGCAGCTCAACAGCACCGGGGCGTTCGTCCTGCGGGCCCTGCTGGCCGGGAGCGGCCCGCGGGAGGCGGCCCGCGGGCTGGGCGAGCGCCATCCGGGGCTCGGCGCGGAGCGGGCGGCCACCGATGTGGCGGCCCTGATCGCCTCGCTGCACGCGGCGCGGCTGGTGGTGACGAAGTGAGCCAGTCGATGGCCCCGGCCGCCCGCTCCCCCGTGCCGCTGCGCGCCCGGCCGGCGGCGCTGGCGGCGACGGGCGCCGCCCGGCTGCTGGTGCTGCTGCGCCCGCGGGGCATCCGCCGGGTGCTGTCGTTCGTACGGCGCGGGGCGGCGCCGGCGACGGCGGAGCAGGCGCTGGCGGCGCGGCAGGCGGTCGTCGGGGTGAGCGCGCGCTGCGCGGGCGAGGGCTGTCTGCAGCGGTCGGTGGCCACGGTGCTGCTGTGCCGGTTGCGGGGGGTGTGGCCGGACTGGTGCACGGGGGTGCGGACGAGCCCGTTCCGGGCGCATGCGTGGGTGGAGGTGGCCGGCCGGCCGGTGGGCGAGCCGCCTGCGGTGGGCTCCTACCACCGGCTGATGATCGTCGCCGCGCGACCGCTCCGGAGGTCCGGCCGCCGGAAACCCGCCCGCCGCAGGACCGGCCGCGGGTAACGGCGCCGCAGGACCGGCCGCCGGTGACGGCAAGGGCCCCGGCGCAAGGGGGGAGGGAAGCGCCGGGACCCGGTCTGTGCAGGTGTGTCGTTGTGCGGCGGTGCCTTCACGTCCATTGTTGCGCGGCGGCGGCGCGACGGGCAGTGGTGAATCAGGCCGCGGCGTCGAAGCCGGTGTCGTGGGCCATCTTCTTCAGCTCCAGCAGGGCGTGCTTCTCGATCTGGCGGATGCGCTCGCGGGTCAGGCCGTGCTGCTTGCCGACCTCGGTCAGGGTGCGCTCCCGCCCGTCCTCGATGCCGTAGCGCGCCTTGATGATCGAGGCGGTGCGCTCGTCGAGGCGGCCTATGAGACCCTCCAGCTCCTCGCTGCGCAGCAGCGCGATCACGGACTGCTCCGGCGAGATGGCGGAGGTGTCCTCCAGCAGGTCGCCGAACTGCGTCTCGCCCTCGTCGTCGACGGACATGTTCAGGCTCACCGGGTCGCGGGCCCAGTCCAGCACGTCACCGACGCGCTCGGGCGTGGTGTCGAGCTCGACGGCGATCTCGGCGTGCTCGGGCTCGCGGCCGTGCTCCCGGTTGAACTCGCGCTGGACCCGGCGGATCCGGCCGAGCTCCTCGACGAGGTGCACGGGCAGCCGGATCGTGCGGGACTGGTCGGCGATCGACCGGGTGATGGCCTGCCGGATCCACCACGTGGCGTACGTCGAGAACTTGAAGCCCTTGGTGTAGTCGAACTTCTCCACTGCCCGCACCAGGCCGGCGTTGCCCTCCTGGATCAGGTCGAGCAGGGGCAGACCGCTGCGCGGGTAGCGGCGGGCGACGGCGACGACCAGGCGCAGGTTGGACTTGATGAAGACGTCCTTGGCGCGGGCGCCCTCGGCGGCGATCGCCTCCAGCTCCTCGCGGCTGGCCCCGGCGGCCTTCGCGCCGCCCTCCTCCAGGCCGTCGAGTATCTGCTGGGCGTAGACGCCCGCCTCGATGGTCTGCGAGAGCTCGACCTCCTTGGCGGCGTCGAGCAGGGGCGTCCGCGCGATCTCGTCGAGGTACATGCCGACCAGGTCGCGATCGGCGATCTCTCCGCCTGCGGCGCGAACACTGCTTGCCTCGTCCGGCACCGGAGCGGTGGCCTGACGACGGGCGACGGCACGGGTTGCCATGCGTACTCCCTTGCGATGAGACGGTCGCGGGCGGGACCGGGGAACCGGACCCTGGTGCGGGTGCCCCGTCCGAAGTAAAAGAACGGACGGAAACAGGACAGAATTCCCCAGAGACGTCTTTTTTTGTGGATCATGCAGTACCCTGTCGGCCCGCCCACCCGGGCGGCATCCCTGCGCCCTGGGGAAACGCAGGTCAGGGTGGGTGTGCGCGGTCGGCTCGGCGTTGCCCCGAGCCCCCGCGACCCCGGCGGGTGAGACGGCCGTCACATCCGCCTCACCCGTGTACGACGCCGGCGACCGTCCCGTTCATGACCGTCCGTGCCCGTCCGTGCCACGGCCCTGCCCCGTTCGTGCTCCGCGAGGAGCGTCCCCCGTGGCCGCTCCTCGCCCCCAAGGACGCCCCCGCCCGCCCGGTGGTTGCGCGCCGCCGCGGCCCGCCCGCTGATCGAGTTGCCCGCCCCGGGGGCCGGGTGTGCGCTGGTGGGACGGGGACGCGAGCGAGAGGAGCCCGTCATGTCGACGCATACGATGCTGCCCGGGCGGCACGCGCACGAGGGCCCCGGGCCGGTCCCGCGCGGCGCCCAACCGGGATCCCGGGCCACGTGGGCGGTGCCGGCCGTCGCCGCCTTCGCCTACGGCCTGTACGTCGTCTTCATCTCCCACGAGAACGGCTTCTCCGAGGCCGGCGGCTGGTTGCTGGGCCTGGTGGCCGCGGTCGTCTCCTTCGCCGTGGGCTACGCGCTGGTCCGGGGCCGGGACCGCCTGATCACCGAGGTGCGGGCGGCGGCCTTCGGCGCGCTGTTCGGCATCTGCATGGGCTTCCTGCACAACCTCGGCGGGGGCTCGGTGCTGCGCTCCGCCGGGATCGGCCTGGCCCTCGGCATCGGCATGGGCCTGACGGCGTACTACGTCTTCTACGTGCACGAGCACTGAACGGCGGTGCGCGCGAGCGCCCAACGGCGCACACCGGCACGGAAGTCGTACGCCCGGCGCCCGTGGGACGTACGTCCTGCGACCGTTCCGCGGGCGCCCCTGATCCGCATAGCGTGCGGATCATGGCCGACACGGACACGAGCGGAACGCTCGACGAAGCACTGGAACGCGTCCACGGTACGGGCCCGGAGTTCGAGGGCTGGCTCACCAACCACGCGCCGATGACGGTGGAGGCGCTCGTCCGCCACGGGCACGCCCGCCTGGTGCACCGCTGGCTGGACGCCTACCGCCACCGCACCGAGGAACTCCCCGGCACGAACACCCGGATCGACGCCGCCAATTGGCCCGAACTGCTCGGCGACCCCGCTCATCTCGGCGACTGGATCGCCCACTTCACCCGCGAGGTGGCCGAGCGCCCCTGGCGGGAGGTGCTCGCCGAGTGGTGGCCGCGGCTGCTGCCCGGCATCACCGGCGGCTCCACCCATCCCGTCATCCGCACCGGTCACGCCGTACGCACCCTGCTCGCCGACGGCGACAGCGCGCCGCGCACCGCCGAGCTGGGCCACGCCCTCGGCTACTGGGCCGCCCGCCACCAGCCGCTCGCCGCACCCACCACCCTGGCGGGCACTGCGGAGCCCGAGGAGGCGCTGGCGGCCGTACCGTCCCTGCCCGACCCGCACGGCGGCATCCGCGCCCGCTTCGCCCGGCTGCCCGCCACCGCCGGCTGGCCCGCGGCCGCGAGCACCCTGCGCCGCCCCGAGGGACCGGAGGAGGCGCACGCGACGCTGACGGCGCTGGTGGAGGCCGCCGTCGCCCGCTACCCGCACTACGCCCGGGGCGGCCCGGTGATGCTGGTGCACGCCGCCACGGCGCCCAACGCGGTCCTGCGCACCCTGCCCGCGCTGCCGCACGAGCTGTGGGCGCCGAGCCTGGCCGCCGCGTGGGAGGCCAGCGCCGCCGTGACCGCCGCCTACGCCCCGGCCCGGCCCGCACCGGCCGTGGCGCCCGGCCGGGCCACGCTCGACGAAGCCTTCGAGCAGGCCGCGCTGCACGGCGACGCCCATGCCATCAAGCTCGCCGACACGGCCCTGGACACCGGCGGCCCGGCCGCCCTGGCAGCCGTGGCCGAAGCCTGCGAGCTGATCGAACCGGCCGGCTGAGGCACGCGTCCGGGGGGCGCGCTCAGCCGAACTGCACGGAGCGCTTGGCCAGCCCCATCCAGAAGCCGTCGATGACGCTGCGCTGGGCCCCCAGGTCGTCACCCGCCGCGCCCATGGCGACGAAGAGCGGGGCGAAGTGCTCGGTGCGCGGGTGGGCGAGGGCGGCGGCGGGGGCCTTGTGCGCGAAGTCCAGCAGGGCGTCGGCGTCGCCGGCGGCCAGCGCCTCGCGCCCCCACGCGTCGAACTCGGCCGACCAGGCGGGCGGCTGCGGCCCGGCGTGCCGCAGGGCGGCCAGGTTGTGGGTGAAGAAGCCGCTGCCGACGATCAGCACGCCCTCGTCGCGCAGCGGCGCCAGCCGGCGCCCGGTCTCCAGCAGCCGTTCGGGGTCGAGGGTGGGCAGCGACATCTGCAGCACGGGGACGTCGGCGTCGGGGTACATCTCGACCAGCGGCACGTACGCGCCGTGGTCCAGCCCGCGCTCGGGCAGGTCCTGTACGGGCGTCCCGGCGCGCCGCAGCGTCCTGCGCACCCGCTCGGCGAGCTCCGGGGCGCCGGGCGCGGCGTACTGCACGCGGTAGTAGTGCTCCGGGAAGCCCCAGAAGTCGTAGACCAGCGGCACGGTGGTGGTCGCGCCGAGCGCGAGCGGGGCCTCCTCCCAGTGGGCGGAGACCATCAGGACGGCGGTCGGCCGGGGCAGGTCGCGGGCCCAGGCGGCGAGCTGGCCGGGCCACAGGGCGTCGTCGGCGAGGGGCGGCGCGCCATGGGAGAGGTAGAGGGCGGGCATACGCATGGGGGACCATCCGAGGAAGGGGTGGCGGCGCGGAGTCCAAGATTGCTTGAAATTTCAAGCTCTCCTCTGCGATCGTAGACCATGCACCGGCGAGTGGAACAGTGGATGTCATGACCAAGCGACCCCCAGCGGCCCCGGAGGCCGCCGCCGAGCCCCGCTGGCTCACCGACGCGGAACAGGAGACGTGGCGGGCCTACCAGCACGCCTCCACGCTGCTGGAGGACTACCTCGACAGACAGCTGCAGCGCGACGCCGGCATGCCGCACGTCTACTACGGCCTGCTCGTCCAGCTCTCCGAGGCGCCCCGCCGGCGGATGCGCATGACCGAGCTCGCCCAGCACGCCAAGATCACCCGCTCCCGGCTCTCGCATGCCGTCGCCCGGCTGGAGAAGAACGGCTGGGTGCGGCGCGAGGAATGCCCCTCCGACAAGCGCGGGCAGCTGGCGGTGCTGACGGACGAGGGCTTCGCGATGCTGAGCGCCTCCGCGCCCGGGCACGTCGACGCCGTCCGGGCGGCGATCTTCGACCGGCTCACGCCCGACCAGGCGGCGCACTTCGGCGAGATCTGCCGCATCATCGCCACCGGCCTCGAACCGGCCGGCGGTGACGTGCCCTGGCTGCGCTGAGACGACAGGCCCCGCGCGCACGACGAAGGCCCCCTCCCGTGCGGGAGGGGGCCTTCGTCGGACCGTGCCGATGTCCATCGTCAGGCCGGCACCGTCAGGTCGGCACCGTCAGGGCCGGCACCGTCGGGTCGGCGCGCCGCCGGGTCAGTGCGCCATCACCGGGACCGCGTCCTCGACCGGCTCGCCGTCCGCCGACGAGGCGGCGGGGCCGCCGCCCTGACGGGCGTTGACGAAGCCCATGGCGACCAGCGCGGACACCGTGAGGATGCCGACCGCCCACCACACGGCCGTGGCGTAGCCGTGGACCATCGACTGGAAGGTGAGGATCTTCTGGTTCGTGGCGCCCGCCATGTGGGACTTGAAGTAGTCCGTGGTGGCGCTGGCCGCGATGGTGTTCAGCAGCGCGGTGCCGATGGCGCCGCCGACCTGCTGCGAGGTGTTGACCATGGCGGAGGCGACGCCCGCGTCCCGCGGCTGCACGCCGTGGGTGGCCAGGCTCATCGCGGGCATGAAGGCCGTGCCCATGCCCAGACCCATCATCATCAGACCGGGCAGGATCACCGCCGCGTAGGAGGTGTCCAGGTCGATCTGGGTCAGCAGGGTCATGCCGGCCGCCGCCAGCAGGAAGCCGGGGCCCATCAGCCAGCGTGCCGGGACGCGGGTCATCAGGCGCGTACCGATCTGCGTGGAACCGGTGATCATCATGGCGATCATCGGCAGGAACGACAGACCGGTCTTGACCGGCGAGTAGCCGCGGACGACCTGCAGGTAGTAGGTCAGGAACAGGAACAGGCCGAACATCGCGATGGCGGCCAGGCCCAGGGAGATGTAGACACCGCCGCGGTTGCGGTCGGTCAGCACGCGCAGCGGCATCAGCGGGGCCTTCACCGTGCGCTCGACGACCAGGAAGGCGCCCAGCAGCACGGCCGCCGCGACGAACAGGCCGATGGTCATGCCCGCGGTCCAGCCGTCGGACTCGGCGCGCGTGAAGCCGTAGACCAGCGAGACCAGGCCGAGCGTGGCCAGGATGACACCGGGGATGTCCAGCTTGGAGGGGTTGCGGCCCTCCGCGGGCTCACGGACGACGCTGATCGCGCCGGCGGCGGCGACGACGGCGAAGGGGATGTTCACGAAGAACGTCCAGCGCCAGTTGAGGTATTCGGTGAACAGACCGCCGAGGATCAGGCCGACACCACCACCGGCACCCGCGATGGCACCGAAGACGCCGAACGCCTTGGCGCGCTCCTTCGCCTCGGTGAAGAGCACGGCGAGCAGCGACAGCGCCGCCGGGGCGAGCATGGCACCGAAGACGCCCTGCAGGGCGCGGGCGCCCAGCAGCATGCCGGAGTTGACGGCGGCGCCACCGAGCGCGGAGGCGGCCGCGAAGCCGATCAGGCCGGTGACGAACGCGCGCTTGCGGCCCCACAGGTCGGAGATCCGGCCGCCGAAGAGCAACAGTCCGCCGAACGCGAGGGCGTAGGCGGTGATGACCCACTGCCGGTTGCCGTCGGAGATGTGCAGGTCGGCCTGGGCGGACGGCAGCGCGATGTTCACGATCGTCGCGTCGAGGACGACCATCAGCTGCGCCAGGGCGATGAATATCAGCGCTTTCCAGCGGTTCGGGTCGGGTTGCTTCATGAGGTCGGGCATGAGGTGGGGCCTATCTGACGGTGGTGATCCGGTGGGGTGGTGCGAAGCGTCGTGCAAAAACGTTGCGTGCGTCACGCGTTGCGCGCGGGTCGGTACGGCGGGCGCGGCCGCCGTCACACCGGCGTGCCGCAGGCGGCGGACCGGCTCGCGCGGCGCAGGTCGTCCAAGGTGGCGGCAGTGCCGGGAAGTTCGGAGCGGGCCGGCGCCATCAGACCGTCCAGGAACAGCTGCAGATGGCGGTGGACGAACCGGTCGAAGTCCAGGCACCCGGTGTCCGGCAGCGGTCTGGTGAGCTGGGTGATGGCCACCATCAGGTCACCGATGGCGATGTCCCCCCGCAGCTGACCCGTGGCGCGGGCGGCGGACAGCAGCGCCTCCACGGCGCTCTCCAACCGGTCGCGCGCCTCGATCTGTTCGGGATGGCCCTTGTCGATGCCCTCGGCGAGCAACGGGCAGAGCGCACCGATCCGCTCGTCCGCCGCGGCATGGACGAAACGCCTCAGCGCCTGGAAAGCATCGGGCTCCTCCGCTTGCGCCGCCTCGGCCCGGTCGGCGATGCGGGCCATGACGGAGAGGGTGACATGGTGGATCAGCTCGCGGCGGTCCGCGAAGTGCCGGTACAGCGTGGCATTGCCGACCCCGGCCCGTCGAGCGATTTCATCGAGGGAGGTCTCGGCCCCGTGTTCGACCAGCGCCTCCCGGGCCGCGGCGACGATCCGCTCGCGGTTGCGCAGGGCGTCGGCGCGCAGGCGCGGCTGCCGGTCCATGGGCGGGGTTCCTTCCGGGGAGTGCCTCCCCGTTTGGGAGGAACACTCACGTAAACGGGGAGAAGCTCCCCGGATATTTCGCTGCGCCGGGTGGCGTACGTCACACCATCGGACCGCCCCCGTCTGCCGCAGCCCGAAGGGCGGACCGCGGCGCGCCGTGCTCAGGGTGGACGCATGAAGCCCCTGGTGATGGTCGTCCTGGCGGCGACGGTCGGGGCGCTCACCGCGCCCGCACCGCCACCCGCGCACCGTGCCGCGCCCGCCCTGCCCGCCCCGGCCGCGCTCCCCGCGGCCGCCTCCGCCCTGCCCCGCGGCCGCCCGCCCACCGGCCCCTGCGCCCTGCGCACCGTCACCCGGCACGTCTCGGAAGGTGCCCGCACCCCGCACGGCTTCGCGCCCTCCAGCGGCACCGTGCGGGCCGTCACCTTCCTCATCGACTTCCCCGACGTTCCCGCCCGCATCTCCCCGCGCCGGCGGTACGCCGAGTTCTTCCCGGCGGTCGCCGACCACTACCGCACCAGCTCCTACGGCCGACTGGACTACCGCTCCACCCCGGTGCTGCGCTGGATCCGCATGTCCCGGCCGTACCGCGCGTACGGCATCACCCGCGGCACCCCCTTCGACCCCAACCGCGACGACGGCTACCACGCCCTCGCCAAGGAGATCGTCGACGCCGCCGACGGCACCGTCGACTTCCGCCGCTACGACCTCATCAACGTGCTCGCCGTGCCCGAGGCGGGACCGCCCGCCGTCCAGGACGTGCGCTCGGTGACCTTCGCCGGCACCGCCACGGGCCTGACCGCCCACGACGGCGCCGCCATCCGCAACGTCTCCTTCATCTGGAGCCGGCAGACCGGCGACAGCCCCTACCGCGTCCTGACCCACGAGAACGCCCACAGCTTCGGCCTGCCCGACCTGTACGCCGGCACCGGCCGCCGCGCCCCGCGCACCCCCGTCGGCCACTGGGACCCGATGGAGGAGGACTGGGGCCCCTCCAACGACTTCCTCGCCTGGCACAAGTGGAAGCTCGGCTGGCTGGCCCCCGCCCAGGTCCACTGCCTGGCCCGGCCCGGCCGCCGCACCGTCGCCCTGACCCCCACCTCCCGCAGGGGCGGCCCCAAACTCGCCGTCGTCCCCCTCTCCCCCACCCGCGCCCTGACCCTGGAGGCCCGCGCCCCGGGCCGCCTGGACCACGCCGTCTGCCGCCCCGGCGTCCTGATCACCACCGTCGACACCGCCCTCCCCTCCGGCGCCGCCCCCGTCCGCGCCGCCGACGCCACCCCCGGCAGCCGCGGCTGCCTGACCACCGACCCCAACGTGAGCCCCGCCCTGACCGACGCCACCTTCCGCACCGGCCAGCGCTTCACGGCCCCCGGCATCACGGTCGAGATCCTCTCCCAGGACCGGGCCGGCACCTGGCACGTCCGCATCACCCGCCGACCACCCCACCCCTCCCCCGCCTGACAGCCCCCTGACCTGCCCCGCCCCGATCCGCTAACCTGTCCGTCGAGCCCCGACGCCCACCCGGCGCCCGGCGCTCACGCCTCCGTAGCTCAGGGGATAGAGCACCGCTCTCCTAAAGCGGGTGTCGGCAGTTCGAATCTGCCCGGGGGCACCTGGCGAAGGCCCCGGACCGTGTGCGGTCCGGGGCCTTCGGGTGTTGTGGCCGTCAGAGGTTGTCGCCCCAGCCGCTCTGGAGCATCGTCTGGAAGGCCCAGGTGCCGTTGCGCCTGACCAGGATGTCGGCGTAGCGCAGCTGTTGGGTGTGCTCGCCCGTCGTCATCGTGCAGTCCGTGAAGACCACGGCCATGGACGGTGAGAGGAAGACGGGCGTGCGGGTGGATGCGAAGGCGATGTCCTCGGGGCCGTCTCCCATTACGTGCTTCATCGTGGTGACGAACTGTTCGCGGTCCCACTGGGCGGTGCGGCCGTTGCCGGCGGAGTCGTCGCTGACGAGGTTGAGGGGGAAGACCGCCATGTCGGCCATCCGTTCGACGTCGCGCTCGGCGCTTCGGGCGTCGTACTCCGCGAACCAGGCGTCCAGGCTTGCGCGGTCCTCGGCGGTGGGCGTGTATCCGGTGTCGGGCAGGACGGTCGTGCGGTTCCCCCACTAGTCAAATTTGATGAGCACCTGCAGGAGCAAGGGTATGCCCGCATCGACCACTCATCAAACTTGATTAGTGGACCTGCTCAGCCCAGGCCCGTGACGTCCACCGCCGGGAGGCGCTCCACGCGGGGCAGGCCCTTGGTCGGGAGGCCGCCGACCGGGAGGCCGGCACGGGTCGCGGAGGCGGAGGTCTCGCCCAGGATGTCGCTCGCCGAACCGGCGGCCTCGCGGGTGAGGCGGCGGGCCGCGGCGGTCGTCGTGCGGACGGCGGTGCCACCCGTGCGGCCCGCCGCGGGGACGGTGCGGCGCACGGCCCTGCCGCCGGCGTCGCCGGCGGCGGCCGTCGCCCGCTGCGCCGCCGTGTCGACCGTCAGGCCCAGCCCGGCCAGGTCCGGCGCCTGAGGGAGGGCGGCGGCCGGGCCGGCTGTCGCCATGGTCAGGGCGGAGGCGGCCAGGCCGGCCGCCGCGAGGACTCGTCGCATCGGGGACTCCCCAGGATCAAAGGGATGAAATGGGCTCCTGCGACGAGAACGAGCGGGCCACGACCACGGACACGCCGGCCAGGGGGCGACCAGGGCCGGTCAGGACGGCTCGATGTTCTGGTTGACGTGGAAGACGTTGTCCGGGTCGTACGTCCGCTTGATGCGGGCCAGCCGGTCGTAGTGGTCGCGGTACGTGGCGCGGACGCGGTCCGTGCCTTCGTCGGCGCCCACGAAGTTCACGTACGCCCCGCCCATCGAGTAGGGGTGCATCTCGTTCCAGAAGTCGACGCACCACCGCTTGATGGCACCGGCGTTGAGCGGGTCGGGGTCGATGCCGGCGTACACGCCGGACCACACGGCGTCGCGGTAGCTCCACGCGGTCTCCTCGCGCGGGACACGGTGCGCCGCCGCGTCGACCGGGTACAGGTGCATGGTCGACAGCCCGGTGGGGATGGTCTCGGCGTACTTCTGCTCCACCTCCAGGGCGGCGTCCGGCAGCGTGTCGAAGAAGTCGCCGCGCCAGTACCACTGCAGGCCGGGCGGCAGGAGTTCGTCGAACATGCCCTGCAGCGCGGGGTACGGCATGGGGGCGGCGAAGGCGAAGGCGGGCCGCCCGGCCCCCTCCGCGGCGTCGAGCAGGTCCCGGGCGCCGCTTTCCGCGTCGTCGCCGGTGTGGCACCACACGACGCCGCACATCTTCCTGCCGTGGATCTCCTGCGGGAAGGGCGGGGCCGGCGGTACGGCGAGCACGGCGAAGAACCCGTACAGCTCCTGCGGTGCCTGCGGCAGGAACCGCCGGTACCAGTCGAGCACTTCGGCCGTGCGCTCCACCGGCCACAGGGTGAGGGCGACGCCCACCGTGTGCACGGGATGCAGCCGCAGGGTGAAGGAGGTGACGACGCCGAAGTTGCCGCCCCCGCCGCGCAGGGCCCAGTACAGGTCGGGGTGGTCGGCGGGCCCGGCGCCGACCAGGGTGCCGTCGGCGAGGACGACGTCCGCGCCCAGCAGGCTGTCGACGGTCAGCCCGTACCGGCGGGTGAGGTACCCGTGGCCGCCGCCCAGCGCCAGGCCGCCGATGCCCGTCGTGGAGACGATCCCGGCGGGGGTGGCCGCCCCGACGGCGTGCGTGGCGCGGTCGAGGTCGCCGAGCTGCGCCCCGCCGCCGGCGCAAACGGTTCCGGCGTCCGGATCGGTGTGCACCGCGCGCAGGGGGGCGAGATCGATCGTCATCCCGCCGTCGACCAGGCCCAGTCCGGGCCCGCTGTGCCCGCCCCCGCGCACGGCGATCTCCACGTCGTGCTCGCGGGCGAAGCGCACCGCGGCGGCCACGTCCCGGGCGTCCCGGCACTGCACGATCGCGCCGGGCCGCTTGTCGATCATCGCGTTGTACACGGCGCGGGCCCGGTCGTAGTCCTCGTCGCCGGGCCCGGTGACGGGGCCCCGCAGCGCGGTCCGCATCTCGTCGAGAATCGCCCTGTCCATGATGTTTCCCCAGCCGTGCGTGCCCGGCGGGCCCATCCCCCTCCAGCGTGGCACCGCGGCTCGGGGGCCGCGACCGCGGTCGCCGCGGGGGAGCCGCCCGCCGCCGAATCCCTCACACAGGTGATCTTTTCGCCCTCCCCCGCCCACTAAAGTTGACCTGTCAGGGGCGGGGAGGGAACCGGATGAGTCGGCGCGGTGGGCTGCTCGGGGTCTGGGCCGAGGCACAGCGGCAGCAGCAGCGGCAGCAGGAGGCCCGGCACCGGGCCGAGGTGCAGGCGCAGCGGGAGGCGACACGGGCGGCGGCCCGGCACGACCGGGAGCAGCGCCAGGCGTACCGGCAGGCCCGGGAGGCCGAGGCGCGGCGCCGGACGGAGGAGATCGAGGCGCGCGTCGCCGAGCTGGAGGGGCTGCTGGCCGCGGGGTGCCGCGCGCCGGGCTTCACGGTGGCGGGGCTGCTGCGCCCGGAGCAGCTGGAGCCGTTCAGCCCGGGGCACCTGGCCCAGCCGGTGCCGATGCCGGACGCCGGCCAGTACGGGGGGTTCGGCGCGCGGGAGCGCTTCGAGCGCGACTGGTACGCCGCGCAGGCCGCCGAGACGCAGCGCCGGGAGCAACTGGCGGCCTACAGGCAGCAGTACGACCAGTGGGCGGCCGCCACGCTGGCGGAGATACGCCGGCACAACGCGGGTGTCGCCGAGATGGAGGCGGCGCTGCGGGCGGGCGATCCGGACGCGGTCGTGGAGTACTTCTCCGCCGCGCTGTACGCCTCGGCCGCCTGGCCGGAGGAGTTCCCGCACCAGATATCCGCCGCCTACGATCCCGGCGCCCGCCAGCTGGTGCTGGACTGGGAGCTGCCGGGCTTCGACGTCGTGCCGGCCGCGAAGGCCGTGCGGTACGTGGCCGCGAGCGACGAGGAGAAGGAGACCGCCCGCCCGGCCGGCCAGCGGCGCGCGGTCTACCGCGACGTGGTGGCCCAGTGCGTGTTGCTGGCGGTGCGCGAGCTGTTCGCGGCGGACGCCTTCGGGGCGCTGCAGTCGGTGGTGTGCAACGGCTTCGTCGACGAGCACGACCCGGCCACCGGGCGGCCCGCCCACATCCACCTGGCGACGGTCACCGCCGACCGCGACGTCTTCGCCGCCCTGAACCTGCAGCAGGTCGATGCGGTGGAGTGCGTGACGGGCGGGCTGGGCGGGCAGGTGTCGGCCCGGCCCGACCAGTTGGCCGCGGTGCGGCCCGGGCGGCTGCCGGCGGACGTGGGGCGCTCGGTGGTCTCCCACGGCGGCGGGGACGACCCGGACCTGTTCGAGATGGATCCGGTCGAGTTCGAGGCGCTGGTCGCCGAGCTGTTCCGGGCCCGCGGGATGCGCGCGGTGATGACGAGCCGCTCGAACGACGGCGGCGTGGACGTCGAGGCCCTGGACCCCGACCCGATCAGCGGCGGGCGGATCATCGTGCAGGTCAAGCGGTACCGCAAGACCGTGCCCCCGACCGCCGTACGCGATCTGTACGGCACCGTGCAGGCGGCCGGCGCCAACAAGGGCGTGCTGGTGACGACGTCGAAGTTCGGCCCCGGCTCGCACGCCTTCGCCGCCGGCAAGCCGCTGACGCTGATCTCCGGCGAGGAGCTCGTGGCCCTGCTCGCCCAGCACGGCCTGCGCGGCCGGCTGGGGGGCGGGGCACCGCGGCGGGAGCCGGAGCCCGGCGCCGGGCCTGAGCACAGCGTGCTGGGCCTGTCGTGGTCCGGCGGCGTGGCCCTCGACGTGTGCGCCCTGGTCTGCAGCGGCTCGCGCGTGCTGAGCGACGACCACTTCGTCTTCTTCAACAACCCGCGCACCCCCGACGGGGCGGTCCGCTCCGCCCCGCCGTCCGCCGGTGACAGGGCGGCCCTGCACGTCCGCTTCGAGGAGCTGCCGCAGGCCGCCGACCGGCTCGTGCTCGCCGCCGCCATCGACCCGGAGATCGATCCGGACGCGGACCTCGCGCTCTTCACCGACGCCCGGATCCGGCTGGCCGACGCCTCCGGCACCGAGCTCGGGCAGCTGCAGGTCTCCGACGGGCGGCCCGGCGAGACCGCGCTCGTCCTCGGGTCGTTCCGCAGGCGGCCGGGCGGCGACTGGGACTTCGTGGTCGGTGGCAAGGGCTACCCCGGGGGGCTGGAGGCGCTGGTGCTCGACTTCGGCATGGAAGTGGCCTGACCTGCCCGGCGTCCCGCCGGTTCCTTGATCCGCCTCCGGCTGTCGGTGGCGGCCCCTAGACTTCCCTCCATGTCCGACGACCCCATCCAGCACGGCGACAGCGACGCCCTGCGCTGCTTGCGGCGCGTCTTCGGGTACGACGCGTTCCGCGGCGAGCAGGAGGCGATCGTCGAGCACGTCGTCGCCGGCGGCGACGCGCTCGTCCTGATGCCGACCGGCGGCGGCAAGTCGCTGTGCTACCAGATCCCGGCGCTGGTGCGCCCGGGCGTCGGGGTCGTCGTCTCCCCCCTGATCGCCCTCATGCAGGACCAGGTGGATGCGCTGCGCGCCCTCGGGGTGCGCGCCGGTTTCCTGAACTCCACGCAGGACGCGGACGAGCGGCGCATGGTCGAGGCGGAGTTCCTCGCCGGCGAGCTCGACCTGCTCTACCTCGCCCCCGAGCGGCTGCGCGTCGACGCCACGCTGCGGCTGCTGGACCGCGGCAAGATCTCCCTCTTCGCCATCGACGAGGCCCACTGCGTCGCCCAGTGGGGCCACGACTTCCGGCCCGACTACCTCGCGCTGTCCGCGCTGCACGAGCGCTGGCCGGACGTGCCGCGCATCGCCCTGACGGCCACCGCCACCGACGCCACGCGCCGGGAGATCGCGACGCGGCTGAAGCTGGACGACGCCCGGCACTTCGTCGCCAGCTTCGACCGGCCCAACATCCAGTACCGGATCGTGCCCAAGACCGAGCCCAAGAAGCAGCTGCTGGAGCTGCTGCGCGCGGAGCACGCCGGGGACGCGGGCGTGGTGTACTGCATGTCCCGCAAGGGCGTCGAGGACACCGCCGTCTTCCTCGCCAAGCACGGCATCGACGCCCTGCCCTACCACGCCGGCCTGGACGCGGCCACGCGCGCGGAGCACCAGGCGCGGTTCCTGCGCGAGGACGGGATCGTGATGGTGGCGACGATCGCGTTCGGCATGGGCATCGACAAGCCGGACGTGCGTTTCGTCGCCCACCTCGACCTGCCCAAGTCCGTCGAGGGCTACTACCAGGAGACCGGCCGCGCCGGCCGTGACGGGCTGCCGTCGACGGCCTGGCTGGCGTACGGGCTGCAGGACGTCGTCCAGCAGCGCAAGCTGATCGACGGCTCGGAGGGCGACGACGCGCACCGGCGGCGCCTCGCCGCGCATCTGGACGCGATGCTCGCGCTGTGCGAGACGGTGGAGTGCCGCCGCGGGCGGCTGCTGGAGTACTTCGGGCAGCAGCCGCAGGCCGCCACCTGCGGCAACTGCGACACGTGCCTGACCCCGCCGGAGACGTGGGACGGCACGATCGCCGCGCAGAAGTTCCTCTCGGCGGTCTTCCGGCTGGCGCGCGAGCGGCGGCAGAAGTTCGGCGCGGGCCAGATCATCGACATTCTGCTCGGCAAGAAGACCGCGAAGGTCATCCAGCACGACCACGACGCGCTGACCGTCTTCGGCATCGGCACCGAGCTGAGCGTCGCCGAATGGCGCGCGGTGGTGCGGCAGTTGCTGGCCCAGGGGCTGCTGGCGGTGGAGGGCGAGTACGGCACGCTCGTCCTGACCGAGGCCAGCGGGGACGTCCTGGGGCAGCGGCGGAAGGTGCCGATGCGGCGCGAGCCCGAGAAGCCGGGTCGCTCCGTGAAAAGCGCAGGCTCCGGTGGTGGCAAGCGGTCCGCCGTCGTGGCGGAACTGCCCGAGCAGGCGGTGCCCGTCTTCGAGGCGCTGCGCGCCTGGCGCGCGGCGACCGCGCGCGAGCAGGGCGTCCCGGCCTACGTCATCTTCCACGACGCCACCCTGCGCGAGATCGCCACGGCAGTGCCGGGGTCGCTGGAGGAGCTCTCCGGGGTCAGCGGTGTCGGCGAGAACAAGCTGGCCAAGTACGGCGACTCCCTGCTGGAGGTGCTCGCCGGTCAGCCCAGCAGCTGAGGCAGGTGGAGCACGCCCGTGAGATGGGCGTAGACGACCACGTTGCCGAGGTAGGTGCCGGTCTCCTGCGAGAAGCCGCCGCCACAGGTGATCAGGCGCAGTTCGGCGCGGTTCGTGGTGCCGTAGACCCGCTCCGAGGGGAAGGCCGCCTTGTCGTAGACCTCGATCGCGTCGATCGTGAACACGGCCGTGCGGGCGTCCTCGCGCGCGATCTCCACGGTGTCGCCCTTCTTGAGGGCACCGAGGCTGTAGAAGACGGCGGGCCCGCTCCCGGTGTCCACGTGCCCGGCCACGACGGCGGTCCCCGCGGCGCCGGGCGCGGTGCCGCCCGCGTACCAGCCGGCGAGATTGCGGTCGTCCTCCGGCGGACTGGCCAGCGTCTGGTCCGCCTCCAGGCCGAGCGGCACCAAAGGGGCGTCCACCTGCACAGCCGGTATGCGCACCCGGGTGGGCGCGGCCGCCGGCAGCGGCGGCACGACCCGCTCGTCCGGCCGCGGCCCCATGAGCGGCATGCCCGCGGTGGAGAACGCCTGCTCCCGCGACGGCTGCGGCGGCGGCCCCACTTCCCGCACCCCCCGCTCGACGAGCCAGCTCCCCCCGCACAGCGCCAGGACGACGACGGCACCGACGAGAACGTCCCGCCGCCGCGCCCCGCTCCGCTGCGGTGCCGGTGCCGGTGCGCGGTGCGCCTCGTCCGCTTGCGCGGCGGCCGGTCGGGCCGGCCGGTCCGGCGCGGACGCGCCGGGGTCGGCCGGTGCCCGGTGCTGCAGCACCGCGGGGTGCGCACGCACGAGATCGGCGGCGGCGCGCAGCGCGGCCAGTTCCTCGGCCGAGGCGAACACCAGCGCCGGTTTCGCCGGCCCCCGACGCCCCGGAGCCCTTCCGGAGGCACGGGCCTGCGCACTCCCCCGGGCCCCCGCCGCCCCCTCGGCCGGCGCCGCGCCCGAGGCGACCGACGGCTTCGCCGGCTCCCCCTGTCCCGGGGCCCGCGCGGACGCCCGGCGCCGCGGCGCCGGGTCCGGCGCGTCCGCGCCCCGGTCGGCCAGTGCCCGGTGCAGTACCGCCGGGTGTGCACGCGCCAGGTCGGCGGCGGCGTGCAGTGCCGCAAGCTCCTGCGCCGAGGCCCAGCACACGCCCGGGCGGGCGGCCGGGCCGCATGCCGCCGGCGCCTCCCGGGCGGCCGGCCCGGCGGCCGGTGCCGCCCACCGCCGGGACGGCGACCGTGTCGACGCCGCCCGGCGCGGTGCCGCCCGCAGGGCGGTGCTGCTCCGGGCTGCGGAAGGCGGTGGGGCCGCGATCCCCGGTGCCGCCCGCAGGGCGGTGCTCCCCGGCGTGGGGGGCGCCGGTGCGATCGGGCGGTCCGGGGGCCGGCGGCCCTGGGTGCGCAAGGTCGCCGCGTCGCTGCGGAGGTAGGCCGTGTGCGGGCCCGGCGACGGGGCCCCCGGGCGGTGGGGGCGGGCCCGGGGGCCCAGGCGCGGTCCGGCCGGCACCGTGGACCGTCCTCGCGTCGGGCCGTCAGGCCTGGTCGCCGCTGCTGCCGCGACGGCGCACGAACCACACGCCGGTGGCGAGCGCCGCTCCCAGCACGGAGGCGCCGGCCACGATCTCGACCGTGCCCGAGTCGTCGCTGGTGCCGCCGACGCCGGTCTTCATGCCGCCCTTGGGCATCGGCGACATGCTGGGCGCGGGGCTGCTGGGCTTGGCGGAGCCGCCGCCGCTGCCGGTGACCACGAGGTCGCCGGTGGCCTCCTTGCCGTTGGCGCACTTGGCGCCGATGCCGTACGTGCCCGGCTTGGCCGTGTCCGGCACCTTGAACTCGCCGACGACGGTCTCCTTGTGCGTGCCCGGTTTCAGTGCGAAGGACGCGGGGCCGCCGACCGCGCTGGCGTCGCCGGTGCCCTTGCCGTCCGGGCCGCATGCGGTGGTGTTGACGGTGACGGTGGCGCCCGGGCGGACGCTCGCAGGGGTGACCTCGAGCTTGCCGAAGTGCAGGTCGGCGAGCGCGGGGACGGCCGGCAGGCCCAGCGCGGCTATGGTCAGTGCGGTCCCGGCGAGCACTCGTGCAGTACGCATGCTTCCTCCGTGAGCGCGGACGCGGCACGCCGATGTGCCGCAGCAGGAGTCGGGTCTCCGCGCTCCTTCACCCCGAGCGAAGCCGCCTCCCGGCCGCCGCGCACCCCGGCCGGCGCCCCGCACGGGCCCGTACGACGCCCCGGGCGCGCAGCGAAGCAGCAGGTCACCGCCGGTGCCAAAAGATCAACCGGACGGATGCGCCCGACCGCGGCGCAGGACTGCGAACGGGTGACGGCGCGCAGCCGTCCCCGCGCGCAGCGTCATCGCGCCAGGTCGTCCGGGCAGCCGGTGCCGCGCGGCAGCTTGTAGCGGGCGACGATGCGGTACGTGCCGGGATGCGGGGCGCGCAGGACGGTCCAGTCGTCCTCGGGCTGGCCGGCCTTCGGCTCCTGCACCTGCTTGGTGAGGCAGCCGTTGACGTTGACCGGGGGTTCGCCGTTCGGCCCGGCCTTGGGGGGCTGGACGTCCTTGCCGGCCGCGTCGACGAGGCCGAGCCACGGGGAGTACGGGACGCGGATGAGCACGGGCCCGGCCGTGCGCACGCCGATGGTGATCCCCTCGGCGTCGGAGCGCTCGACGACCGCGGGCGGATCGGCGAGCGGGGTGGGCTCCTTGACCTGGTACAGCTTCCAGTTGGCGTCCGACCAGACCTCGCGCAGGTACGGCAGCCCGCCGCGCACGAGCCTGGCCTCCTCGACGGCGGCGTTGTCGGGCTCGCCGGTGGGCAGCACGACGTAGGCCACGGCCCAGCGGCCGAGCCAGGTGCGGTAGCTGTCGGCGGTGAGCATGCCCTCCTCGTAGAAGAGGGGGTTGCGCTTGAGGTCGGCCTGGCGGTTCCAGCCGCGGGCGAGGTTGACGTAGGGGGCGAGCGCGGAGGCCTCGCGGTGGCTGCGCGCGGGCACCACCTCGACGCGGCCGCCGGCGGCGTCGACCTGCTGCAGCCGGTCCACGAGGGGCGCCAGCTCGCGGGCCCAGGAGGCGGCCGGGGTGGTGTGGATGATGTCGCTGATGGAGTTGACCAGCTGCCAGGTGGTGATGGTGGTCAGGGCCAGCACGGTGGCGAGCCAGGCGCGCCCGCGCCTGAGCAGTTCGGCGCGCGGGGGCACCTGCGTGTCGGTGAGGGCGGCGACGAGCACGACGCCGCCGAAGATCATGCCCAGGCGGGAGATGTTCGTCCCGATCTGGGAGGGGATGAGCCATACGAGCAGCACGCCCAGTACGTACAGCGCGGAGACGGTCCGCAGCGTGCGCCAGGAGCGGGGGGTGAAGGCCATCCCGGAGATGCCCGCCAGCAGCGGCAGGATCGCGGAGGCGAACGCCATGGGCTGCTGCCCGGAGAACGGGAAGAACCACGCCGACAGCGCCACCACCAGCACCGGCGGCACGCCCAGCGCGTACGCGGCCGGCCGCCGCCGGCCCAGCCACAGCGCCGCCGCGACGATGCCGACGAACAGGCCGGCCACCGGGCTGGACGCCGTCGCCAGGCCGGCCATCACGCCCGCCAGCACCGCCCGCGGCCAGCGGTGGCGGCCCGTCGCGCGCCAGCGCGCCGGCCACGCGAAGATCGTCGCCACGGCGGCCAGGGCGAACATCGTGCCGAGCCCGAAGGTCACCCGGCCGGAGATGGCGTTGCACAGCAGCGCGAACGCGCCGTACATCGCCGGCCACAGGGGCCGGCGCACGGCGCGGCTGCGCACGAGCAGGAGGGCGATCAGGCCCGCGGAGATCGTGCCGGCGAGCATCATCGTGCTGCGCACGCCGATCTGCGCCATCAGGTACGGCGAGATGACGCTGTACGAGACGGGGTGCATGCCGCCGTACCAGGCGAGGTTGTACGCCGAGGAGGGGTGCTGCAGCGCGAACTCGGCCCAGGCGTCCTGCGCGGCCAGGTCACCGCCGCTGTTGGCGAAGACGAGGACCCACAGCAGGTGCAGGGCGGCGGCGACGGCGAGCGTCACCGGCACGGTGCCGGTCAGCAGCCTGCGGCGGACCTTGCGGTGGTGGGGGACGACGGCCCAGGAGGGCCGGCGCAGCCGCCTGCGCGGCGCGGCGGGGGTCTCGGGGGCGGCTCCGGAGGTCCCGGGCGCCCCGGAGTCCTCGGAGGTCCCGGAGGCGGCTCGGGCGCCGTCGTCCTGGCTGCCCGGCTGTCCCTGCCCGGGCCGTCGGGCCCGCGCGGGCTCCACGGTCGTCACTGCGCCACTCCCCGTCTTCCCCCGCGGTCCATTTCCCCCATTCTTCACGCATGCTCCGGCTGCCGTGCGCAAACCCCCGCGACGCTAACACGGGCGCGGGCGCCCCGCGGCGGCGCGAGCACGCCGCCGCGGGGGAGGTGCGTCAGCCCAGACGGGTCAGCTTCGAGCCGAAGGACGGCTCGGCGAGGGCGGTCTTCAGCGCGACCGGCACCTTGACCGCGTCGGGGCCGCTGCCGACCGTGAGCTCGCCCACCTCCGTACCGGCCTTCGCCTGGTGCGGGATCTTCCGGCCGCCGTCGGTCAGCGCGAACTTCGCCTGGAAGCCGGCCCAGCCGACGGCCACGACGTCCTTGGTCGCCACGACCGGCGTGCTGCCGCCGAGGCCGTCGTCGACCGTGCCGACGACGTCGCCCTTCTTGACGACGGTGGCGGTGGCCAGCGCCTTCTGGATGGAGGTGAGCTGCTCGTAGCTCTTGTTCTTGACCTTGGTGAGGCTGTTCTCGGCGTTGGGGTCCAGGCCCTTGAAGTGCTGGTCCATGGTGGCGCCGACGATCAGGTACTCCTTGCCGTCGAGCACCCGCCGCGCCGCCCACATCAGCGCACCGCCGGCCGCGGTGCTGGAGCCCGTCTTGATGCCGAGGACACCGGTGCCCTTCACCAGCAGCGAGTCGTTGTTGTTGTTGATGTGCGGGCCGCCGGGGATGTCGGCGTTGGGCTGCTGGGTGATCTCCCGGACGACCGGGTTCTTGATCATCACCTCGGCCAGCTTCACCTGGTCCACGGCCGTGCTCTTCGTCGTCGGCGTCAGACCGCTGGGGTCGGTGTAGGTGGTGTTGGTCATGCCGAGTTCCTTGGCGGCGTCGTTCATCTTCTTGACGAACGCCTCCTCGGAACCGCCGGAGTCCCACCGGGCGAGCTGGCGGGCGATGTTGTTGCCCGACGGGATGAGCAGCATGCGGAGCATGTCGTACTCGGAGAACTCCTGCCCGGCCCTGACCTTCGCCGTCGACTCGCCCTCGGCGTTGGACTCCTTCTCCGCCGCCTCGTCGATCGTGATCTTGTTGCTGGTCTTGTCCCCCTTCTGCAGGGGGTGACCCTTCAGGACCACGTAGGCCGTCATGACCTTGGCGACGCTCGCGGTCGGCACGGGCTTCTGCGGGCCGTACGAGCCCACGTCGCCGGCGCCCACGACCTTGGCCGCGGACTGGCCCTCGTCCGGCCAGACGAAGGAGGCGCTGCCGCCCTCGAAGCCGTACGCCTTCTTCGCCCCCAGCGCCAGGCGCGGGTCGGGCAGCGGACGGAACGCCTGCACCACACAGAAGACGATCAGGAGCAGCAGGACGAGCGGCGTCCAGATCTTCACCCGGCGCACGGCGGTGCGCAGCGGGGTCTGCGGGGGCGGCGGCGTGTTCGTCAGCTGGGCCAGCAGGTCCAGCGGCGCGGCGGGCGGCGTCGCCTGCTCGCCGGCCGCCGGCGCGGCGCCCGGGCGGGGCATGCCCGCGGCGGGCGGGATCGGCGCCTTGGGCGCCTGCTCCGGCGCGGCGGGCGCAGCGGCTGCGGGCGTGGCCGGGGCGGGCTTCGCCGGGGCCGCCTTCGCCGGGGCGGGCGCGGCGGCCGGCTTGGCCACCTTGGGGGCGGCGGGCCTGGCGGGGGCCTCGTCGTCCTTCTTCAGCGGGACGAAGCGGCTCTTGGCGGCGCCGCCCTCGCCCTGCGGCTCGGGGGCCTTGAGGAGCTCGGTCGGCTCCTCGATCGCGTCGGCCTTCGGCTTGACGGCACGGAAGACGGCGGTGGGCTGGTCGGCGGAAGGCTTCTTCTCGCCCTCGGCCTGGGCCTTGGCCTCGGCGCCCTTGCCCTGGTCGCCGTCGCCGTCGCCGTTCTTGCCCTGGTCCTTGCCCTTGTCGGCGTCGCCGGTCTTCGGGCGCAGGGCGCCGAAGACGGCCGTCGGCTGGTCGGCGGAGGGCTTCTTGTCCGCCTTCTCCGCGTCGAAGCCGCCCTGGGCCTCCGCGGCCTCGTCCGCCTTGGGGCGCGCGGCACGGAAGACGGCAGTCGCCCGGTCGACGGGGGCCTCGTCCTTGCCGGCGGCGCCCTTGTCGACGGCCTTGTCGACGGCCTTGTCGTCCGCCGTGTCGTCCGCCTTGGGGCGCACGGTGCGGAAGACGGCGGTGGCACGGTCGGCGGGAGCCTTCCGCTCCCCGGCAGCGGCCTTGTCGTCCTCTGCCGACTCGGCGGCAGCCTCGGCACTGTCCCCTGCAGCGGCATCGGCAGCGGCGTCCTTCGCCGGCCCGTCCGCCTCCGGGCGCGCAGCCGGCTTTCCGTCCGCGACCGCCTCGTCCGCCTTCGGGCGCACCGTGCGGAACACGGCGGTCGCCCGGTCGGCGGGCACGTCCTCGTCGGCGGCAGGGGCGGCGGCAGCGGCCTCGTCGTCGTCCGAGCCGGCCACCCACGCCTCCACGGCCTTCTTCAGGCGCGCGTCGCCGTCCTTGTGGCCGTCCGTCGGGGCGTCCTTGCGGCCGCCCTTGTCACCGTTCTTGTCGGCGTTCTTGTCGCCGTGCTTGTCGCCACCGTTGGTGTGGCCGTCGCCCGTGGCGCCGGCCTCGGCGTCGGGCTTCTTCACGAGCCCGAGTCTCGGGTCGCGTTCGTTGCCGGTCGTGCCAGTCGTACCAGTGGTGCCAGTCGTCTCCCCCGACGACTTCCGCTGCTCCGACATGCCGGGGGACTCGCCCGCCACCGATGCCTCCTCGAATTCACGCGCCGTACACCGACGCGGGACGGCGTACCGTCCCGCTGCCCGGATCATCTCAACGTCTACCAGTGTCCTCTGCCGCCGTCGCGCCAGGGCACGACCGGTGGCCGGGAGGGCGCTGCCCGCCTTCGGCTGCCTTCACCCACGTGCAAGACGAGACGACATACCCCCCGGTTCCCACACGAAGTCACCACGCGGTCTCGACAGACCAATGTGAGAGGGGTCACCCTGTCACTCATCCACGCGGGGAGGCATGGATGGGCAGGAGCCGCAGAACAATTCCGGAGGAGCTTCTGCTGCTCGCCCTGGACCCGGCGACGGGGACCACGGCGCAGCCGCAGTCGCTCGACCTCGGCCTTGCCGGGGCACAGCTCGTGGAGCTGGCCCTGGCCGGACGGATAGCCCCTGACGGGGATCGTATCGCCGTGGTGCACCCACGGCCGACAGGTGATCCGACCCTGGACACCGCGCTCGAGCTGTTGCGCCGCCGCGGCAGCCCGGTGCGGGCGGTCAGCTGGATCGGCGGGCCCCGGCTGGGGCTGCGTCAGACGTACCTCACGCATCTGGAGCGGTGCGGCATGGTGCATGCCGTCGCGGGCCAGATGTGCGGGGTGCTGCCGACCACGCGCTACCAGGCGACGGACACGGCCATCAGCCGGGAGATCAGGGCCCGGTTGGACAGTGCCATCCGCACCGGCGTGCCGCCGGACCCGCGGACCGCGGCGCTCGCCGCGCTGGCCCACGCCGTGGGCCTGGGCAAGCACCTCTACCCCGGCAACGAGGGGCGTTCGTCCCGGTCCCGGCTGCGGGACCTGATCCGGCACGACCCCATGGGCGGTCTGGTGGCGCACGCCGTGATGGACGTGCAGAACGGTGCCGGCGCCCAGCCGCGCCGCGCCCCGGCCGCGGCGGCCGGCGCGGGGGGTGCGGGCGGCGGCCGGGGCACCGGCCGGCGGGCGTCCGTACGGCAGTCCGTTCCGCCCGCGGCGGCGGTCGCCGCCGGGCAGCAGGCCGCGCACCGCACCGGGTACATGGCCCGCGCAGCGGCCTCGTGAAACGGTTCGGCAGCCCCGGACCGGCCTGATCAGGAACACCCCCGGCACATCGACCCGACCGGCACACCGACCCACCGCAGCGCGCGGGACGTCGGGCCGCACCGCGCAGGAACCGGCGGTGCGGCCCGACGCACCGCGCGCATCGGCGTGCCCGGAACGAGCACCGAACCGTCTACGTCACATGCACGCGCACGCCGACCGCACAGCGCGCACTTGGAATAAGCATTTTCCAGCGCCGCCAGGGCATGTGGTGGCAGGCTGCGAGCAGGAGACAGCAGCATGACGGAGCCGGAGGTGCGTCCCGTGGCGTCCAGTGTCAACCCCACCGTAAGGCGGCGCCGATTGGGGCAGGAGCTGCGCAAGCTCCGTGAGCTCAAGGGCATGACGGCCGAGGAGGTGGCCGAGCGGCTCCTGGTCTCGCAGTCGAAGATCAGTCGCTTGGAGAACGGCCGCCGCAGCATCAGCCAGCGCGACGTCCGCGACCTGTGCGGGGTGTACGGCGTCGAGGACCACCGCATCGTCGATTCGCTGATGCAGATGGCGAAGGAGTCGCGCCAGCAGGGCTGGTGGCACGCTTTCGGCGACATTCCCTACAGCGTGTACATCGGCCTGGAGACGGATGCGGCGTCGTTGCGCGTGTACGAAGGCTCGCTCGTGCCGGGCCTGCTGCAGACGCCGAGTTACGCGAGCGCGGTCACCGAGGGTTCCTGGCCGGAGGCCACGGCCGCGGAGGTGGAGCGGCGCGTACAGGTGCGGATGAGGCGGCAGGAACGCATCACCGATCCCGAGAACCCGTTGCGGCTGTGGGCCGTCATCGACGAGTCCGCGTTGCGCAGGATCGTCGGCAGCAACGCCATCATGCGCGAACAGATGGAGCACCTGGTGGAGTTCAGTCTGCGGCCGCACATCACCGTGCAGGTGCTGCCGTACTCGGTGGGGGCGCATCCGGGGATGTACGGGAAGTTCTCCATCCTGGAGTTCCACGACCCGCAGGACGCCAGCACGGTCTATCTCGAGGGCATCACCAGCGACCTGTACCTGGAGAAGCCGAACGACGTCCAGGCCTACAGCGTCATGTACGAGCATTTGCGCATGCAGGCCCTCAACGCCGAGGACTCGCGCCGTTTCATGCTGCGGGTGGCGGAGGACTGGGCCCGGGCGGAACAGGGGCTGGAGCAGGACTCCTGAGGGGCCCCTGTGCGGCTCCGGCGCAGCGAGAGGCGGAACGGTACACCTCTCACCACCTGCGAGGAAGGGGTGATTGGAATATGCCATCCGGTCGAGTGAACGCCCCCGACAGCCGGTGATGTTGGCGCGTAACGTCGACGGCACCTGGGGACGCCGGTGTTCTGATCTGACCAGACAGTTCTCGGCCGTATCCCGGATCGTCCTCGGCAGCACTCAATGCATCGGAGCAATCATGGCCATTCGGCAGGGAAAGACCACGTGGCGGAAGTCCTCCTACTCCCTCGCGCACGGCGACTGCGTGGAGGTGGCCTCCCCGCTTCCGCGGTCCATCGCGGTCCGTGACTCCAAGGACCCTCAGGGCCCCGCGCTGGCCTTCTCCCCGGCGTCCTGGACGGCGTTCGTAGCGGTCGTCGGCGACGACGCACGTCGTTCCCGCTGAGACCCGCCCCTCGGGGACCGCGGATCCCCCGGCCCGGCATCGTGCGCAGCACTGCCGTATCGATATTTCCGCACTCTCGGAGCCCTCTCGTCCCGGTCCGTCGTCCCGGACGAGAGGGCTCCGTCATGCCGGCGCGCACACCCCCTGCGGGGCGTACGGGTCAGGCGCCCGGGGCCGTCTTCAGCGGGCGCACCGTGCTCATGATCTTGTCGATCTGCGCCTCGGTGAGCGCGTCGGGCACGCCCTGGTCGGCGTAGAGGACCCAGCCGTGGAAGGTGCCGTCGGGCATCTTCTGGGCGATGCTCTTCACGATCGCGGTCGGCGGCACGCAGGGGCTGGGGCGGTTGGTGACGGTGACCTTGGCGGTCGCCGTCCAGCCCTGGATGCCGTTGCGGTTCCAGGCCTGGTCGGTGACCTCGATCTTCGGCTTGTGGTCCTTGCCGCCGTAGGCCATGAAGCCCCAGTTGCCCGCCCAGTTGCGGGCGTTCTCCTTCAGGTCGCCGTCCTTGCCGCCGCCGGTGGTGCCGACGGTGGCGAGCTGGCCCTTGCCGGCCTCGCCGACGGAGTCGGGGTTGGGCTGCGAGGAGCAGCCGCCCTCCTTGTAGTTGGCGGTGCCGGTCATGACGACGACGGGCTTGCCGTTCTCGGTGTAGGAGACGGCGGTGTCGGTCGGGAACACCTTCCACTTGTCGGCCGCGGCCGGCACGTCGTACTGGAAGAAGTGCTCCTCCCGGCTCTGCGTCTGCCAGCCGGCCACCATGGGCTGCGCCCCGGACGGGCTCGGGGAGGCGTTGCCCTCGGGCGCTCCGGGGGCGGCCGGGGCCTGGGAGGCGGGGGTGCCGCCCTTGCTGCGGTCCTGCTTGTCGTCGCCGTCGTCCTTCAGCAGGAACACGGCGGCGCCGCCGATGACGGCGAGCGCCACGACGCCGCCCACCACGGCGAGCAGCGTCTTCTTCTTCCCGGACGGCGCGGGGGCGCCGGGTGCGGGCGCGGCCGTGCCGTACGGCGCCGGGGGCACACCGGGCCCGCCCGGCCCGGGAGCCCCGTACGCACCGGGCGCGGGGTAGGCCGGCGCGCCGCCGGGCGGCGGTACGGCACCCGGCGGGGGCGGTACGGCACCCGGCGGCGGGGGCACCGCGCCGGGCGGGCCGGGCGGGGCCGGCACCGCCGGCTGGGAGACGACGGTGGGCTGGGCGTGGGCCGCGCCGTCGGGGCCCCACGCGGGCGGCGGGCCGAAGCCGCCCTGGGGCGGTGACGGCGGGCTCTGCGGCTGCTCCGGTTGCTGCGGCTGCTGCGGGTTCTGGGGCCAAGACATGCGGGACACCCTACGCGGGCCGGTGTCGCCCGCCGATCGGCAGCAGGCGACAAAACAGCAACACTTGCGCGAACGCCGCCTCTTCCCCGCCTCGCGTCAGCCGTTGTCCAGTACGGGCAGCAGCTCCGGCAGGTGCCCGTCGGAGTCGAGTGCGGCCCGCTGCCGCTCGGCGGGCACCTCGCCGTACAGCGTGGTGCGCGGCCGGGCCGGGCGCCCGGCGGTCTCGGCTATGGCGACGAGGTCACGGATCGAGCGGTACGACCCGTAGGAGGAGCCGGCCATGCGGGAGATGGTCTCCTCCATCAGCGTGCCGCCGAGGTCGTTGGCGCCGGAGCGGAGCATTTCGGCGGCGCCCTCGGTGCCGAGTTTGACCCAGCTCGTCTGGATGTTGGGGATGTGCGGGTGGAGCAGGAGCCGTGCCATGGCGGTCACCGCACGGTTGTCGCGCAGGGTCGGGCCGGGGCGGGCGATGCCCGCGAGGTAGACGGGGGCGTTGGTGTGGATGAAGGGCAGCGTGACGAATTCGGTGAAACCGCCCGTCTCGCGCTGGATGTCCGCCAGCAGCCGCAGATGGCCCAGCCAGTGCCGGGGCTGGTCGACGTGCCCGTACATCATCGTCGAGGACGAGCGGATGCCCAGCTCGTGCGCCGTCCTGATGACCTCGACCCAGGTGGCCGTGGGCAGTTTGCCCTTGGTGAGCACCCAGCGCACCTCGTCGTCGAGGATCTCGGCGGCCGTGCCCGGGATGGAGTCGAGCCCGGCCTCCTTGGCGGCCGTCAGCCACTCCCGGATCGACAGCCCCGTACGCGTTGCGCCGTTGACGACCTCCATCGGGGAGAAGGCGTGCACGTGCAGGCCGGGCACCCGCCTCTTGACCGCCCGCGCGATGTCGAAGTAGGCCGTGCCGGGCAGGTCGGGGTGGATGCCGCCCTGCATGCACACCTCGACCGCGCCCACGTCCCACGCCTGCTGCGCCCGGTCGGCGACCTGCTCCAGCGAGAGGGTGAAGGCGTCGGCGTCGGTGCGCCGCTGCGCGAAGGCGCAGAAACGGCAGCCGGTGTAGCAGACGTTGGTGAAGTTGATGTTCCGCGTGACGATGTACGTGACGTCGTCACCGACCACCGAGCGGCGCAGGTCGTCGGCGATGCGGCACAGGGCGTCCAGGGCGGGGCCGTCGGCGTGCAGCAGGGCCAGGGCCTGGGGGTCGGTCAGGCCGGTGGGGTCGTCGGCGGCCTGCCGCAGCGCCTCGCGCACGTCGGCGTCGATGCGCTCGGGCACCATGCCGGGCGCGGCGGCCTCGCGCAGCGCCTCCCAGTCGCCGTAGACGTCGTCGAAGTCGTCGCGGCGGTCGGACGTGCGGCCCTCGGTGTCGATGGAGCGGTGCAGGTCGGTGCGGCCGGTGGCGGTGAAGACCTCCTCGGGCTCCTGCCAGGGGATGCCCTTGACCACGGCGCTCTCGTCGGCCAGCCCGGTCTCGGGGTCGGCCAGGGCGCGCACGTGCGGCAGGATGCGGGGATCCAGCCACGGCTCGCCCCGCTGGACGAACTCGGGGTAGACCGCGAGGCGTTCCTTGAGGCGGAAGCCGGCGGCGGCCGAGCGCTCGGCGAGCTCCTCGATCTGCGGCCAGGGCCGCTCGGGGTTGACGTGGTCGGGGGTGAGGGGGGAGACGCCGCCCCAGTCGTCGATGCCGGCGCCGATCAGGCGCGCGTACTCGTCGTCGACCAGGTTGGGCGGGGCCTGCAGGCAGCCGGAGGGGCCCATGATGTGCCGGGCGACGGCGACGGTGGCGACCAGGTCGTCGAGGGTCGCGTCGGGCATGCGGCGCATGGCGGTGTCCGCCTTGGCCCGGAAGTTCTGGATGATCAGTTCCTGGATGCCGTGGTACGCGCGGGCGACGCGGCGCAGCGCGAACAGCGACTCGGCGCGCTCCTCGGGCGTCTCGCCGATGCCGATCAGCAGTCCGCTGGTCAGCGGCACGGAGCTGCGGCCGGCGTCCTCCAGGTGGCGCAGCCGGACCGCGGGCTCCTTGTCGGGCGAGCCGTGGTGCGGCATGCCCGGCTCGCTCCACAGCCGTTCGGCGGACGTCTCCAGCATCAGGCCCATGGAGGGCGAGACGGGCTTGAGGCGCTGGAAGTCCGTCCAGGTCATGACGCCGGGGTTGAGGTGGGGCAGGAGTCCGGTCTCCTCCAGGATGCGGATGGAGACGGCGCGGACGTAGGCGATGGTGTCGTCGTAGCCGTGGGCGTCGAGCCACTCGCGGGCCTCGGGCCAGCGGTCCTCGGGCTTGTCGCCGAGGGTGATCAGGGCTTCCTTGCAGCCGAGTTCGGCGCCGCGCCGGGCGACGGCCAGGACCTCGTCGGGGGACATGAACATCCCCTCGCCCGCGCGGCGGAGCTTGCCGGGCACGGTGGCGAAGGTGCAGTAGTGGCACTTGTCGCGGCAGAGGCGGGTGAGGGGGATGAAGACGGACTTGGAGTAGGTGATGACGCCGGGGCGGCCCGCGGCCTCGAGCCCGGCGTCGCGGACGCGGGCCGCGGAGGCGCACAGGTCCTCCAGGTCCGCCCCGCGCGCCTGCAGCAGCACGGCCGCCTCCGCCACGTCCAGCGCAACGCCGTCCCGGGCCCGTTTGAGCGCACGCCGCATGGCATTGGCGGTCGGTGCGTTCGGGGTGGCCTGCTGCCCGGTTCGCTGTGCGCTCGAAGTCATTGTCCGAGCATACGAGCGGACGACGACCGTGCCGGGTACTGGAAGAGACGGTTCCATGTGCCTCTTCTCACGTTATGCGGAGGATACCTCCGGTACGGCTCCGGATACGCCGGCCGCACGCCGTCTACAGGAACTCCGCGTGCGCGTCCAGGGCGCGCAGCACCTCCGTCTCGGACGCCGCCGGCAGCCCCACCACGACCTCCTCGATCCCCAGCTCCGCGTAGTGCGCGAGCTTCCCGGCCGAGGGGTGCACCGCGTACGGGACGACCTCCGGCTCCCCCGGGCGCCCGGCCTCCTGCCACAGCCGGCGCAGCTGCGGCAGCGTCTCCCGCAGGCCGCTGCCGCCCAGCGGCAGCCAGCCGTCCGCGAACTCGACGACATGCGCGAAGAGCTTCGGCCCGGCCGAGCCGCCGATGAGAGTGCGCGGGCCCGTCAGCGGTGCGGCGTCCTTGCGCTCGCGCGGCGGGCGCACCGGCTTGGGGTGCGCCCAGCTGGCCTGAACCGAATCGAACTCGCCCTGGTACGCCGTCGGTTCCCCCGCCCACAGGGCGCGCATCAGGGCCATCCGGTCGCGCACCAGCTCGCGCCGGGTCCGCCACTCGATGCCGTGGTCGGCGGCCTCCTCCACGTTCCAGCCGTAGCCGACGCCGAGGGTGAAGCGGCCGCCGCTGAGGTGGTCGAGGGAGGCCGCCTGCTTGGCGAGGACGATGGGGTCCTGCTGGGCGACGAGGGCCACGCCGGTGCCCAGCTCGATCCGGTGGGTGACCGCCGCGGCCTGCGCGAGCGCGACGAGGGGGTCCAGGGCCCGGCCGTACTCGCGCGGCAGCGGGTCCCCGGCGGGCGCCGGGGTCGTACGGCTGACCGGGATGTGCGTGTGCTGGGGCAGGTAGAGCCCGGCGAACCCGCGCTGCTCCAGCTCACGGGCCAGCCGGACCGGCGTGATCGTCTCGTCGGTGAGGAAGATCGTGGTGGCGATCCGCATGCGGGGGCACCTCCGTCCAGGGATGTGACCCACGGTAGGCCCTTGCGGCTGCGAATGGCCCCAGGACGAACGGCCGACACACAACTGACAGACAATCCGACGGCGCGCGTTCCTCCGGCGGCCACCCGGGCGTACAACAGTGTGGCCACGGCATACGCGAGGGGGCTTTTCGATGCACCGACGCGACGTACTTGCAATGACGGCTGCCGTCGCCGCAGCGGCGGGCGTGCTGACACTCGACGGCGTGAGCTTCGCCGGCGAACCGGGACGGGCCGGACGGACGCAGACCCGCAAGGTCACCGGCCGCCTGCCGGCCGGCGCTCCCGACTACGTCTACCTCCCGGTGGAAGTGCCGCCCGGCGTCCGCGAGATCGCCGTCTCCTACACCTACGACAGACCCGCCGTGCCGCCCGGCGCCCAGGGCAACGCCTGCGACATCGGCATCTTCGACGAGCGCGGCACCGACCTGGGCGGCGCCGGCTTCCGGGGCTGGTCCGGCGGGGCCCGTACGGAGTTCGCCATCAGTGCCGAGCGCGCCACCCCCGGCTACCTCGCCGGCCCCGTGCGGCCCGGCACCTGGCACGTCGTCCTCGGCCCGTACACCGTGGCCCCGCAGGGCCTGGCGTACGAGGTGACGGTGACCCTGACGTACGGCCCCACGGGCACCACGCCGGCGCCGGTGCACCCCCCGCAGCGGGCACGCGGGCGGGGCCGGGCCTGGTACCGGGGCGACAACCACCTGCACAGCGTCCACTCCGACGGCAAGCGCACCCCCGCCGAGATCGCGGCGGCGGCCCGGGCGGCCGGCCTGGACTGGATCACCACGACCGAGCACAACACCACGTCCTCGCACGGCGCCTGGCAGGGCCTGTGGGGCGACGACCTGCTCGTCCTGACCGGCGAGGAGGTCACCACCCGCAACGGCCACGTGCTCGCGCTCGGCACCGACCCCGGGGTGTTCATCGACTGGCGCTACCGCGCGAAGGACGGCGCTTTCCCGCGTTTCGCCCGCAGGATCCGGCAAACAGGCGGCATCGTCGTTCCCGCCCATCCGTTCGGACAGTGCGTCGGCTGCAACTGGAAGTACGGCTACGGCGACGCCGACGTGCTGGAGGTGTGGAACGGCCCCTGGACGCCGGACGACGAGATGGCCGTCGCCGCCTGGGACGCCCTGCTCGTCGCCTCCGCCCGGCAGGGCCGCACCTGGCTGCCCGCCATGGGCAACAGCGACGCCCACCGCGAACCCCAGGTGGTGGGACTGCCGCAGACCGTCGTCCTGGCCGACGACCTCTCCCGCCCGGCCCTGCTGTCCGCCCTGCGCTCGGGCCGCAGCTGGATCGCGGAGTCCTCGGCGGTCCAGCTGTCCTTCTCCGCCACCGGCACCCGCGGCGCCCACGCCGGCATCGGCGAGCGCCTGCGCGCGGACCCGGCGGCGGAGGTGACCTTCCTGCTGCAGGTGTCGGGCGTCCCGGACGGCACGGCCGTCCTCGTCACGGACCAGGGGCCGCTGCACACGACCCCGCTGCCCGCGGACGGCCGGGTCCAGTGGCGCACCTCCCCCGCCCGCGCGGCGTACGTCCGGGCCGAGGTGCGCCACGCCGGCCCGGCAGGCGCGATGGCGGCCCTGACCAACCCGGTGTGGCTGGGCTGACTCAGCCCCGCCGGGCGAACGCCTCCGCGATCTCCTCCCGCCCGGCGCCGCCCGCCAGCAGCAGCCGCAGCAGCACCCGCGCCTTGTACGGGTCGAGGAACCCGCCGTCGATCAGCCCGCGCCGCCGCAGGTCCGTCTCCGAGCCGGGCGCGGCGTACGTGTGCCGCAGCACCGGACCGCTCCCGGTGCGCGAGGTCAGCACGACCGGCACCCGCCCGGCCAGCTCACCCAGCCGGGGCGCCAGGTGGCCCGGTACGTGGCCGACACCGAACCCGGCGACGACCAGGCCCCGGTACGTCCTCTCCAGCCCCTCCAACAGGGCGCCGTCGTCGTCCAGGGTCACCACGTGCACGGCGACGCGGGCCGCGGCGAGCCGCTCCTGGTCGAACCCGCCCTGCAGCGGCTCGTGCCGGGGCGCGGCCACGAGCATGCGCACCCGCCCCTCGACGACATGCCCGAGCGGCCCGGCGCCCGGCGAGGCGAAGGTCGCGGTGCTCGTGCTGTGCGTCTTGCGCACCCACCGCGCCGCGTGCACCTCGTCGTTGAGGACGACCAGGGCGCCCGCGCCGCACGCCGCGCGCGAGGCGGCGACGCGCACGGCGGCGAGCACGTTGGCCGGCCCGTCCGCCCCCGCCATGGCCGGCTGCCGCATCGCACCGGTCAGCACGAGCGGTGCCTCGTGCGGCCACACCAGGTCGGCCAGGAAGGCCGTCTCCTCCAGGGTGTCGGTGCCCTGGGTGACGACGACACCCTCCGCACCCTCGGCCACGGCCCGCGAGGCGAGGGCGACGACGTCGAGGACCTGCGCGAACGTGAGGCTCCCGCTGGGCACGGCGTGCACGTCCCGTACGTCCAGCACCACGCCCGTCTCCGCCAGTCCGGGAACGGCAGCGGTGATCTCGGCACCGCTCAGCCGTGCTCCCCGTCCCCGGTCCGGCACCGAGATCGTGCCTCCCAGTGCCAGCAGTGCGACGCTCACCCTGTCCCCCTCAGCCGTCAGTTCGCTTCTCGGCCCCCAGTATGGGAGTCGCGCGGCCCCGGCCGTCCTGTTCCTCTACCCGGGGGTCACCGGTACTTTCCAGCCATGGGGGCGATGGAAGCGGGGGACGTACTGGACGGGCGCTACCGCCTCGTCGGCGCCCTCGGCCGCGGCGGCTTCGGCGAGGTGTGGAAGGCCTTCGACGAACGCATGCTGCGCCACGTGGCGATCAAGGTACTGGCGCCGGACGAGGGCGGCGGCACCGACCCGAGCCGGGCCGCGGCCCGGTTCTGGCAGGAGGCCGTGACGGCGGGCGGCCTGTCCCATGCCCACATCGTCACGGTGTACGACTTCGGCAGGACCCGGCACAACGGCAGCCACCAGGACTTCCTCGTGATGGAACTCCTGCCGGGACGGTCGCTGTCGCACATCCTCGCCCAGGGGCCGCCGTCCGTGACCAGGTCCCTCGCCTGGGCGTCCCAGATCTGCGAGGCACTGCACGCCGCACACGGGGCGGGAGTGATCCACCGGGACATCAAGCCCCCCAACGTCATGGTCGACGAGAACACGGACAGGCTGAAAGTGCTCGACTTCGGCATCGCCAAGAGCAGTCAGCTGCAGCTGGACCTCACACTGCCCGGCCAAATACTGGGATCAGTGGGCTACATGGCGCCCGAGCGCATCACGCTGGCTCCCGTCGATGCACGCTCGGACCTGTACTCGCTGGGGTGCGTCCTGCACGAGCTCCTGACCGGCCGCCCGCCCTTCAGCGCACCGGGCGCCGACCCTGCCGCGCTGCTCCACGCCCACGTCCACCAGCCACCCCCGGCCCCCAGCGCCTGCCGGCCCGGCCTCCCGCCGGAGGCGGACCGGCTGGTCCTGGACCTTCTGGCGAAGGACCCCACGCAGCGGCCGCACAACGCCGCCGTGGTGCGGGAGCGGCTGGCTGCGCTGGAAAAGACGATCAGGGAGCCGGGCTGGACGGCCCTGCTCGTCACGGCCGACTCCCCGGAAGGCGTCCTGCGGCAACGACTGCAGGAGGCCGAGACCGTGGGGAACGCGGGCCGCGCGGGCCGCGCACGCACCCTCCTGCGGGGAGTCGTCTCCGACTGCACCCGTGCGCTGGGACCGGATCACCCCTGCACGCTCACTGCGCGGCTGCGCCTGGCGTACTTCACGGGCGAGGCGGGGTATCTCGACGAGGCACGCACCGCGGCCGAGCGGCTCGTCCACCGGTGCCGCTCGGCGCTGGGGAACGAACACCGGCTGACGTTGGCGGCACGGGTTGAACACGCCCGCCGGACAGACGATTCGCTGAGGTCGCACGAGGCCCTGGTCCTGTGCCCGCCCCTCATCGCCGACTGCACGTCCGTGCTGGGACCCGACGCTCTGGAGACTCTCGATGCGAAGCTCATCCAGAGCAACGCCATCTCCTCACGCGGTGACGAGGCGGAGGCCCGCGACGCGCGTGCTGGTTTGATGACCCATTGCGCACGGGCCCTCGGCGACCACCACGTCCTGACCTTCGAGGTCCGGGCCATGCACGCCATGTCGACCTTCGAAGCCGGTGAGCACGAGCGCGCCGTCGCCCTGACCGATGCAGCGACTCGCGACTGCAGTGACGCTCTGGGCCCCGATGCACCGACCACGCTCATCTGCCGACTCGCGGGTGCCTACTGCCTCGTGGAGCGTGATCTCTCCGGATCCTTGGACCGGCTCAGGCTTCTGACCCCCGACTTCCTGCGCGTGATGGGTCAGGATGCTCCCTTTACGCTGGTTTCACGTGCGCTGGAGGCAGTCGTCGCCACAGCCACCGTTGATCAGGCCAAGGGTTTGCAGCAGTTGACGGAGGTTGTTGCCGATTCCTCGGCTGTCTTCGGCACCGATGCGCCCATCAGTCTCCAAATCCGCAAGACGTACGCCGAGATCCTTGCAGCGACAGGTGACCGCCCCCAGACCCATGCCGTGCTGACCACCCTCCTGGCCGTCGCCACCCGGGACCTCTCCCCCGACGCCTTCTTCACCCAAAAGGTCAAGAAGGCGTTGAGCGAGCTCCCGACCCGTCCTCGCCGTCGCCGCTTCTTGTCCGGACTGGCCCGGTGGCTCCTGGACGACTCCGATCGACCGCGATGACCTCCCCGCGGAAGAACTCCGGGCTGCGGCGCTGCATCACCAGCATCAGCACCACGCCCAGCAGCAACAGCCCGACACCGATGACGAAGACCGACCCGACCCCGAGCACCGAACTGCCACTGCCGTAGGCGGGGTCCCACATGTCGTGAAGGGTCTTACAGAAGACGGCTACGAGCAACGCGCCACCTATTAGCGGCAAGACGCCCTTGAAACACGCATCCCGCACCGAATTCCTCAGCTCCGCGCGGAAGTACCACGCGCACGCGAACGCCGTGAGCGAGTAGTAGAAGCAGATCATGAGGCCCAGGGCGTAGACCGTGTCGATCAGTACGTTGCGGCTGAGCCAGCTCATGACGGCGCAGAAGACGCCGGTGGCCGCGCCGGCCGCGATCGTGGCGCGGCCGGGGGACTTGAAGCGCGGGTGGACGCGGGCGAAGGACGGCGGCAGGGCGCGGTAGGTGCTCATCGCCAGGACGGTGCGGGCCACGGGCAGGAAGGTGGTCTGCAGGCTCGCTGCGGCCGAGGCCAGGACGGCGACGTAGAGCAGGCTGCCCGTGGCGTTGCCCATGACGGGGCCGGCGAGGGCGGCGAAGACGTTGCCGGCGGTCTCGGGGTTGCCCAGGCCGGTGCCCTGTTCGCCCACGCCGGCGAACATCTGCGTGGCGACGGCGGTGAGCAGGTACGAGCCGACGAGGGTGGCCATGGCGAGCAGGGCGGCCCGGCCGGGGGTGGCGGCGCTGCCCTCGGTCTCCTCGTTCACGGTCAGGCAGGCGTCCCAGCCCCAGTACATGAAGATCGACAGGGACAGTCCGGCCGTGAAGGCGCCGAAGGATCCGACGCCGAAGGGGTTCAGCCAGGTCCAGGAGAAACCGATGGCACCGGGCAGGGCGCCGGTGCGGGCCTTGGAGACGGCCATGACCACGAAGAGGGCCAGGACGGCGAGTTGCAGGGCGACCAGGGCGTACTGCACGCCCTTTGTGGCGGTCATGCCGCGGTAGCTGACGGCGGTGGCGGCGGCGATGAGGGCGAGGCAGGTGGCGACGTGCACGGGGCGGTCGTCGTCGAGGGCGGCGACGGCGTCGCTGCCGGTGAGTTCGCCGAGGAGCAGATAGAGGAAGGAGGTCGCCACGCCGGCGAGGTTGGACAGCACGATGATGGTGGCGACGACCAGGCCCCAGCCGCACAGCCAGCCGGTGCGCGGCCCGAAGGCCCGTACGGTCCAGGTGAAGGAGGTGCCGCAGTCGGGCAGGGAGCGGTTGAGCTCCCGGTAGGCGAAGGCGACGAGCAGCATCGGCAGGAAGCCTGCGAGGAAGACGGCGGGCATGCGCACCCCGACCTGCCCGGCGGTGGGGCCGAGGGTGGAGGTCAGGCAGTAGACGGGTGCGACGGTGGAGATCCCGATGACGGCGCTGCCCAGCAGACCGACGGAATTGCCGCCGAGCCCTTTGGCGCGCACGTGTCCTGCGTCGGCGGCCCTCGGCCGCGGAGCCACCTGAACCATGGCGAGGACGTTAGGTGCTGCTGTTTCCGCAACCGGATGGGCCGATTCCCGCCTTACGGCCGGTAACGCCGGAGGTCAGCGGCCCGCCCGGGCGGTACGGGAATCGCAGCGGCATCCCTTTTGCCCCGGTTCAAAATTTTCCCGTCGCCGCCCCCGCCGATCCCGTCGATCCCGTCGACCCTGCCGTGCCCGCCGTCCCCACCGTCTCCGTGTCCCGGCCCGAGCGCAGCAGCCGGCCCGGCACCGCGCCGGTGACCACGTCGTGGCGTACCGTCTCGACGCCGTTCACGCGCACGCTCACCACGCCCACGGCCCGGGAGTCCAGGCGCGCCCCGTCGCCGGGCAGGTCCCGTACGAGCGCCGCCGGGGCGGCGTCGATGCGCTCGGGGTCGAAGAGCACCAGGTCGGCCCACCAGCCCTCGGCGATGCGGCCGCGCTCGCGCAGCCCGAACAGCCGCGCCGGCTCCTCGCTCAGCATCCGTACCGCCCGCTCCAGCGGCACGAGCCGCCGCCCGCGCAGGCAGTCGCCGAGGAAGCGGGTGGGGTAGGGGGCGCCGCACATGCGGTCCAGGTGGGCGCCGGCGTCCGAGCCGCCGAGGAGGACGTCCTCGTGCTCCCACGCCTCGCGGCGCAGTTCCCAGCTGGCGGGGTCGTTGTCGGTGGGCATCGGCCACAGGACGGTGCGCAGGTCGTCGGCGGCGCAGATCTCGACGAGGGTGGCGAACGGGTCGCTGCCGCGTTCGGCGGCGATGTCGGCGACCGTGCGGCCGGTGAGCCCGTCGTTCTCCTTGGTGTAGGTGTCGCCGATGACGTAGCGGGCGAAGTCGGTGAGCCGGCGCAGGGAGCCGGCCTGCGGGCTTGCGGCGCCGCGCAGCATGGCGGCGCGTACGACGGGGTCGCGCAGCCGGTCGATGCGCTCGGGCACCGGCAGGGCGAGGATGTCGCCCCAGCCGGGCAGCAGGTTCAGGGCGCAGTAGCTGCCCAGCGACATGTTCATGGGGGCGAGGACGGGCATGGTGAGGGCGACGATGCGGCCGCCGGCGGCGCGGGCGCGGGCGGCGGTGGCGAGCTGGTGGGGCACGCGTCCGGGTTCGGCGGAGTCGATGGTGAGCACGTTCCAGTTCAGGGGGCGGCCGGCGGCGGCCGTCAGCGCCACCAGGAGCCGGCTCTCCTCCTCGCTGAAGCGGTCGAGGCAGCCGGCGACGATGGCCTCCAGCTGGGTGCCCTCGTGCGCACCGACGGCGCGGGCGAGGGCGAGCAGTTCGCCGGGGCCGGCGTGCCGGGAGGGGACGGGGCGGCCGTCGCCGTCGGAGTGGGTGGGCGAGCGCGTGGTGGACAGCCCCCAGGCTCCGGCGTCCATCGCCTCGTGCAGGAGGGTGAGCATCCGCTGCAGCTGGCCGTCGTCGGGTGTGCCGCCGACGGCGTCGGGGCCCATGGCGTACCGCCGCAGGGCGCAGTGGCCCACCATGAAGCCGGCGTTGACGGCGATGCGGCCTTCGAGGGCGTCGAGGTAGTCGGCGAAGGAGGACCAGTTCCAGGGCGCGCCTTCCTCCAGGGCGGCCAGCGACATGCCTTCGACCTTGCTCATCATCCGCCGCGTGTAGTCGGCGTCGGCGGGGCGGCCGGGGTGCAGCGGCGCGAGGGTGAAGCCGCAGTTGCCGCCGACGACGGTGGTGACGCCGTGGCTCATGGAGGGGGTCGCGCAGGGGTCCCAGAAGAGCTGGGCGTCGTAGTGGGTGTGCGGGTCGACGAAGCCGGGTGCGAGGACGAGCCCGTCCGCGTCCTCCTCGGTGCGCGCGCGTTCGCCCACCCGTCCGCCGGCCATCACGGCGGCCGGGCCGCGCCGGACCAGGGCTATGCGCCCGTCCTTCAGGCCGACGTCCGCGGTGTAGGCGCCGGTTCCGGTGCCGTCGACGACGGTGGCGCGGCGGATGAGGTGGTCCAGCACGGTCGGGTCCTCTCACTCGGCGTCGAGCGGTGAAGGGCACTTCCGGTGGGGACCGGGGCGGCGGCCCGGGAGGCGCCGCCCCGGCGTGTGCGGCGCCGGGCGTCAGGCGCCGGCGGCGGCCCGGCGGTAGCGGGTGGTGCGGTGGACCGGGTCGGTGTCGATCTTTGGGATCACGTGCTCGCCGATGAGCCGGATCGTGGTCATCGTGTCCTCGTACGGGATGCCGATGGGCAGCCCGAAGGCGAGCTGGTCGGCGCCGGCCTGTTCCCAGCGCTTGCACTGGCGGAAGACCTCGTCGGGGTCGCCGCAGATCATCAGTTCCTCGGCGATGAGCAGTTCGATGATCTCGGCGCTGTACTCGGGCAGCAGCTCGGGCCAGCGGGGGATGCCCTCGGGGCGGGGGAAGGTGTCGTGGTAGCGGAAGAGCAGCGACTGCAGGTAGTTCAGCCCGCCGCCGACCGCGATCTCGACGGCTTTGGCGTGTGTCTCGGCGCAGATGGCCGTGGTGGTGACCATGACGTTGTCGTTGACGAAGTCGCCGACCGGGCGGGCCTCGGCTATGGCGTTCTTGTAGGAGTCGACGACCCACTCCATGTCGGCGACCTTCTGCACGCTGAAGCCGAGCACGCCCAGGCCCTTGCGGGCGGCCATGGCGTACGAGGAGGGGGAGCCGGCGGCGTACCACATGGCCGGGTGGGCGGGCCCGTACGGCTTGGGCAGCACCTTGCGGGGCGGCAGGGACCAGTGCCGGCCCGTGAAGCCCTCGTACTCCCCATCGCGCCACATCCGGGGGAACTCGGCGACGGTCTCCTCCCAGATCTCCTTGGTGACGTCCATGTCGGTGACGCCCGGCAGGAAGCCGAGGATCTCGTGGCTGCCCGCGCCGCGGCCGGTGCCGAACTCGAAGCGGCCGCCGGAGAGGTGGTCGAGCATGGCGGCCTTCTCGGCGACCTTGGCGGGGTGGTTGACCTGCGGGAGGGGGTTGAAGATGCCGGAGCCGAGGTGGATGCGCTCGGTGGCGTGGGCGAGGTAGCCGAGGAAGACGTCGTTGGCGGAGAGGTGGGAGTACTCGTCGAGGAAGTGGTGCTCGGACGCCCAGGCGTACTTGAAGCCCGACCTGTCCGCCTGGACGACGTATTCGGTCTCTTCCATCAGCGCGTGGTGCTCGGCCTGCGGGTCGGTGCGCGAGCGGCTCGCGGGTACGTAGCCCTGCACGAAGATCCCGAATTCCACGGAGGTCACCGCCTGTCTTCAGGTTTCCCTGTCTACGTATGTGACGTGCCGGACGCACCCGATGTGACACGCCTGACATGCCGTCAGATGCGCCCCGACTGTGGCACCGGTCACATCGACCGTCAAGGGTGACCGGGGCCGCCCCTCAGCCCCCGGCCCACAGCCCCTCGGGGGTCAGCCCCAGCAGCTCGATCGCGTTGCCCCGCACCAGGCGCTCGGCCGTCTCCCGCGGCAGGTGCGCCATCTGCTCCTCGGCCACCGCGCGGGAGCGCGGCCAGGTGGAGTCGGAGTGCGGGTAGTCGGTCTCGTACAGGACGTTGGCCTCGCCGATCGCGGCGAGGTTGCGCAGCCCGAAGGCGTCGTCGAAGAAGCAGCCGTACACGTGCCGGGCGAACTGCTCGGACGGCGGGGTGAGCACCTTCCCCGCGACCCCGCCCCAGCCCCGGTTCTCCTCCCAGACGGTGTCCGCCCGCTCCAGGATGTAGGGGATCCACCCGATCTGCCCCTCGGCGTACATGACGCGCAAGGCCGGGAAGCGGTCGAACTTCCCGGACATCAGCCAGTCGACCAGCGAGAAGCAGCAGTTGGCGAAGGTGAGCGCCGAGCCGACGGCCGGCGGGGCGTCGGCGGAGGTGGAGGGCATGCGCGAGGAGGAGCCGATGTGCATGGCGACGACCGTGCCGGTCTCGTCGCAGGCGCGCAGGAAGGGGTCCCAGCCGTCGCCGTGGACGGACGGCAGGCCCAGGTGCGGCGGTATCTCGGAGAAGCACACGGCCCGCACGCCGCGGGCGGCGTTGCGCCGCACCTCCTCGGCGGCGAGCTCCGCGTCCCACAGGGGGACGAGCGTCAGCGGGATCAGCCGGCCGGCGGCCGCGGGGCCGCACCACTCCTCGACCATCCAGTCGTTGTAGGCGCGCACGCACGCGAGCGCCAGCTCGCGGTCGGCGGCCTCGGCGAAGGTCTGGCCGCAAAAGCGCGGGAAGGTGGGGAAGCACAGCGAGGACTGGACATGATTCGCGTCCATGTCGGCCAGCCGGTCGGCGACGGCGTACGAGCCCGGCCGCATGTCCTCGTAGGTGATCCCCTCCAGCTTCACCTCGTCCCTGGAGCATCCGACGGCGGAATCCAGCCGCGTCAAAGGACGGCACAAATCCTCATAGACCCACCAGTCCGCCGGCGGCCCCTGGCCGCCCGGCGCGCCCATCACGGGCGTGAACCGGCCGCCGCGGAAGGTCATCCCCTCGACCGGCGCCCTGACGACGCGCGGCCCGGCGTCACGGAATTTCGCCGGTAGCCGGTCCCGCCAGACGTCGGGGGGCTCGACCACATGGTCGTCCACCGAGATTATCTTGGGGAAGCTCGCCATGGCCGTCACGTTAGCGCTGATCTGACGAACCGTCAGTAACCCGGTGCTCCGGTCCACGGCGGGCCGTGTGCAGAGGGCCGGACGCCTTCTGACGCCGAGCCGCGGAACAAGGCAGACTGTCCGGTGCGACCGAGCAGGACAGGCAGGGGGTCACGATGGCCGGCGACACAGGGCACGGGCAGCAGCTGCGCTTCACCGTGCTCGGCCCCGTCCGCGCCTGGCGCGGCGAGGAGCCGCTCCACACCGGGTCACCCCAGCAGCGCGCGCTGCTGGCCGCGCTGCTGCTGCGCGGCGGCCGCACCGCCACCGCGCCCGAGCTCGTCGACGCCCTGTGGGGCGAGGAGCCCCCGCACGCCGCCCTCGCCGCGCTGCGCACCTACGCCTCCCGGCTGCGCAAGGCCTTCGGCCCCGACGCGGACGCCCTGGTCAGCGAGGCCGGCGGCTACGCGATACGGGTCCGGCCCGGCGGGCTGGACATCGACCGGGCCGAACGGCTGGCCGCCGAGGCCGACAAGGCCCGCGGCAACGGCGAGCGCTCCCGCGCCCGCGACCTGATCAACCAGGCCCTCGCCCTGTGGGACGGCGAACCGCTGGCCGGCCTGGCCGGCCCGTACGCCGAGACCCAGCGCGCCCGCCTGGAGGAGTGGCGGCTGACGCTGCTGGAGACCCGCCTCGACCTCGACCTCGAAGTCGGCGGGCACGCCGACGCCGTCTCCGAGCTCACCGCCCTGACCGCCGCCCACCCGCTGCGCGAGCGGCTGCGCGAGCTGCTGATGCTCGCCCTGTACCGCAGCGGCCGCCAGGCCGAGGCCCTCGCCGTCTACGCCGACACCCGCCGCCTGCTGGCCGACGAGCTGGGCGTGGACCCCTGCCAGGAGCTCTCCGAGCTCCAGCAGCGCATCCTCACCGCCGACAGCGCCCTGAACGTGCAACTGACCGGCGACCGCACCGGCGCCGGGCCCGCCTTCGTCCGGCCCGCACAGCTGCCCGCGACCGTGCCCGACTTCACCGGCCGCACCTCGTTCGTCGACGAGCTCAGCGACCAGCTGGCCACGGCCGACGGCAGCATCATGGCCGTCTCCGCCGTCGCCGGCATCGGCGGCGTGGGCAAGACGACGCTGGCCGTGCACGTCGCCCACGCGGCCCGCAACCACTTCCCCGACGGCCAGCTGTACGTCGACCTGCAGGGCACCGGCCCCGTGCCGGCCGAGCCCGAGGCGGTGCTGGGCTCCTTCCTGCGCGCCCTCGGCATCCCCGACTCCGCGATCCCGGAGGGCGTCGACGAGCGCGCCGCCCTCTTCCGCTCCACCCTCGACGGCCGCCGCGTGCTCACCCTGCTCGACAACGCCCGCGACGCCGCCCAGGTACGCCCGCTGCTGCCCGGCAACGAGGGCTGCGCCGCCCTCGTCACCAGCCGCAGCCGCATGGTCGACCTCGCCGGCGCCCACCTGGTCGACCTCGACGTGATGAGCCCCGACGAGGCGCTCGTGCTCTTCACCCGCATCGTCGGCGCCGAGCGCGTGGAGTCCGAGCGCGACGCCGCCATGGACGTCGTGGCCGCCTGCGGCTTCCTGCCCCTGGCCATCCGCATCGCCGCCTCCCGGCTCGCCGCCCGGCGCACCTGGACCGTCTCCGTCCTCGCCCGCAAGCTCGCCGACGAACGCCGCCGCCTGGACGAGCTGCGCGCCGGCGACCTCGCCGTCAAGGCCACCTTCGAGCTCGGCTACGGCCAGCTCGAACCCGCCCAGGCCCGCGCCTTCCGCCTGCTCGGCCTCGCCGACGGGCCCGACATCTCGCTGGCCGCCGCGGCCGCCGTGCTCGACCTCGGCCACGAGGAGACCGAGGAGCTCCTGGAGTCCCTCGTCGACACCTCCCTGCTGGAGTCCGCCGCCCCCGGCCGCTACCGCTTCCACGACCTCGTCCGCCTCTACGCGCGCTCCTGCGCCGAGCGCGACGAGCAGCCGCCGGCCGAGCGGGCCGCCGCCCTCTCCCGCCTGCTCGACTTCTACCTGGCCACCGCCGCCGGCGTGTACGTCCTCGAACGCCCCGGCGACCGCCTGCTGAGCCACCTGACGCCGACCACCCACCCGGGGCTGTCCTTCAGCGACCGCAGCGCCGCCACCGACTGGCTCTTCTCGGAGGCCGGCTGCCTGCTGGCCTGCGCGCGCCAGCACGCGCACAGCGGCGGCGAGACCCTGCGCCGCGCCGTCGACCTGCTGCTGGCCGCCAAGGACCTGGCCGAGTCCGGCGCCGACTCCCGGCAGTACGAACAGGCCGCCAGGGCCCTGCTGGCCGCCACCCGCGCCGCAGGCGACAGCCGCGCCGAGGGACGGGCCCGCACCGTCCTCACCCACGTGCTCAACTGGTCCGGCCAGTTCGACCCGGCCGAGGAGGAGGCCCGGCGCGCCGTCCTGCTGGGCCGCTCGAACAACGACCCCATCCCCTGCTGCTACGCCTCCAACAACCGCGGCATCACCGCCATCTACCAGCACCGTCACGAGGACGCCGAGGCGCACATCAGCGAGGCGCTCGCCGCCTTCCGCGCCGACGGCAACCGGCCCGGCGAGGCCAGCGCCCTGAGCAACCTCTCCCGCGTCCACCAGGACACCGGGCGCGTGCAGTCCGCGGTGCGCCTGGCCGAACAGGCGCTCGCCATCTACCGCGAGGTCAACGTCTCCTGGCGGCTGGCCAACGGCCTGTACGCGTACGGGCTGGCCCTCACCCACGTCGGACGGCACCAGGAGGCGCTGGACCGCCTCAACGAGGCGCTGACCGTCTTCCGCGACAACCGGCAGCGGCTGTGGGTGGGCCTCACGCTGTTCCGCACGGCCGAGATCTACCTGGCCGCCGGCAAGCCCGCCCAGGGGGCGGCCCAGGCCGAACAGGCCCTGGCCCAGCTGCGCGGCATAGGCGGCGACTGGCGGCGCGGCAACGTGCTGACGGTGCTGGGACGCTGCCTGGACCGGCTGGGACAGCCCGGCCGCGCCCACGCGTGCTGGACGGAGGCGCTGGCCGCCTTCGAGCGCCTGGACGCCCCGGAGGCGGCCGAGGTGCGCGGGCTGCTGGCGGTCGTGGCGGCGGCATAGACCCGCGGGGAAGGCTGCGGGAGGGCCGGCGGAGGGCTGCCGGACGACCGCCCGAGGGCCGGCGGACGGCTGCGAAAAGCCCTGGACGTGCCCGTTCATCGATCGTTTATCGTGACGCGTCAATCTAAGGGATGTCGATCCGTCGCGTCGGGGGGCAGGCGGGTCGTGGGTGAGGCCTCACCTCAGGGCGTCACAACCCTGAAGATGCCCGTCCGGCGGTTCTCGGGGGAGTCGCCGGGCGGGTCCGCACAACCTCCCCAGAGCCCGTAACGACTCGCACTGCACGGAGTAGATGAAGATGAGCGACGACAACGTACGCAAGGCGCCCGTAGCGGCAACGCCGCTGGACGACCAGGCAACGGGCGCACCGATCAGCACCGCCGCGCAGGCCGCCACGGCGTCCGCGGCGTCCACGGGGGAGACGCCGCAGGACGACCACGCGGGCGGCACCCGCGCGTTCACCATGGCGGACGACCACGCGGGCAGCCCGCCCGCCCTGAAGCTCATGGACGACCACGCGGGCAGCCCGCCGGCCTTCAAGCTCATGGACGACCACGCGGGGTCGGAGAAGCCCTTCTGACCTGAGAGCGGCACAGAGCGGGGCTGCTTCCGGTCGGGGGGCCGGAAGCAGCCTGTACGACCCGGGAGCAGGGGATTCCTGCAGGCCGGCCGGTGGGATCGACGGGGGGATCCACGGGGGAACACGGGGGACCCGCGGGCCGGCCGGCAGGAAGAACCGGCAACCGGTGAACGGTAAGGGGAACACCGCAGGGGCCTGCGTCGGCGGCAGGGAGGGGGAGCCGTCGGCGCCGGCCCCTGCGGCCGCTTCACGCACAGCGGGCGCCCGGCACAGCGGCGCCGCGCACAGTGGCGTGAGACAGACCGACGCACCGACAACCGACCCACACGTGTACGCACCACAGCGCGACCCCCGGACAGAGGAGAGGCCGATGCACCGCACCCCCAAGACCATCCGCACCCTGACGCACGGCAGGAAGGGCCTGGCCGTGCTCGGCCTCGCCGCTGCCGCGGCGGTCCTCGCCACGGTGCCGGCCGCCGCCGTCGACCACAGCGCAGGGCAGGCGCGGACGAGCACCTCCGCAGCGCCCGTCGCCCCCGACGACCACGCCATGGGTGGCGCCGACGACCACGCGATGGGCGGCGCGGACGACCACGCCAACCTGCCGCCGCAGTAACCGCCGCGGCAGCCGACCGCCGCTGTACGACGAGCCCGCCGCCCGCCACGGGCGGCGGGCGTCATCGTGCCCGCTCGCGCAGGGCGCTCTTGAGCACCTTGCCGGAGGCGTTGCGCGGCAGCTCCGGCACGAACTCCACATCGCGCGGCACCTTGTAGTTCGCCATCTCCCGCCGCGCCCAGGCGATCAGCGCCTCCGCGGTGACCGGCTCGGGCACGCCCGGGCGGCGCACGGCGAAGGCCTTGCCGACCTCGCCCAGCCGCGCGTCCGGCACGCCGACGACGGCGACGTCGGCGATGCCCGGGTGCCGGGCCAGCACCTGCTCGATCTCGGCGGGATAGGCGTTGAAGCCGCCGACGATGAACATGTCCGTCACCCGGTCGGTGACCCGGAGGTTGCCGCCGGCATCCAGGACGCCCACGTCACCGGTGTGCAGCCAGCCGTCGCCGTCGACCGCGCGGGCGGTGGCCGCGGGGTCCTCGAAGTAGCCGGACATCACCTGGGGCCCGCGCACGAGGATCTCCCCCGCCCGGCCGTGCGGCAGGCTCCGCCCGTCGGCACCGGTCACCTTGACCTCGGTGCCCGGCAGGGGCCGGCCGGACGTCCCGGCGACGACCTCCACCGGATCGCCGCGCCGGCACATGGTGACCACGCCCGTGGCCTCGCTCATGCCGTAGGCGGTGAGCACGGTGTCCACGCCCAGCTCGTCGTGGAGCCGCTCGACCAGGCGCCGGGGCACCACGGCGGCGCCCGTCACCACCACCCGCAGGGACGACAGGTCGTAGGCGCCGCGCGCCGGGTGGTCCAGCAGCGTCTGCAGGACCGTCGGCGGACCGGGCAGCACGGTGACGCGCTCGGCCGCGACGGCGGCCAGCACCGCCTCCGGGGAGAAGACCGGATGCGGCACCATGGTCGCGCCGCGCATCAGGCAGGCGATGACCCCCGCCTTGTAGCCGAAGGTGTGGAAGAACGGGTTGACGATGAGGTAGCGGTCTCCTTCCCGCAGCCCGGCCAGCTCGCTCCAGGCGGCGAACGTGCGCAGCGTCTGCCCGTGCGTGATGACGGCGCCCTTGGGCTCGCCCGTGGTGCCCGAGGTGAACAGGATGTCCGAGGGCGCGCCGGCCCCGACGGCGTCGGCCCGGGCCCGTACGACGGCGGCGGGCACAGTGTGCCCGGCGGCGAGGAACTCCCGCCAGGTGCGCAGGTCCGCCGGTGCGGTGCCGGCCAGGACGACCACGTCGCGCAGGTGCGGCAGCCCGGGCAGCGGCGCGTCCGCCGGCGCGTGCCCGCCCTCGGTGATATGGCGGCGCTGTGGCCCGGCGGCGGTGGCCGGGCCGGGCGGCTCGCCGGCCGCGCTGCGCAGGGCGGCCACATAGGAGGTGCCCAGGAAGGTGCCGGTGACGAAGAGCAGCCGGGCCCGGGTCCGCGCCAGCACCCGGGCGGCTTCGGCGCCCTTGAAGCGGGTGTTGACGGGGACGAGCACGGCGCCGGCCGAGACCGCGCCGAGGGCGCAGACGATCCAGCGCAGGCTGTTCGGCGCCCACACGGCGACCCGGTCGCCCGGCCCGATCCCGGCGGCGACGCAGGCGGCGGCCGCCTCCTGCACCCGCTCGCCGAGCTCGCGGTAGGTGATCCGGGTGCGGCCGTCGACGACGGCCTCGTGCGCGGCGTACCGCGCGGCTGCACGTCGGACGAGTCGGGGAATCGTCTCAGGTGTCGCGTCGGGTATCGCGTCCGGTGTCGCGTCGGTCCCCAGGTCATCGTGCATCGCACGCCCTCCCCGGCCGGCCGGGGGCCGTACGCCCCGCTCACCGCTAGCTGACTGTCCGTCAGATTAGCGATAGCCTTCCGCGCTGTCAGCATCGACAGCACGGAGGTGGCGATGACGGCAACGCTCAAGGACACCACCGCGATCGTCGGCATTGGTCAGACCCCCTTCGCCCGACAACTCCCCGAATCCGAGAAAACACTGGCCTGCCGCGCCATCCTCGCCGCGCTGGACGACGCGGGCATTCCCCCTTCCCAGGTCGACGCCTTCGCCTCCTACACCATGGAGAACACCGACGAGGTCGAAATCGCCAAGGCCATCGGCGCCGGCGACGTCACTTTCTTCTCCCGCGTCGGCTACGGAGGGGGCGGCTCGTGCGCGACCGTCGCCCACCTCGCCGCCGCCATCGCCACCGGGCAGGCGACCGTCGGCGTCGCCTGGCGCTCGCGCAAGCGCGGCTCGGGACCGCGCCCCTGGCGCGACACCGTCAACCAGCTGCCGACCCCGGCCCAGTGGACCCGGCCCTACGGCCTACTGCGGCCCGTCGACGAGATCGCCATGCTGGCCCGCCGGTATCTCCACGAGTACGGCGCCACCCGCGACCACCTCTTCAACGTCGCCCTGGCCTGCCGCAACCGCGCCAACCAGAACCCGGCCGCGGTGATGTACGACCGGCCGCTGACCCGCGAGATGTACATGACCTCGCGCTGGATCAGTGAACCCCTCTGCCTGTTCGACAACTGCCTGGAGACCGACGGCGCCCTGGCCTGCGTCGTCGTCTCCGCCGAACGCGCCCGCGACTGCCGCCGGCGCCCCGTCCTCGTGCACGCCGCCGCCCAGGGACTGCCCGCCCAGCACCACGGCATGGTCAACTACTGGACCGACGACCCCCTGGCCGGCCCGTCCTGGACTGCCGCCCGGCAGTTGTGGAAGAACGCCGACTTCGGCCCGGCGGACGTCCATGTCGCCCAGATCTACGACGCGTTCACCGTGCTGATCCCGCTCTCCCTGGAGGGCTATGGCTTCTGCGGACGCGGCGAGGGCGCGGCCTTCGGCGAAGGCGGTGCGCTCGAACTCGGCGGCCGGCTGCCCCTGAACACCAGCGGGGGCGGCCTGAGCGAGGCGTACGTCCACGGCTTCAACCTCATCAACGAAGGCGTCAGACAACTCCGCGGCACCTCCACCGCGCAGGTGCCCGGCGCCGCGACCTGCCTGGTCACGGCGGGCGAGGGCGTCCCCACATCGGCTCTGCTGCTCAGGAGTTGAGCTCATGTCCTCCATGATGAGGGGCACCACTGACAACGGCCTGCTGCTGCCCGTGCCGGATGACGACGGGCGCCCGTTCTGGGAGTTCGCGGCGCGCGGTGAACTGCGCGTCCAGTCCTGCGCCGCCTGCCACCGGCTGCGCTTCCCGCCCCGGCCCTGCTGCCCGCACTGCCACTCCTTCGCCGCCGAATGGCGCCGGATGTCGGGGCGCGGGCGCATCTGGTCCTACGTCCTGCCGCACCCTCCCCTGCTGCCCGGCTACGCCGAGCACGCACCGTACGACGTCGTCCTCGTCGAACTCGGCGACGCCCCCGGCATCCGGCTGGCCGGCAACCTCGTCGCCTCCCCCACCGCCCCGCTCGGCTCCGTCGACCGCTCCCGGCTGCGCATCGGCGCACCGGTGAAGGTGGTCTTCGCGGAGATCGCCCCGGGGGTGCACCTGCCGCGCTGGCAGCTGGAGCACTCATGACCCTGCGCATCGAGCGGCGCGAGGACGGCGTCGCCCTCGTCACCCTGGACCGCCCCGAGCGGCACAACGCCATCGACCCGGCCACGGCCGAGGAGCTGACCGCCACCTGGCACGGCTTCCGGTACGACGACTCCGTACGGGCGGTGGTCCTCACCGGCGCCGGCGACCGGGCCTTCTGCACCGGCTTCGACCGCTCGGCCGACGTCCCGCAACCGGCCTCGCCCTACTCGGTGGACGATCCCCTGCGCTCGATCGGCCCGAAGTCCTGCGACCTGTGGAAACCGGTGGTGGCCGCGGTCGGCGGGATGGCCTGCGGGGGAGCGTTCTATTTGCTGGGCGAGTCCGAATTCGTCATCGCCTCGCAGAACGCCTCCTTCTTCGACCCGCACACCACCTACGGCATGGTCAGCGCCTACGAGTCGGTGTACATGGCGCAGCGCATGCCCTTCGGCGAGGCCGCGCGCATGGCACTGATGGGCACGGCCGAGCGCCTGTCCGCCCGGCGGGCGTACGAGACCGGGCTGGTCACGGAGGTCACCGCGCCGGGCGGGGCCACGGCAGCGGCCCTGCGCGCGGCGGCGGTCATCGCCTCGTACCCGACCGAACCGGTGCAGGGCACCGTACGGGCGCTGTGGGCGGCCCAGGAGGCCACCCGGGCGCACGCCCTGTCCTTGGCGCCCCACCTGATCGGCCCGGGCAACCTGCCCCCGGCCGCCCAGGCCCGCAGGTTCGCATCCCGCACCGGCACCCACCGGCTCCGCTAGGGCGCCCCATAGCGGCGCAGATCGGCACAGCCCCGCCCCCTACGGGGCGGGCCTGCGGCGTCAGCGTCTGGTCTGGCCGGTGCCCTTGGCCGCGTCCAGCGCGTAGACGCAGCGGTCCTTGCTGCACGCGTACACCACTCCCCCGGCGGCCACGGGCGAGCCCGTGATCTCCCCGCCGGTGGCCAGCTTCCAGCGCAGCTGGCCGCCCGTGGCGTCCAGCGTGTACAGGCAGTGGTCGGCGGAGCCGAAGTGCACGCGGCCGTCGGCGACGACGGGCGTGCCGACGATCTCGCCGCCGGCGGCGAAGCGCCACTTCGGAGTGCCGGTGACCGCGTCCAGCGTGTACAGCGCGCTGCCGCTGCCCAGGTGCACCGCCCCGCCCGTGACGAGCACGGGCTCGGTGGACTGGCGGGCCTCGGTGGCGATGCGCCAGCGGTCGCGGCCGGTGGCGGCGTCGAGGGCGTAGACGGTGCCGAGGTAGTCGGCGATGTACACGCCGCCGCCGGTGACGGCGGAGCCGGGGGCGTGGGCGGGCGGGCCGAGGAAGACCGCCGGTGCCTCGAACCGCCAGCGCACGTCGCCGCGGGCCGCGTCGATGGCGAGCACCCGGGTGCCGGCCGCCACGTACACGACGCCGTCGGGGGCGCACAGCAGCCGTACGGGCACACCGCCGCAAGCCGCCGCGTCGCCCACGGGGTAGGACCAGCGCTCGGCGCCGGTGCGGGCCTCCAGGGCGCGCAGCCGGGCGTCGGCCCACACGTAGACCGTGCCGTCGTGGATCTGCGGCCCGCAGTCGGGGGTCTCGAAGTCGGTCTGGGCTCCGCCCATCTCCCACAGCAGCTCGCCGCTGGCCGCCTCCCACGCCTGCACGCCGCCGCCCCGGGTGCCGGTGACGACGGTGCCGCGGTCGGCCTTGAGGGAGTAGACCCAGCCGTCGGTGGCCAGCCGCCAGCGCTCGGCGCCGTCGGCCGCGTCCAGGGCGTACAGGGTGGGGCCGTCGGAAGCGTGTATGCGGCCCTCGGTCACGGCCATCGCCCAGGCGACGTCCCGGGTCTTGAACTGCCGCCGTCCGCTGGCCACGTCCAGGGCGTGCACCTCGAAGGAGGTGACGTAGAGCAGGTCGCCGGCGACCACGGGCGTGCCCCACACGTCGTTGGACATGCGGAACCGCCAGGGCCGCCACCGCCCCGGCTCGGCCTGCCCGTTGGTGGCGGCCTCGGCGGCCGGGGCGGGGGCCTGCGCGGGCAGGGAGGGGGCCGGGGCGCCGGACGTGGGCAGGCCGGCCGGGGGGCGCACCCAGCCGGTGGCCTGGCCGGTGCCGGCGAGTGCGTGCGGCTCGCGCGCGTCGGCGACGCGCAGCCCGGGCCCGATGGGCACCTGGGATCCGGCCAGGCGTACGACGCCGTCGGGCGCGGGGGCCGGGGCGGCCGCGTGCCGGCCGGAGGCGGCCGCGGGGCCGCTCCCGAGGCCGTGCGGCCCGCTCAGGCCGCTGCGCGGGTCGGGGGTGCCGGCCCTGCCGGGACCCTGGGCGGGCGGCCGGCCGGCGGCCCAGCCGGTGCCGCCGTGGGCACCGGAGGGCTCGTACCCGGCGGCGGGCTCGGGGGCCGGCGGCCGGGTCGGGCGGGGCGGCACGGCGGAGCGATTGCCACCGCTGCGGCCGCCCGTCGCGGCGCCGGATGAGGTGGGGCGGTGCCCGGCCCGGCGCTGCTCGATCAGGGTGACGGCGTTGGACGGCAGCCAGGCGGAGGCCGTACCGCTGTCGTCGTCCCCGTTCGCGGCGAACAGGTGGGGGGCGAGCTGGGACTGGAGGTCGGCCGGGCTGGGCCGGTTCTCCGCGGCGGTCTGCATGCAGGAGTCGATCAGGGGCCGCAGCTCGTCCGGCAGCCCACTGAGGTCGGGGCCCTCGCGCAGCAGCTGGAAGACCGTTTCGACGGGGTTGGCGCCGTGGTAGGGGGCATGTCCGGTCGCGGCGAAGACGAGAGTGGAGCCGAGGGAGAAGACGTCGCTGGCGCCGGTGACGCTGCGGGAGTCGCGCGCCTGCTCGGGCGACATGTACGCGGGCGTGCCGACGGCGACGTTGGTCATGGTCAGCCGGGTGTTGGAGACCCCGGAGGCGATGCCGAAGTCGATGACGCGGGGGCCGTCCTCCACGACGAGCACGTTGGAGGGCTTGAGGTCCCGGTGGACCAGGCCGGCCCCGTGGATCGACTGGAGGGCCTCGGCCACGCCGGCGGCGAGCCAGCGCACGGCCTGGGCCGGCAGGGGCCCGCACTCGTTGACGATCTCCTCCAGCGAGGGGGCCGGAACGTACGCGGTGGCCAGCCAGGGCACGGCCGCCCGGGGGTCGGCGTCGACGACGGCGGCGGTGTAGAAGCCGCTGACCGCCCGGGCCGCTTCCACCTCACGGGTGAAGCGGACACGGAAAAGCTGGTCCTCCGCCAGCTCCGTGCGCACCGTCTTGATCGCCACGCGCCGGCCGGACGCCGAGCGGGCGAGATAGACCAGCCCCATGCCGCCGGCGCCGAGACGGCCGAGCACCTCGAACGGGCCGATCCGTCTCGGGTCGTGCTGCGTAAGCTGCTCCACCACTGACCTGCCACCTCCCCGTGGGGCTTGAAAGGTTTTCGAGCCCCGTGCAGCGTCTCACCGCGAAAATTATCCCGGGGTACGCACCCTGATTCTTCCTGGCGAAGCCCCCGGTTGCGAACCCGGGGCACGCTTCGCCGTGTCTCCGTCATATGGGGCGAAATCCCGCCATCCGCGACGCCCCACCCCTGCGGGCCTTCTTCGCTCCTGCCTCTTACTCCTCGGTAGTCACTCCTGTCCCGGAGTGGAGACGTCGATGACGGCGAAATCGGCTCCCTGATCGTCGGCGAGCACCGCGAACCTGCCGTAGGGGGTGTCCTGGGTCTCCAGGCGCACCCGCCCGTGCAGGCCGAGCGTCCGGCGCACCACCTCGTCGCAGTCGTCGACCACGAAATAGACGAGGAAGTGGGCGGGCATCTCCCTCGGATAGCGGTCGTCCATGACCACCCGGCCGCCCACCGCCCGGTCGGGCGTCCCGGGCGCCCCGGTCGGCGTCCACAGCGCGAAGTCGGTCGCGGCCTCCTCGCTGACGTCGTGCGTGGTGAAGCCGAAGACCGACTCGTAGAAGGGGTCCACGGCCGCGGCGTCCCACGTCCACACCTCCGTCCAGCCGAAGGCGCCCGGCTCCCCGCGCTTCTCGAAGCCTTTGTGGGCGGCCGCCTGCCAGACGCCGAAGACGGCCCCGCCGGGGTCGGCGGCCATGAGCATCGTGCCGAAGGGGCCGACCGTCATGGGCCCCATGACGATCTGGCCGCCGGCGGCGCGGATCCGGTCGCCGGTGGCGGCGGCGTCGGGCGAGGCGAAGTAGACGGACCAGGCGGTCGGCATGCGCCCGTCCGGCTTGGGGGCGAGCGCGGCGACGTTCTTCCCGTCGTGGAAGGCCTGCGTGTAGTGCCCGTACTCACCGCCGCTGTCCTCGAAGGTCCAGCCGAAGATCTCGCCGTAGAAGCGCTTGCCGGCCTCGACGTCGGCCAGCATGACGTCGGCCCAGCACGGGGTGCCTTCCGGGAATCCGTCCGGTGCTGTGCTCATGTCCCAGCTCCTCTCCTGGTGCCACCGTAGAGCCGGATCACGGATCCCGCGCGGCCTGTGGACAACCGGTCGGCAGGGGCTGTGGACGAGGGGGTCCACAGCGTGTTGATAGGACAATTCACCGGTACGGGCCAATCCGCTTCAACTGTCTCCTCACCCCCGCACACCCCGCCTGACCTGCACTTTCACCCCACTTGGCACCCCCGCCCCCATTTGCATGCGGCCGAATCGCGCTCCGATCACCCCTCGGTAAGCTGACGGCATGACAGGACAAGTACGCACCGTCGACGGCCGGGTGGCCGGCCGCCGCGGGCAGGCGACGCGGCAGAAGTTGCTCGACTGCCTCGGTGAAATGCTCAGCTCGTCGCCGTACCGCGACGTCAAGGTCATCGATGTCGCCCGCCGGGCCGGTACCTCGCCCGCGACCTTCTACCAGTACTTCCCCGACGTCGAGGGCGCCGTCCTCGAGATCGCCGAGGAGATGGCCAAGGAGGGCGCGAGCCTGACCGAGCTGGTCGCCGGGCGCAGCTGGGTCGGGAAGGCCGGGTGGCAGGCCGCCGAGGAGCTGGTCGACGGCTTCCTCGGCTTCTGGCGCCGGCACGACGCGATCCTGCGCGTCATCGACCTCGGGGCCGCCGAGGGCGACAAGCGGTTCTACAAGATCCGCATGAAGATCCTCAACGCGGTGACCAACTCCCTCACCGACTCGATCAAGGAGCTGCAGGCCAAGCGCAAGGTGGACGCGGACGTCAACCCCGCCGCCGTCGCCGGCTCGCTGGTCGCGATGCTCGCCGCCGTGGCCTCCCACCAGAAGGGCTTCCAGAGCTGGGGCGTCAAGCAGGCCGAGCTCAAGCCGAACCTGGCACTCCTGGTGCACCTCGGCGTCACTGGCAAAAAGCCGGCGAAGTGACGCCCCGCGGGCGGCACGTCCCGCAGTAACGCTCCGCCACCTGGTACGGCGGACGGTCGAACACCCCTGCGCGTCCTGTCATCACGGCGGCGGGGGGGGGGGGGGGGGGGCCCCCCCCCCCCCCCCCCCCCCCCG
>NZ_BAAJPZ010000018.1:0-112555 GCF_057552455.1 Streptomyces sp. PKA51
CCCGCGCCCGGCGGGGGGGGCCGCCCCCCTTTTTTTGCGGTCTTTACGGTTTCCCGATCCTTGATCAGCCCTGGTCCGGCGTGCCGCCGGGAGTGCCGGCCGGGGTGCCGCCGGGCAGGCCGTCGGCGGGCAGGGCGGGCACGGCGGGCGTCTCGGGCTTGCTGTCGAGGGTGCCGGCGCCGGGCTTGCCGTGGCCCGGCTTGCCGGTGCCGGGCTTGTTGCCCTGCTTGCCGCCGCCCGCGCCCGTACCGTTGCCGGGCTTGCGGCCGCCGCGTCCGGTGCCGCGCTTGTCGCCGTTGCCCGGGTCGCCGCTCGCGTTGTCCCCGCCGACGGCGGCGCCGCCGAAGGAGGGGGCGTCCTTGCCGTCGAGGGCGCCGTTCATCGCGTCGCGCCAGATGGGGCCGGGGGTGTCGGCGCCGTAGACCTTGTCGTGGTAGACGCCGCCGATGGTGATGTTCTCCATCGAGACCGCGTCCTCGGGGCCGCCGACCCACACGGCGCCCGCCATGTTGGGCGTGTAGCCGACGAACCAGGCGGCCCTGCGCTCGTCCGTCGTACCCGTCTTGCCCGCGCTGTCACGGCCGCTGAGCCCGGCCTCCTTGCCGGTGCCGTCCTCGACGACGCCCTTCAGCAGGCTGTTGATCGTGTCGGCGGTCTGCTCGGACATCGCCCGGGAGCACTTGGTCTGCGGAACCTTCAGCGCCTTGCCGTCGGGACCGGTGGCCGAGGCGATCAGGACGGGGGAGCAGTACGTGCCGTGGTTGGCGAAGGTGGCGTAGGCGGAGGCCATGGTCAGCGGGGACATGCCGGCCTCGGCGCCGCCGAGGGTGAGCGAGGGGTTCTCGTCGAACTTGCCGCCGCTGGCGGGCTTGATGCCCATCTTGCCGGCCATCTTGATCACGGGGCACAGGCCCAGGTCGCCGACCATCTGCACGAAGTAGGTGTTGACCGACTTCGCCAGCGCCTCGCGCATGCCGTACGGGCCGACTTCGCTGCGGTTCTCGTTCTGGACGGTCTCGCCGATGCTGTTCTTCCACGGCTTGCCGCAGGTCTCGACCTCCTCGGGGTACGGCATGCGGTACGGCGAGGAGTACGTCTGGTACGGCGAGGTGCCCTGTTCGAGGGCGGCCGCGGCGACGATCGGCTTGAAGGTCGAGCCGACCTGGAAGCCGTAGGTCGAGCCGCCCATGGACTTGTCGGCGGAGAGGTTGATCTGGGTCTGGTGCTCGCCGAAGCCGTACGGGCGGGACTGCGCCATGCCGAGCACCTTGCCGGTGCCGGGCTCGACGATGGTCACGGCGGTGGCCACCGAGTCGCTCTGGTAGACGTGATCGCTGATCGACTTCTGGATGGACTTCTGGGTCTGCGGGTCGAGGGTGGTGCGGATGACCAGGCCGCCCTCGTTCCAGCGCTTGGCCCGGGCCTCCTTGGTCTTGCCGAAGACGGGGTCCTGCAGGAACGTCTCGCGCACGTAGTCGCAGAAGAAGCCGGCGTTGTCGACGGCGGTGATGCAGCCGCTCTTCGGGCGGGAGACGTTGAGCTTGAGGGGCTTGGCCTGCTCGGCCGCGACCTCCTCGGGCTTGATGTACTTCAGGTCCGCCATGCGCTGCAGCACGGTGTTGCGGCGCTTGGTCGCCTCCTTCGGGGCGCGCACGGGGTCGTAGCGGCTCGGCGACTGGACGATGCCGGCCAGCAGCGCGGACTCGCCGAGGGTCAGGTCCTTGGCGCGCTTGCTGAAGTAGCGCTGCGAGGCGGCTTCGACGCCGTAGGCCTGCTGCCCGAAGAAGGTGATGTTCAGATAGTTGTTGAGGATGCGGTCCTTGCCCAGCTCCTTCTCGACCTGGATCGCGTACTTCAGCTCCTTGACCTTGCGGCCGAGGGTCTGCTGGGTGGCGACGGCGACCTTCTCGGGATCGTCGCCGGCCTCCTCGACGAAGACGTTCTTGACGTACTGCTGGGTGAGCGTGGAGGCGCCCTCGGAGACGCCGCCGGACTGTGCGTTCTTGTTGACGGCGCGCAGGACGCCCTTGAGGTCGATCGCGCCGTGCTCGTAGTAGCGCGCGTCCTCGATCGCCACTATTGCCTCGCGCATGTAGGGCGAGATGTCGTTCAGCGGCACCACGGTGCGGTCGCGGGAGTAGACCTTGGCTATCTCGCCGCCCTGGGCGTCGAGGATGGTGGTGCGCTGGCTGAGCGGCGGCGTCTTGAGGTTGGCCGGGATCTCGTCGAAGCCCTCGACGGTGCCCTTGGCCACCAGGCCGAACGCACCGATGCCCGGTAGGGCCAGACCTGCCAGCACGACTCCCGAGAGCACGCTGACGCCGAGGAATTTCGCGGCCTGTCGGGTCCTGGAGGGACCCTCGCCCGAGCGCTTCATAGCCATGGTGCGAAGCCTACGTTCTCATTCCGAGGACAGGCGCAGGTGTGTTCGCCTACGCTGTTTCACGCCAGTCACTTCAGGCACTCTCCCGCATCACCTTCACGCTCACTCTTGTGAGTGATGAGAGGTGTCCGTATTGCCGCCTCTGATGGTGGTTGCCCGTCGCTCCCCGGGTGGTCTGCCCCTCTATGGAGGGAAAGGTCCTGCATGTCGCCAGCTCACTCCGTTGGGTGATCTGCCGCGTACGCATAGTCCGTTCGGGCCATTCAAGATTGGGCCCGCAGGGGGTGTTGCCCCCTGTCGGGCTTCCGTAACGTCCTCAACTGGCAACGGTGAATATGCCGCTGCCGCCGTGGGGGAGCCTCGATTCGGGAGAGGACGGCGCCAGCATGGGCTGGGTAACCGACTGGAGTGCGCAGGCCGCCTGCCGCACGACCGATCCGGATGAACTTTTCGTTCAGGGCGCAGCGCAGAACAGGGCGAAGGCGGTCTGCACCGGCTGCCCGGTGCGCACCGAGTGCCTCGCCGACGCGCTGGACAACCGCGTCGAGTTCGGCGTGTGGGGTGGGATGACCGAGCGCGAGCGCCGGGCCCTGCTGCGGCGCCGGCCCACGGTGACGTCGTGGCGCCGGCTCCTGGAGACCGCGCGCACGGAGTACGAGCGCGGCGCCGGGATGCTGCCGCTGGGCGAGCCGGGCTACGACGAGTACGCCGCGGTCGGATAGGCCCGCCGGCCAGTAGGCATCGCGGACGCACACAGGCGCGTCCACGCGCCGGTGCACGGCGCCCACGGCTGACGTACGGCCGGCTGACGTACGGCGCCCACGGTACGGCTCCGCGCCGCGCGTACGGCCGGCTCCGCGGCCGCCCTCCCACACCCCTGCGGCTCCCTCCGCGGTGACGGTTCGGGGCCCCGGCGCCACAGGTCTGCGTGTGTCAGCTCGGATCGGCCATGTGTCAGCTCGGATCGGCCGGTTCCGTCGCATCGGCGACCGCCCGGCCCCCGGTCGTCGTCTGGTCGGCGAGCCGGTCACCGATCGAGCGGAGCCCGGCCAGGTCGTGCACGTCCCCGGGCAGCGCAGCCACCTCCGCCACCGGTACGTCGGGGTGCAACGCGGTGAAGCGGTCGCGGGTGCGCTGCTCTCGGGCAATGACCTGCATGCGGTCGGCGTGCAGCCGCAGCAGCCCCGCCGCGAGCTCCGCGGCACTCGGTCCCGTGGACGTGGGCTGGGGGAAGCCCCTCTCGGGGGAGGGAGAGGACGTGTCCGTGGGAGTGAGGGTGCCAGGGTCGTCAGCGGTACGTGAGCCAGCTTGCCCGCTGCCACGATCCACAATGCCGTCGCCGTCAAGATTTTCTGTGTATTCCCCGTGGCCGTTCACCAGGCCGCCCTCCAGGGCCTCGGCGGCCGCCAGCGCCCGTTCCGCCGTCAGCCGGTCCGCCCCGCTGCCGTGGACCCGGTTGAGCACCACACCGGCCAGCGGCATGCGCTCCGCCGCCAGCCGCTCCACGAAGTACGCCGCCTCCCGCAGCGCGTCCCGCTCGGGCGCGGCGACGACAAGGAAGGCCGTACCGGGGGCCTGCAGCAGCCGGTAGGTGGCGTCGGCCCGGGTACGGAAGCCGCCGAACATGGTGTCCATCGCACCGACGAAGGTCTGTACGTCCTGCAGCAGTTGGGTGCCCATCAGTTTGTTCAGGGGCCCGCTCATCACCGACATGCCGACGCCCAGGAACTTCATCCCGGCCCGCCCGCCGACCCGCGCGGGCGCCATCAGCAGCTTGATGAGCTTGCCGTCCAGGAACGACCCCAGGCGGCTGGGCGCGTCCAGGAAGTCCAGCGCCGACCGGCTCGGCGGGGTGTCGACGACGATGAGGTCCCACTCGTCGCGGGCGCGCAGCTGGCCGAGCTTCTCCATGGCCATGTACTCCTGCGTGCCCGCGAAACCGGCCGACAAGGACTGGTAGAAGGGGTTGTCCAGGATGGCCCGTGCGCGTTCCTTGTCGGCGTGCGCTTCGACGATCTCGTCGAAGGTGCGCTTCATGTCGAGCATCATGGCGTGCAGCTCGCCGCCGGCGGAGTCGTCGATGCCGGGGACGCGGCGCGGTATGTTGTCCAGCTCGTCGATGCCCATGGACTGGGCGAGCCGACGGGCCGGGTCGATGGTCAGGACGACGACCTTGCGGCCGCGTTCGGCGGCGCGCAGGCCCAGGGCGGCCGCGGTGGTGGTCTTGCCCACGCCGCCGGAGCCGCAGCACACCACGATGCGGGTGCGCCTGTCGTCCAGGATCGGATCTATGCCGAGCGGCTCCGCCGCCGGGTCGAGGCTCACCCGCTCACTCCTTGGTGGTGCTGCCGTGGGTGTCGGTCGTGGGGTCGTGGGCGGCTGCCGCGCCCGTACGTGCGCCGTGTGCGCCGCCCGCGTCGGGGCCGGGCGTGCCGCTCCCGGGCGTACCGTCCACGTGCTGCCGGTCCTGCTGCACGGGAGGCGGCTGCTGTGCCTGCGCGGCTGCCTGCGCCTGCGAGGTTGCGGTCTGCGCCTGCGGGGTGGCCTGTGCCTGCGGGGTGGCCTGTGCCTGTGTCCACTGCCGGCGCAGGGTGCGGGCCATGCGGTACAGACCGGCCAGGTCCATTCCGTCGCCCTGCAGTGGCAGTTCGTACGTGGGCAGGCCCAGGCCGGCGACGTCGGCGCGGACCCGGCGCTCGAGCGCGAGGCGCTCCGTGTGCTCGCGCGCTTCCTGCAGCAAGGGTTCGACGAGCGGCTCGGCGCGGCCCGTGCGCCGTGCGCCGCCGGAGCCGGTGCGCTCCAGGGCGTACTCCAGGGCGCGGGCCACGTCCGGGCGCCGGGTGTGCGCGGCGGCGTCCACGGCGTCCTCGTCGAGGACCTGCGGCCGCACCATGTTGACGACGACACCGCCCACCGGAAGCCCGGCCGCCCGCAGCTCGGCGACGCCGTCCCGGGTCTCCTGGACGGGCATCTCCTCCAGCAGCGTCACGAAGTGCACCGCGGTCTCCGGCGACTTGAGGACGCGCATGACGGCCTGCGCCTGGTTGTGGATCGGCCCGATCCGGGCCAGCCCGGCCACCTCGTCGTTGACGTTGAGGAAGCGGGTGACGCGACCGGTGGGGGGCGCGTCCATGACCACGTAGTCGTAGGCGAAGCGTCCGGTGCGGTCCTTCCTGCGCACCGCCTCGCACGCCTTGCCGGTCAGCAGGACGTCCCGCAGTCCGGGCGCGATGGTCGTCGCGAAGTCGATTGCGCCGATCTTTCTCAGCGCCCGTCCGGCGGTGCCCAGCTTGTAGAACATGTGGAGGTAGTCCAGGAGGGCCCGTTCGGCGTCGATGGCGAGCGCGTACACCTCGCCACCGCCCGGCGCGACGGCGATCTTCCGTTCCTCGTAGGGCAGCGCCTCCGTCTCGAAGAGCTGCGCGATGCCCTGCCGGCCTTCGACCTCGACCAGCAGTGCGCGCTTTCCTTCGGCCGCGAGGGCCAGTGCGAGGGCCGCGGCGACCGTCGTCTTGCCGGTACCGCCCTTGCCGCTGACGACATGGAGCCTGCTCATGAAGCGGAGCCTAACCAGTCGCCGGGCGGGCTACGCACGAGGCCGTCGGTGCGAGGCATTACAGTCAGGCCATGACCAAGTGGGAATACGCGACGGTGCCGCTGCTCGTCCACGCGACCAAGCAGATTCTGGACACCTGGGGCGAGGACGGCTGGGAGCTCGTCCAGGTCGTGCCCGGGCCGAACAACCCCGAGCAGCTGGTGGCCTACCTCAAGCGGGAGAAGCAGTGACCGCGGCAGCGGGTGCCGTCGAGGCGCGGCTCGCCGAGCTCGGCCTGAACCTGCCGGCCGTGGTCCCGCCGCTCGCGGCGTACCAGCCGGCCGTGCGCTCCGGCGCGTACGTCTTCACCGCGGGCCAGCTGCCCATGGTCGAGGGCGCCATCCCGGTGACCGGCAAGGTCGGTGCCGAGGTGAGCCCCGAGCAGGCCAAGGAGCTGGCCGCCACCTGTGCGCTGAACGCCCTGGCCGCCGTGAAGTCGGTCATCGGCGACCTGGACAGGATCGTCCGCGTGGTCAAGGTCGTGGGCTTTGTGGCCTCCGCCCCGGACTTCACCGGTCAGCCCGGTGTCATCAACGGTGCGAGCGAGCTGCTCGGCGAGGTCCTGGGCGACAAGGGCGTGCACGCGCGCTCCGCCGTGGGCGTGGCCGTGCTGCCGCTGGACGCCCCGGTCGAGGTCGAGATCCAGGTGGAGGTCCGGGACTGATCCCGGCCTCCCGGGTCAGCGGTGTGCGCCTCGGGCCCGCTGCCGACCCGTGCTCTCGAACATCCGCACGTGAGCGCATAGCATCCGGTCATGTCGACTTCGAACGGCCAGTGGTACCCGCCGGAGTGGCCGGACCGGATCAGAGCGCTCGCCGCCGGCGAGCTGCGGCCCGTGGCACCGCGCCGTGCCGCGACCGTCCTGCTGCTGCGCGCGGCGACCGACGGGCTCGCCGTTCACATGCTGCGCAGACGCGCCTCCATGGCCTTCGCCGGAGGCGCGTACGCGTATCCGGGCGGCTCCGTCGACCCGCGCGACGAGCGGGACGTGCCCTGGGCCGGGCCGGCGCCCGAGGAGTGGGCACGCCGGCTCGGTACCGACAGTGCCGGCGCACAGGCCATCGTGTGCGCCGCCGTCCGGGAGACCTTCGAGGAGGCGGGCGTCCTGCTGGCCGGCCCCGCCCCGGACACGGTCGTCGCGGACACGACGGCCGAGGAGTGGGAGGCCGACCGCGCGGCCCTGGTCAGCCGGGAGCTGGCCTTCGCGGACTTCCTGGAGCGGCGCGGCCTGCTGCTGCGCAGCGACCTCCTGGGCGCCTGGGCGCGCTGGATCACGCCCGAGTTCGAGCCGCGCCGCTACGACACCTGGTTCTTCGTGGCCGCCCTCCCGGAGGGCCAGCGCACCCGCAACGCCTCCACGGAGGCCGACCACGTGGTGTGGACGGCCCCGGCGGCCGCGGCCGCCGGCTACGACCGGGGCGAGCTGCTGATGATGCCGCCCACCATCTCCACGCTGCGCTCCCTGCTGCCGTACGCGACCCCGGCCGAGGTTCTGGCGGCCTCGGGTGACCGGGATCTCACGCCCGTCCTGGCACAGGCGCGGCTGGAGGGGGAAGAGATCGTGCTGAGCTGGCCCGGGCACGACGAGTTCACCAAGCACATCGACGTCGTCCGGATCGCCGGGCCGACCGACCGAGGACCTGCGGGAGCCGACGCATGACGCACGCCACCGACCTGCCGGGACAGCCGCGCACGGGCGCCATCGGCGGCCCCGCGACCGACCGGGCGACCTGTGTCCTCGCGCCGAACCCGTCCGCGATGACGCTGGACGGCACCAACACCTGGATCCTCGCCGAACCGGACTCCGACCTCGCCGTCGTCGTCGACCCCGGGCCGGACGACGAAGCGCACCTGCGCACCGTCGTCGCCACCGCCGAGGCCGCGGGCAAGCGGGTGGCCCTGACCCTGCTCACGCACGGGCACGCCGACCACTCCGGCGGCGCGGCCCGCTTCGCCGAGCTGACGGGCACGCACGTCCGGGCGCTGGACCCGGGGCTGCGGCTGGGCGGCGAGGGCCTGGGCGTGGGCGACGTGATCACCACGGGCGGCCTCGAACTGCACGTGGTCTCCACGCCCGGCCACACGGCGGACTCCCTGTGCTTCCACCTGCCCGCCGACGGCGCCGTGCTGACGGGCGACACGATTCTGGGCCGGGGCACGACGATCGTCGCCCACCCCGACGGCCGGCTCGGCGACTACCTCGACACACTGCGCCGGCTGCGCCTGCTGGCGGTCGAGGAGGGCGTGACGACGGTGCTGCCGGGCCACGGTCCGGTACTGGACGACGCGCGCGGCGCCGTCGAGTACTACCTCGCGCACCGGGCCAAGCGCCTGGCCCAGGTGGAGACGGCCGTGGAGAACGGCCACCGCACGGCACCCGAGGTCGTCGCCGCGGTCTACGCGGACGTCGACCGCGCCCTGTGGCCGGCGGCCGAGCTCTCGGTGCGGGCGCAGCTGGACTACCTGGAGGAGCACGGGCTCATCTGAGGCCCCGCAGGCCCCGCAGGCCCCCGGGTACGCCGAAGGGCCCCGCGGCGCCGTTGATGCGCCGCGGAGCCCCGGGCCGGTGTCAGCGGGAGCGCTTGGCCAGCCGCTCGACGTCCAGGAGGATCACGGCGCGGGCCTCCAGGCGGAGCCAGCCGCGGCCGGCGAAGTCCGCGAGGGCCTTGTTGACCGTCTCCCGGGAGGCGCCGACGAGCTGGGCGAGCTCCTCCTGGGTGAGGTCGTGCACGACGTGGATGCCCTCCTCGGACTGCACGCCGAAGCGGCGGGAGAGGTCCAGCAGGGCCTTGGCGACACGGCCGGGAACGTCCGAGAAGACGAGGTCCGACATCGAGTCGTTGGTGCGGCGCAGGCGGCGGGCGACGGCGCGCAGCAGGGCGGTGGCCACCTCGGGGCGCGCATTGAGCCAGGGCTGCAGGTCGCCGTGGCCGAGGCCGAGCAGCTTGACCTCGGTGAGCGCGGTGGCGGTGGCGGTGCGCGGACCGGGGTCGAAGAGGGACAGCTCGCCGATCAGCTCGCCGGGGCCCAGGACCGCCAGCATGTTCTCGCGGCCGTCGGGGGAGGTCCGGTGGAGCTTCACCTTGCCCTCGGTCACCACGTAGAGGCGGTCGCCCGGGTCGCCTTCGTGGAACAGGGCGTCGCCCCTCGCGAGCGTGACCTCGCCCATCGAGGCGCGCAGCTCGGCGGCCTGCTCGTCATCGAGCGCCGCGAAGAGCGGGGCGCGCCGCAGAACGTCGTCCACGAGTTCTCTCCTTGTCGACATGCACAGAGGACCGTGGTCCCCATGATGCCCGTCGGTAAAACTGTGTGATCAAACACAAGTGTGGCGCATCGTCGCCGGAACCCCTACGGCAGGGGTCCGATTGGGCTGTGGTTTTTCTGCGGCCGGGGCGGATGTCGGTGGTGGGCTCTAGTCTGGCCGGGTGTCCAATACGCCGGTGAGAGCACAGGGCAAGGGGGCCTGAAGGGTGAGCGCGGCCCGTGATTCCGCTGTGGGCGAACGCCCCGGCGCGAAGAAGGCGAAAACCGCAAAACCGTACGAATCGCAGGACGCGGCCGTGGCGGGCCGGTCCGCCGCCGCGGAACCCAGAGGCGCGGCGAAGGCGGCCGCGGAGCCGCCGGCGGAGAAGCCGCCGACCAAGAAGGCGGCAGCCAAGAAGGCGACCGCAGCCAAGAAGGCAGCAGCAAAGAAGACGGTGACCAAAAAGGCGGCCGAGAAGACGGCAGCGCAGAAGACGGCAACCGAGAAGACGGCGACCAAGGAGACGGCGGCGAAGAAGCCGGCCGGCACGACCGGCGCCGCCTGGTCGGAGTCCCGGACGGCGCTCGTCCGGCGCGCCCGCCGGATCAACCGCGAGCTCGCCGAGCTGTACCCGTACGCCCATCCCGAGCTGGATTTCGAGAACCCCTTCCAGCTCCTGGTCGCCACGGTGCTGTCCGCCCAGACCACCGACCTGCGGGTCAACCAGACGACGCCCGCCCTGTTCGCCGCGTACCCGGCGCCCGAGGAGATGGCCGCGGCCGATCCCGAGAAGCTGGAGCAGCTGATCCGGCCGACCGGTTTCTTCCGGGCCAAGGCGAAGTCCCTCATCGGCCTGTCCGCCGCCCTGCGGGACCGCTTCGGAGGCGAGGTGCCCGGCCGGCTGGAGGACCTCGTCACGCTCCCCGGCGTCGGCCGCAAGACCGCCAACGTCGTCCTGGGCAACGCCTTCGGCGTGCCCGGCGTCACCGTCGACACGCACTTCGGCCGGCTCGTGCGGCGCTGGAAGTGGACGGCCGCCGAGGACCCCGAGAGGGTCGAGGCCGAGGTCTGCTCGCTCTTCCCGAAGAGCGACTGGACGATGCTCTCGCACCGGGTCATATTCCACGGCCGCCGCGTCTGCCACTCCCGCAAGCCGGCCTGCGGTGCCTGCCCCATCGCCCCGCTGTGCCCCGCCTTCGGCGAGGGCGAGACGGATCCGGAGAAGGCCCGCAAGCTGCTCAAGTACGAGCTGGGCGGCCAGCCCGGCCAGCGGCTGAAGCCGCCGCCGGACTATCCGGGGCGGCCCGCGCCTCCTCTGGGAGCCGCGTGACCGGACGCATGCCGCACGACCGCACCGCAGCCGAGGACGACGACCGGGGGAAGGCGATGACGAGGACGTACGGCCACGAGGTGGCCCGGGGCCGGGAGGGCCGGGTCGAGGTGACGGCCGAGGGCCTGCCGACGTGGCTGGAGCCGGTGGAGCGTGCCGCGCGGCACGTGGAGCCGCACCAGCTGAGCCGGTTCCTGCCACCGGAGACGGGGGGCCGGCAGTCCGCGGTGCTCATCCTGTTCGGCGAGGGCGAGCGCGGCCCGGAGCTGCTGCTGCTGGAGCGTGCCGGGACGCTGCGCTCGCACGCCGGCCAGCCGTCCTTCCCCGGTGGCGCCCTCGACCCGGAGGACGGCGACCCGGAGGGCGACGGCCCGCTGCGAGCGGCCCTGCGCGAGGCGCAGGAGGAGACCGGCCTCGACCCCTCGGGCGTGCAGCTCTTCGGCGTGCTGCCGCGGCTGTACATCCCCGTGAGCGGCTTCGTGGTCACGCCCGTCCTGGGCTGGTGGCACACGCCCAGCCCGGTGGCGCCGGTCTCGCCGCAGGAGACCGCCCGCGTCTTCACCGTCCCGGTGGTCGACCTCACCGACCCCGGGCGCCGTGCGATGGCGGTGCATCCCAGCGGTCACCGCGGCCCGGCGTTCCGGGTGGGCCCGGCGCTGGTGTGGGGCTTCACGGCCGGCCTGATCGACCGCATCCTGCACTTCGCCGGCTGGGAGCGGCCGTGGGACCGCGAGCGGGAGGTCCCCCTGGACGCGCGGGCCTGACCGGCATGAGACGGTGGCCCCCGGCGGCCGGCCGTGGACCCCGGCGCCGCCCCCGGACGACGACAATGCGAGGCATTCTTCGGTGAACGTGCTGGACATCGTGCTGCTGGTCGCCGCCGTGTGGTTCGCGGTCATCGGCTACCGCCAGGGCTTCGTCGTCGGCGTGCTCTCGGTGATCGGCTTCCTCGGCGGCGGTCTCGCCGCCGTCTACGCGTTGCCGGTGATCTGGGACAGTGCCACGGACGATGCGCAGCCCGGCACGATCGCCGCTGTCGCCGCCGTCGCCGTCGTCATCCTGTGCGCCTCCGTCGGCCAGGCCGCCACCACGCATCTGGGCAACAAGCTGCGCCGCCACATCACGTGGACACCGGCGCGCGCCCTGGACGCGACCGGTGGGGCGCTCGTCAACGTCACCGCGATGCTGCTGGTCGCCTGGCTCATCGGCTCGGCCCTCGCCGGTACGACGCTGCCGACGCTGGGCCGCGAGGTCCGCGGCTCCAAGGTGCTCCTCGGGGTGGCGCGAGTGGTGCCGCCGCAGGCCAACACATGGTTCGCGGACTTCAGCAGCGCCCTCGCGCAGAACGGCTTCCCGCAGGTCTTCGCGCCGTTCTCCGCCGAGCCCATCACCTCGGTGCCGCCGCCCGACCCCGCGCTGGCCGGCAGCCCGGTCGCCGTGGAGGCGCAGCGCAGCATCGTCAAGGTCGTCGGCAACGCCCCCAGCTGCGGCAAGGTGCTCGAAGGCACTGGCTTCGTCTTCGCCCCGCACCGGGTGATGACCAACGCGCACGTGGTCGGCGGCGTGGACGAGCCGACCGTGCAGATCGGCGGCCGGGGCCGGCTGCACGACGCGACGGTCGTGCTCTACGACTGGAAGCGCGACATCGCGGTGCTGGACGTGCCGTCGCTGGACGCGCCGGAGCTGCGGTTCGCAGGGTCCGACGCCGACACCGGCAGGAGCGCCATCGTCGCCGGCTTCCCGGAGAACGGCGCGTACGACGTGCGGGCCGCGCGGGTCCGCAGCCGGGTCCAGGCCAACGGCCCGGACATCTACCACCGCGGCAACGTCCGCCGTGACGTCTACTCGCTGTACGCCACCGTCCGGCAGGGCAACTCCGGTGGCCCGCTGCTCACGCCGGACGGCAAGGTCTACGGCGTGGTCTTCGCGAAGTCCCTCGACAACGCCGAGACCGGCTATGCGCTGACGGCCGACGAGGTCCATCAGGACGCCGTGTACGGCCGCACGGCCGACGGCAGGGTCAACACCCAGAGCTGCGCCCTGTGAGCCCTTGAGGGGAGCCCTCGGGGATGCGTACGGCTGAGGGGCGGGCGGTTCAGCGGCTGCGGGGGTGCCGCAGCCGCGCCGAGACCCAGCGGGCGCGGCGGCGGATGATGCGCGGAATGCCGATCCGGGGATCCGGCCCCGCCTGTGGCCGCAGGGCGGCCCGGTCGGGGGCGGTCGTGACGGCGAGCGCGGTGTCGCCCTCGGCGCCGCGCTGCTGCGTCACGTCGGTCACGTCCGTTGCGTCACGGTAGTCGTGCGTCCAGCCCATACCTGAAGCTCTGCCCGGGGCCGGAGGTCGGTAATCGCCCGCGGGACCGGCAATTGGCCTATGCGCGAGGCAAATGGCCGTTCGATGAACGGATGTTCACACCGGTACGGCTCCGCCGGACAGGCCCTAGCGGTCCGGCTCGGTGTCCTTCAGCCAGTTGACGAGCTCCGTCGAGAAGGCCGCCGGATCCTCCTCGTGGGGGAAGTGCCCCAGCCCCTCGAAGAGCCGCCAGCGGTAGGGCGCTTCCACGTACTCCCCGGAGCCCGCCGCGCTGCGCGTCCGCATCACCGGATCGAGCGATCCGTGCAGGTGCAGCGTCGGCACCCGCACTGGCCGCTTCATGCGGCGGTTGAACTGGACGCCGTCCGGCCGCGCCATCGAGCGCACCATCCAGCGGTACGGCTCGATCGAGCAGTGCGCGGTGGAGGGGATCGACATGGCCCGCCGGTACGTCTCCACCGTCTCGTCGTCGGGCAGCCGCGGCCCGGACCACTCGCGGATCAGCCGTGCCACCAGCGCGGCGTCGTCCGCCAGCAGCCGCCGCTCGGGCAGCCAGGGCCGCTGGAACCCCCAGATGTGCGAGCTCGCCGCGCTCTGCCGCGGGTCGGAGAGCATCGCCGAACGCCACCGGCGCGGATGCGGCATCGAGGACACCACGAGCCTGCGCACGAGCTTGGGCCGCATCACCGCGGCCGTCCACGCCAGGTAGCCGCCGAGGTCGTGCCCGACCAGCGCGGCGTCCGGCTCGCCGAGCGAGCGGACCACCCCGGTGATGTCGAGCGCCAGGTTCGCCGGGTCGTAACCCCGGGGCGTACGGTCGCTGCCGCCCACTCCGCGCAGGTCCATCGCCACGGCCCGGAAGCCCGCCTCCGCCAGCGCCGGCAACTGATGCCGCCACGTCCACCAGAACTGCGGAAAGCCGTGCAGGAACAGCACCAGCGGCCCCTCGCCCATCTCGGCGATGTGGAACCGCGCCCCGTTCGCGGCGACGTCCCGATGGGTCCAGGGGCCCTCCGGACGTACGACCGCGGCGGGCGAGGACGCCGCCGGGACGGGCGATGCGGGCGCCGGACGTCGCTGGGGGTCGGGGGATGCGGGCGCTGCGGAGGTATCGGGCACCGTCATACGGACGAGCGTGTCACAGATGCGTCCGTCCGGCTCGTGTCGGCCACGGGCCGGGGGTGCGGCTTGACGGTGCCCAGCACGGCCGCCGTCTCCTTCGCCGCGGCGATGCTCTTCTCGGGCTTCTTGACCTTCTTGAACTTGGCGATCGCCAGCAGGCCGAGGATCGCCGCGATCACCAGGTAGGCGCCGCCGGTGATCAGGAACGACCAGGCGAGCCCGAGGCCGGTGCTGTGGATTCCGTACGCCGCGGCGAAGCTCAGCACGGGCAGGGAGAACAGCGCCAGCACCCCCGCGGCGGCGATGGCGCCGCCGCCGATGCCCAGGCGCCGGGCGTCCTGGCGCAGTTCCGCCTTGGCCAGCGCGATCTCGTCGTGCACCAGTGCGGACAGCTCGGTGGTGGCCTGCGCCACCAGCTGGCCGAGGCTGCGGTTCGCGCCGTCGTCGGCTGCGCTCATCGCCTGCTCCCTCATCGTCATCGGCTTCGTCCTCGCGGCACGGCCGCCGCCGTCCGCCCCATTGGGGCGGGTTCGGCGGTGGCCTCCGCGAATGTAAAGACTCTCAGATCATGCCGGACCGTCGTCCCGGGTGGTGCGTCCTGCGGCGACTTCCGCCAATCTGCGGTGTTCGGCTGCCTTCGCCTCGTACCTGGCGGCCATGCGCAAGTGGAACTCGGGGTTGTCCTGTTCGTAGATGTCGGGGATGCCGTCCTCGTCCTCGTCGCGGTCCTCTTCTGCGCACAGCTTCTTGTACTTGTTGTCGCGCAGCTTGAGGAGGGTGCTCGACAGGACGGCCGCGATCAGCGACCCGATGAGGACGGCTGCCTTCACCTCGCCGCCCAGGCCCTCGTCGTAGCCGAAGGCGAGCTCGCCGATCAGCAGCGAGACCGTGAAGCCGATGCCGGCCAGGGAGGCGACGGCCAGGACGTCCGGCCACTTCAGGTCGGGGTTGAGCTCCGCCCGGGTGAAGCGGGCCGCCGCCCAGGTGCCACCGAAGACGCCGATCGCCTTGCCCACGACCAGGCCCAGCACCACGCCCAGCGTCTCGGGGCGCGTGAAGACGTCCGCGAGCGCCCCTCCCGAGACCCGCACTCCGGCGGAGAACAACGCGAACAGCGGGACGGCCAGCCCCGCCGACAGCGGCCGCACGAGGTGCTCGATGTGCTCGCCGGGGGACTGCTTCTCGCCGTCGCGGCGGGTGCAGCGCAGCATCAGGCCCATGGCGACGCCCGCGATGGTGGCGTGCACGCCGCTGTTGTACATCAGCGCCCAGTTGACGACCGCCAGCGGTACGTAGACGTACCAGCCGCGCACGCCCTTGCGCAGCAGCAGCCAGAAGACCGCCAGGCCCACGAAGGCGAAGCCGAGAGCGGCGAAGTTCAGCTTCGACGTGAAGAAGACCGCGATGATCAGGATCGCGAAGAGATCGTCGACGACGGCGAGGGTCAGCAGGAACGCCCGCAGCGCGGACGGCAGCGACGTGCCGATCACCGCGAGGACGGCGAGCGCGAAGGCGATGTCGGTGGCCGTCGGCACCGCCCAGCCGCCGAGCGAACCACCGCCGCTCGCCGCGACCGCCGTATAGATCAGCGCGGGCACGGCCATGCCGCAGACCGCGGCGACCACGGGAAGGATCGCGGCCTTCGGCTCGCGCAGCTCGCCCGCGACGAGCTCACGCTTGAGCTCGATGCCGGCGACGAAGAAGAAGACGGCCAGCAGGCCGTCGGCCGCCCAGTGCTGGACGGAGAGGTCCAGCCCGAGTGCGGCGGGCCCGACGTGGAACGAACGGACGCTCTCGTAGCCCTCGCGCAGCGGCGTGTTCGCCCAGATCAGGGCGGCCACGGCGGCGGCCAGCAGCAGGACCCCGCCGACGGTCTCGGCCCGCAGCGCGTCCGCGAGATAGTTCCGTTCGGGCAGGGGAAGCCTGCCGAGGAAGACGGAACGGCGGGTCTTGGGCGCGGCCACGGTGGAAAACCTCCTGGGTCTGGCTGTCGGCGACACGCGTGCGGATGCACGTGTGCTGCTGTTGCCGACCAGACTTCCCGGCGCGCCCTGAATTCTTGTCGCGAAATTGACGCGACGCCTCACCACTGTAGCCCGAACGGGCGAAGGGCGCCCGGTGGAAGCCGGGCGCCCTTCGTGGCGATGGGATGGCCGGTGGGCCTGTGACCAGGGAGGTTGTTGGTGGTGACAACCCTCGCCGGTGCCGGCCCTCGCCGGTTGTCAGTCCTCGCTGGGGGCTGCGGGGAGCTTGGCCTGGATGAGGTCCATGACCGAGGAGTCGGTCAGCGTGGTCACGTCGCCCAGGGCACGGTTCTCGGCGACGTCGCGCAGCAGACGGCGCATGATCTTGCCGGAACGGGTCTTCGGCAGCTCCGCCACCGGCAGGATCCGCTTCGGCTTGGCGATCGGACCCAGCTGCTTGCCCACGTGCGCCCGCAGCTCCTCCACCAGGCCCGCCTCGTCGGCCTCGTCGCCCGCCGCCGTGCTGCGCAGGATGACGAACGCGCAGATGGCCTGGGTCGTCTGCGGGTCGGTGGCGCCGACGACCGCCGCCTCGGCGACCCTCGGGTGGGAGACCAGGGCCGACTCGACCTCGGTGGTGGAGATGTTGTGGCCGGAGACGAGCATGACGTCGTCGACGCGGCCCAGGAGCCAGATGTCGCCGTCCTCGTCCTTCTTCGCGCCGTCGCCGGCGAAGTAGCGGTCCTGGAAGCGGGACCAGTAGGTGTCGATGTAGCGCTTGTCGTCGCCCCAGATGGTGCGCAGCATCGACGGCCAGGGCTCGGTGAGGACGAGGTAGCCGCCGGAGCCGTTGGGCACCTCGTGGCCCTCGTCGTCGACGACGGTGGCGGCGATGCCGGGCAGCGGCACCTGGGCCGAGCCGGGCTTGGTCTCGGTGACACCCGGCAGCGGGGTGATCATCATGCTGCCGGTCTCGGTCTGCCACCAGGTGTCGACGACGGGCGTGCGGCCGCCGCCGATGTGCTCGCGGTACCAGACCCAGGCCTCCGGGTTGATCGGCTCGCCCACCGAACCGAGGATGCGCAGGCTGGACAGGTCGAAGCCGGCCGGGATGTCGTCGCCCCACTTCATGGCGGCGCGGATGGCGGTCGGCGCGGTGTACAGGATCGTCACGCCGTACTTCTGGACGATCTCCCACCAGCGGCCCTGGTGCGGGGTGTCCGGGGTGCCCTCGTAAAGCACCTCGGTGGCGCCGTTGCTCAGCGGCCCGTACACGATGTACGAGTGGCCGGTGACCCAGCCGACGTCGGCGGTGCACCAGAAGACGTCCGTCTCCGGCTTCAGGTCGAAGACGGCGTGGTGGGTGTACGACGTCTGGGTGAGGTAGCCGCCGGAGGTGTGCAGGATGCCCTTCGGCTTCCCCGTGGTGCCCGAGGTGTAGAGGATGAACAGCGGGTGCTCGGCGTCGAAGGCCTGCGGGGTGTGCCGGTCCGACTGACGGCCCACCAGGTCGTGCCACCACACGTCGCGGCCCTCGGTCCAGGCGACGTCCTCCTGGCCGGTGCGGCGCACGACGAGGACGCTGCGCACGTTCTCGGTGCCGGGGCGGCCGAGGGCCTCGTCGACGGCCGGCTTCAGTGGGGAGGGCTTGCCGCGGCGGTAGCCGCCGTCGGCGGTGATGACGACGCGGGCGTCGGCGTCCTTGATGCGGGTGGCCAGCGCGTCCGCGGAGAAGCCGCCGAAGACGACCGAGTGGGGCGCACCGATGCGGGCACAGGCCAGCATGGCGATCACGGCCTCGGGGATCATCGGCAGGTAGATGGCGACGCGGTCGCCGGCCTGCACACCGAGCTCGGTCAGGGCGTTGGCCGCCCGGGAGACCTCGCGCTGCAGCTCGGCGTAGGTGATCGACCGGCTGTCGCCCGGCTCGCCCTCGAAGTGCAGGGCGACGCGGTCGCCGAGGCCGTTCTCGACGTGGCGGTCGACGCAGTTGTACGCCACGTTGAGCTTGCCGTCGGCGAACCACTTGGCGAACGGCGGATTCGACCAGTCGAGCGTCTGCGTCGGCTCGGTGTCCCAGGTCAGGCGGCGCGCCTGGGTTGCCCAGAAGCCCAGCCGGTCAGCCTTGGCCTGTTCGTAGGCCGCTGCCGTGACGTTGGCCTCGGCGGCCAGGCCGGCAGGCGGCGCGAAGCGGCGCTCCTCTTTGAGGAGGTTGGCCAGGCTTTCGTTGCTCACGACATCTCCCTTTCCCAGGGGCTTCGTTGCGTCCCGGGCCCTAGCTCATCAGGCCGGGGCGCACCCTGACAAGGGTTGTGGGTAAAAACTGGTTTAGACCTGTTGCCCGAGGGGATCGGCCGAGGTCAGACAGGGTGACGGGGAGGCCCGGGAAGCCGTGAACGTGTGCGAGCGGCGGTCCAGGACGTAGATCGTCTCCTCCCCGGCGTGGACGTAGCTGCCCCGCAGGAACAGCGACCCCTCGGCCACCCGGCGGGCCACGCAGGCGTGAGCCATCAGGTGGTCCAGTTGCTGCATGACGTTCACGAGGGCCAGCCGTTCCACGTCGTCCGCCACGGCGCGGCCGGCGAGGGCCACGTCTCCGCGCCCGCGCCTGCTGATGCGCTGCATCCGGGCCAGGCTCGGGCGGCCGTGGGAGAGCCAGGCGGTGAGCGGGGCCCGGGCGGCGGGGGAGCCGGTCGCCTGGCCGCCCGGACGCGGGGGCGGCAGGTCCAGAAGCGCCCGCATGGCGGCGCAGTCGGAGTGCCCGCGCACGGTGATGGCGGCGACCTTCAGGGTCTCGACGGCGTACTGCAGGGCGGCGGTGACCCAGTCGAGCCGGCCGTCGTCGCGGGGCGGCGGCACGAGATTGCCGAGGTTGCACAGGGAGTAGGCGCCGTCGGGGGTGGCGTCGGCGGGCGTCGGGCCGGAGTCGGCGCAGGCCAGCACGAGGTGGGTGCCTTGCGCTGCCGGTGCGGGGCCCGGCTCGTGGGCAGGGGCGGCGAGGTGCACGGGAGGGCCTGCCGGTTCGTCGGTCGGTGCGGGGTCGTGGGGACGAAGGCGCCGTGCGAGCCGGGGCAGGCAGACGAGCGCGACGCTCAAGGCCACCCCGGCGAGGGCAGGCACGACACCGAACAGGAGGACCGAGCCGGCCGTCGCGGCGAACAGGGCGCCGTGCAGGGAAAGGGCATTGGGCCACATGGACGCGGCGGCGTGGCGCGTTGGAAGGGCTGACGGCACCGCCGCCCCGGCCGAGCGGCGTGCTTCGACGGGTGCGGACGGCGCCGCGGCTTTCACGTCTTCGAGCTCCAGGTCTTCGAGCTTCAGAGCTTCGAGGGCGACGGCGAGCGTGGCCGCGAGCACCGAGGCGAAGAGCGTCAGCACGGGCATGTCCGGCAGTCCCGGCAGTGCCCATCCGCCATGACCTCCGGCCGTCGGCCCGGGTGCGGGCAGGACGGTGGCCAGGGCGGCCGTGAGGCCGGTGCCGGCCAGGATGCCCTGCACGATCGCCGGGTGCACCGCCCGGACCGCGGCTGCCGTGCCGGCCGTACCCAGCGCGAGCAGCGCCAAGCCGGTGAGCGCGACGACCGCGCTCGTGGTCCGCCAGCCGAAGTGGTGCACCAGTTCGGCCGAGGCCGTCACCGCGACGACCCCGAGGCCGGCTGCCTGGCATGCCCTCCGCGCGAGCAGCCCGCCGGTGACGGCGCCTGCTGCCAGGGCAGCAGGGCCACTCAGGACGGGAGCCGCGGTGGCAAGGACGGCACCCAGCGCGACGGTGAGCGCGGCGAGTGCGGTGGGGAGGGAGGCGGACAGATCCCGTAGCCGGCTGGTGTGCGTGCGCATGGGCGGTCCCGTCTGCAGGGAGGTCCGGGCGAGCGAGCATCAACTCCGAGTAAATGAATGGTAATGGAGAGTAAAGGGCTTGGGGTCTCGACCCCGTGAGCGTCCGTCGAACGAGTGAATAGGCATCTTTATGGCCGGCTTTATGGCTCCGGCTTGATGGCCGCGGTTCAACGGCTCAACGGCTCACGGTTCAACGGCCCCGGCTCAATGGCCCCGGGCGGGCCGTCGGGTGCGCGCGGTCAGGCCGGTTGGGGTGCGGCCAGGGCCCGCTCGTCCAGCACGAAGGAGGGGTCCACCTGGGCCGCGAGGTCCGCGCCCGTCCTGGCGTTGCCCCAGCTCTCGGCGTTCTTGAGGTGGAAGTGGACCATCTGGCGGGTGTAGCGCTGCCAGTCGCGCTGCTCGTACGACGCGTCGGCGGCGTCCTGGAGGGCGTGCAGTGCCTGCTGGTTGGCCTCCTCGAGGAGTTCGAAGCGTGGAGGGCGACCCTTCTCCATCGCCCGCACCCAGTCCGAGTGGCCGAACGTGGTGAGCAGGTCCTCGCCGACCTCGGCACGCAGGAAGTCGAGGTCGTCCTGGCCCTGCACCTTGTTGCCGACGACCTTCAGGGCGACACCGAAGTCCCGCGCGTACTCCTTGTACTGGCGGTAGACGGACACGCCCTTGCGGGTGGGCTCGGCGACCAGGAAGGTCATGTCGAAGCGGGTGAACATCCCGGAGGCGAAGGAGTCGCTGCCCGCCGTCATGTCGACCACCAGGTATTCGTCGCGGCCGTCCACGAGGTGGTTCAGGCACAGTTCGACCGCCCCCACCTTGGAGTGGTAGCACGCCACGCCCAGGTCGGACTCGGTGAACGGGCCGGTGACCATCAGGCGCACGGCCCCTTCGTCCAGCGGGACGGTGCGGGCGCAGGCGGCGTAGACGGGATTGTCCTCGTCGATGCGCAGCAGTCGCGAGCCCCGACCCGGCGGGGTCGTCTTGATCATGGTGTCGGCCGAGGTGATGCGCGGGTTGCCGCCCCGGAGGTAGTCCTTGATCAGGGGCAGCCGGGCCCCCATCGCGGGCAGCGCGGCGGCCTCGTCCTCGTCGAGTCCGAGCGCCGCGCCCAGGTGCTGGTTGATGTCCGCGTCCACGGCGATGACGGGCGCACGGCCGGCGGCGAGGCGACGGATGAAGAGGGAGGACAGCGTGGTCTTGCCGCTGCCGCCCTTCCCCACGAAAGCGATCTTCATGTTCACCTAGCGTAGATGCAGGGGAGCGCTGAGTGAGAATCGTGAGTGAAGAGGACCACTCTTTCGAGGGGTGTAGAGCCGAAGTGCGTAGTGTCGTACCCATGAGTACGACAGCCGATCCGCTCGCCGCCCTGGGCTCGCTCCCGGGCGTCGCCGACGCCGTGGAATCCGTACGCAAGGCGGTGGACCGGGTGTACGGCCACCGGGTGATGCGCCGCCGCAGTAACGAGATCACCTCCGAGGCGGCGCTGCGCGGCGCCCGGGGTTCGGCCGCGCTGTCCGGAGCGGACTGGGCCCTCGAAGAGGTCCGCCGCCGCACCGACTTCAGCGGCGACGGGGAACCCAGGACGGTGGGGGCGGCGCTGCGCCTGACCGCCGAGGCGGGGCAACTGCTCAGCATCTGGCGGCAGTCGCCGCTGCGCGTTCTCGCGCGGCTGCACCTGGTCGCGGCGGGCGGCGACCGGCCGGAGGAGTCGGTGGGGCGTCCGCGGCTGGCGGGCGAGTCCGTCGCCGAGCCCCTGATCGAGCTGGACCTGCCGAGTGCCGACGAGGTCTCGGGGCGGCTGGACGGGTTGGCGGCCCTGCTGATCGCGGGTACCTCGGCGCCGGCGCTGGTGACGGCGGCGGTGGTGCACGGTGAGCTGCTGGCGCTGCGGCCCTTCCGCTCGTGCAACGGGCTGGTGGCGCGGGCCGCCGAGCGGATCGTGCTGATCGGCAGCGGCCTGGACCCGAAGTCCATCTGCCCGGCCGAAGTGGGCCATGCAGAGCTGGGCCGGGAGGCGTACCTGACCGCGCTGGAGGGCTACGTCTCCGGGACGCCCGAGGGGCTCGCGGCCTGGATCGCGCACTGCGGTCGTGCGGTCGAGCTGGGGGTCAGGGAGAGCACGGCCGTCTGCGAGGCGTTGCAGCGCGGAGCGGCCTGAACGGGCCCGGACATGGGTTGCGGCGGCACCCGTTCGGGTACCGCCGCTGGCACATCGGCCGGGTTACCATGCGTGCACGATATTTGCCCATCAGACCGGGTTGCTTTGCCCTTGGCCTGGTGCGGCTGGCCCGTATTCGACGGGTCGGCGTCGCGTGGGTGCCCGGCTTCCGTGCGCGGTCCGTGGGGCCTTGGTGCGTGGAGGGCATCCTCCCGGATGTCCCTGGTCTCGCGGGCCGTTAAGTCCTTTTTACTCCTGTCGCGGCGGAAGCGGAAGTCGAGCCCGCAGTTCTTTTCCTTCTGCCCGCAAAGCCGGGCAATGCAGGCAGTGGCGCGCCGCGCCGGCCCGCCAGCCATACGAGGCCCACGGTGGCCGCGGCGGCGCCCAGTCCGGCCGCGGCGAGGAGTGCGGGGCGGGAGGGCATCGGCAGGGACGAAAGCCGCTGCTTCAGGCGCACCGGACGGTTGAAAGTGAGAACGGGCCAGTTGCGGGCGGTGGCTTCACGGCGCAGGGCGCGGTCGGGGTTGACGGCGTGCGGGTGCCCCACGGCCTCCAGCATCGGAATGTCGGTCGCCGAATCGCTGTAGGCGTAGCACCGCGAGAGGTCGTATCCCTCGGATTCGGCGAGCTCCCTGACCGCCTCCGCTTTGGTGGGGCCGTACGCGTAGTACTCGATCTCGCCGGTGAACGCACCGTCCTCGACGACCATGCGGGTGGCCACGACCCGGTCGGCGCCGAGCAGGGCGCCGATGGGCTCCACGACCTCCGCGCCCGAGGTGCTGACGATGACCACGTCGCGGCCCGCGGCGTGGTGTTCCTCGATGAGCGAGGCGGCCTCGTCGTAAATGATCGGGTCGATCAGCTCGTGCAGGGTCTCGGCGACGAGCTCCCGGACCTGCTGGACATTCCAGCCCTTGCAGAGGGTCGACAGATACCGGCGCATCCGTTCCATCTGGTCGTGGTCGGCGCCGCCGGCGAGGAAGACGAACTGGGTATAGGCGGTGCGCAGCGCGGCCCGCCGGTTGATCAGCCCGCCTTGGTAGAAGGACTTGCTGAAGGTGAGGGTGCTCGACTTCGCGATGACCGTCTTGTCCAGATCAAAGAAGGCGGCTGCCCGGGGCAAGGAGTGGTTTTCCACGTCGCCGAGCATAGGGGGCCTCCATTCGGCGTAAGCTGAGGCGTGTGGGTTTGCCTGAGAAGGCTCTCGGGTACACCATGGAAGTCACGGATCGTTCGCGACCGTGCCTAACCCGGCCCGACTCCTCCCCCCCCGAGTCGGCCGTGGGGACGACCCCCGCTCTCCCCCCCGGCGGGGGTCGTCGCATGTCCGGATGCGTTTCGGGCGTCGTCATCGGGCCCTCCCCCCTCCTGAGCGCGCGGGTGTGCGCGCGAGCCAAGACCTTGATACCCGTTACTGAGGGTAATCAACAGGCTGCTCTCTGGAAGTCACCGGTATAGGTGAGCGGGATATTCACATCCGTTGAGTTGTCCACAGTTTTTCACCAAGATCCACACGATTTCCCGGCCCGTTGCACGGTGATTCCTCGCGAGTTCCGCGACGTTCGCGGATGCGAGAGCGCGTAGTGAGAGGGGAGGGACCGTGACCGGATCCCGCACATCCGATTGGGCCCCGGCCGGGGACGCCAGGCAGCGGTGCCCGCTGATCGTCACGGAGGACGAGGGGCTGCTCGACGACCTGCTCAGACTCTGCGCGGCTGCCGGGGCCGTCCCCGAGGTCGTCCACGGCACCCCCGCACGTGGCAGCGGCTGGGACACCGCGCCGCTCGTCCTCGTGGGGGACGACTGCGCGGCCCGGCTGGGCGGGGCCGCCCGTCGCGACGGCGTGGTGCTCGTCGGCAACGACATGGACGACTCCGGGATCTGGCGGCGCGCCGTGGACCTGGGCGCCCGCAACGTGGCGCTGCTGCCCGACGGCGAGGCGTGGCTGGTCGACCGCATCGCCGACGCCGTCGAGGGGGTGGGCCGCCCCGCCCTGACCGTCGGCGTGATCGGCGGCCGGGGCGGGGCGGGCGCCAGCACGCTGGCCTGTGCTCTTGCCGTCGGCGCCGCCCGCACCGGGCAGCGCACCATGCTCATCGACGGCGACCCGCTCGGCGGGGGTCTGGACGTGCTGCTGGGCGGGGAGCGGGCCGAAGGTCTGCGCTGGCCCGCATTCGCCGACTCCCGGGGCCGGGTGGCGGGCCGGGCGCTCGAGGAGGCACTGCCCCGGCTCCACTCCCTGCGCGTCCTGAGCTGGGACCGCGGCGAGTGCACCGCCGTGCCGCCCGAGGCCGTGCGCGCGGTCCTGGCGGCCGCCCGCCGGCGCGGCGGAGTGGTGGTCGTCGACCTGCCGCGCAGGCTGGACGCCCCGGCCGCCGAGGCCATCGGGCAGCTCGACGTGGGGCTGCTGGTGGTGCCGGCGGAGCTGCGGGCCGTGGCGGCCGCCCACCGGACGGCTTCGATGCTGGGCATGCTGCTGCGCGACATCCGGCTGGTCGTCCGTGGGCCGTTCGGCTCCGGGCTCGTGCCCGAGGAGATCGCGCGGATCCTCCGGCTGCCGCTCGCCGGGGAGCTGCCCCCCGAGCCGGGTCTGGCCGGAGGGCTGGACGCCGGCAGGCCGCCGGGCGCAGGCGACCGGGGTCCGCTCGCCCGCTTCAGCGCCGGATTCTGGGCGCAGGCCCTGACGGAGCGCGCTGGAGCGCCCGCATGAGCCGCGACCTGCTGGACGCCGTACGCCTGCGGCTCGCCGAGAGCGGCGCCGAGCCCACACCCGCCCGCGTCGCCGAGGCACTGCGCCGGGAAGGACGTCTGCTGGGCGACGCCGAAGTGCTCGGCGTCGCCGCCCGGTTGCGCTCCGAGCTGGTGGGCAGCGGGCCGCTCGAACCACTCCTGGCGGCCCCCGACGTGACCGATGTGCTCGTCACCGCGCCCGACCGCGTCTGGGTCGACCGGGGCTCCGGCCTGGAGCTCACTGACGTGGCCTTCCGCGACGCGGCCGCCGTACGGGGTCTGGCCCAACGTCTGGCCGCCATCGCCGGCCGTCGGCTCGACGACGCCAGGCCCTGGGTCGATGCCCGCCTGCCCGACGGCACCCGCCTCCACGCGGTGCTGCCGCCCGTCGCCGTCGGCTCTCCCTGCCTCTCCCTGCGCGTGGTGCGTCCCCGCGCCTTCACCCTGGAGGAGCTGGTGGGGGCCGGCACCCTGCCGCCCGGTGGCGACCGGCTTCTGCAGGCCGTGCTGGACGCCCGGTTGTCCTTCCTCGTCTCCGGCGGGACGGGCTCGGGGAAGACGACACTGCTGTCGACCTTGCTCGGGCTGGTGGCGCCGGGGGAGCGGATCGTCCTCGCCGAGGACTCCTCGGAACTGCGCCCCGACCACCCGCATGTGGTGCGCCTGGAGACCCGCCCGGCCAACCAGGAGGGAACGGGCCTGGTGACCTTGCGGGATCTGGTCCGTCAGGCGCTGCGCATGCGCCCGGACCGGCTGGTCGTGGGCGAGGTCCGGGGCGCCGAGGTCACCGACCTGCTGGCCGCTCTCAACACGGGCCACGAAGGCGGCTGCGGCACCGTCCACGCGAATGCCGCCTCGGACGTTCCGGCGCGGCTGGAGGCCCTGGGCTCCACGGCCGGGCTGGACCGTGCGGCGCTGCACAGCCAGCTCGCCGCTGCGCTGTCGGTGGTCGTGCACCTGGCGCGCGACCGTGGTGGACGGCGCCGGGTCGCCGAGGTGCACGTCCTCGACCGCGACCCCGGCGGGCTGGTGACGACCGTTCCGGCCGCCGTCTGGGGTGAGCGCGGCTTCGAAAGAGCGGCCGGCTGGGAGCGGCTGGCCGTCTTGTGCGGGCGTGGCGGGGGTGCGCCGTGACGACGCGGTGGTCCGGCCCGGCGGGCGTCGGGTGCCTGGTTCTTCTGCTGCTGTGCGCTCTGGCGGTCGCCGGCCTTCGGTTCCGGCAGGGGCCGGCGGTGCGCAGAGCGCGGCTGCTGCTGGCCGGTGGGGGTGCGGTGGCCGGGCGCCCGGTTGCGCTGCTGCCGGGGTGGGCCCGGCAGGGCGCCGAGTGCCTGCTCCGGGCCGTGCGGGGCCGGCCCGAGCTGTGGTGCCTGCCGGCCGGGTGCGCCCTTGCGGCGCTGGGCCGTTCGGCGCTGCCCCTGCTGGTGTCGCTACCGGCCGTGCTCCTTGTGCGGCGCCGGCTGGCCGGCGTCCGGCGCGAGCGGGAGCGCGAGCGCAGCCAGGCGGCCGTGATCGACCTGTGCGGTGCCGTTGCGGGCGACCTGCGGGCGGGGCGGCATCCCGGTGCGGCGGTGGCGGGGTGGTCCGGTGCCGGGCTGGGCCCGGGCTGGTCGGCGGTGCCGGCGGCCGCGCGGTTCGGCGGGGACGTGCCCGAGGCGCTCCGCAAGGCCGGCCGCCGCCCCGGGGCGGAAGGGCTCAACGGCGTCGCCGCGTGCTGGCGGGTCGCGGTCGACGGGGGTGCGGGGCTCGCCGCCGGGCTGGAACGGGTGGCCGCCGCGCTCGGCGCCGAGCGCGACCAACGGGAGGACCTGCGGGCCCAGCTCGCCGGGACCCGGTCCACGGCGGTGATGCTCGCCCTGCTGCCGGTGCTGGCCCTGCTAATGGGTGCGGCCCTGGGCGCGGATCCGCTGCGAGTGCTGCTGCACACCCCTGCGGGGCTGGGATGCCTGGCTCTCGGCGGGCTGCTCGAGTGCGCGGGGATCGCCTGGACGCGGCGGATCGTCCGGGCGGCGGAGGGACCACGGAGCGGGAGGCGGAAGTGAGCGCGAACGTTGTCCACAGCCTGTGGGCGGTGGTGCTTGCCCTGGCAGCGGCAGGGTGCGTGAGCGCCCTCGGCAACAGAGCCGTGCGGGGAAGATCGAGGCGGCGCCGGCTGGCCTCCGTACTGGGGGTGCCGCCGCCGGGAGCGGAGAAGGCGCGACGGGGGCAGGGGCGGGGGCTGCGCGCTGTGGCGGCACCCGACGGGCGGGCCGTCGTGGCGATCGCGGTCGTCGGGACGGGGCTCCTCTGGCTGGTGGCCGGGCTCACCGGAGCGGGCGCAGGTCTTGTTGCGGCCTGGGGGTTGTGGAGCCGCGGCCGGCAAGCCGAGCGCACTGCCAAGGAGGCACCGGGCGAGGAGGCCGTACGACAACTGCCCTTGGCGGCCGATCTCCTGGCGGCCTGTCTGGCGGCGGGGGCCGGGCCCCGTGAGGCGGCGGAGGCGGTGGGCTCCTCGCTGGGCGGGCCCGTGGGCGCCGGGCTGGCCCGGGCGGCTGCCGAGGTGCGGCTCGGGGCGGAGCCGGCCGTCGCCTGGGGCCGCCTGGCCGCCCTGCCGGGCGCCGCCCCGCTGGCCGGCTGCCTTGAACGGGCCCAGGCCACGGGGGTCCCGGCGGTGGAGCCCATGGCGCGGCTCGCCGCGCGGTTGCGCGGCGAACAGGCCAGGACCGCCGGCATACGGGCCCGGCGCGCGGGCGTGCAGGCGACCGCACCGCTGGGGCTGTGCTTCTTGCCGGCGTTCCTGACGGTCGGTGTGGTCCCCGTGGTCATCGGCCTGGCCGAGGGGCTCATACGGGCCGGCTGAGGTCCGGAGGGCCTGCGGCAGCGGCCGAAGGACAACTGACGTCGCGTCGAGAAGCGACGCGCACGACCAAGAGATGCACGACCAAGAGATGCACGACCGAGAGATGTACGACCAAGAGATGGGGGAGTGGTTGTTATGGCGATGGTGGCGGCGATGGTCACGTCGTGGTGGTCGGTACGCCGGTCGCGGCTGCGGGCCGCCCGCGATGCGGGCATGACGACGGCGGAGTACGCGGTGGGCACGCTGGCCGCGTGCGCGTTGGCGGCCGTGCTCTACAAGGTGGTCACCAGCGGGGCGGTCAGCGGGGCGTTGCAGCAGCTGATCGTCAAGGCGCTCCATGCGACGTTCTGACGGCGGCTATGTGACCGCCGAGGCCGCGGTCGCGCTGCCCGCGCTGGCGTTCTTCGCCCTGGCGCTGATCTGGGGCCTGATGGCCGCGTCCGCGCAGATCCAGTGCGTGGACGCGGCCCGGGCGGGGGCGCGGGCCGCGGCCCGGCAGGACCCCCCGCCGGCCGTCGTCGCGGCGGCCAGGTCGGCTGCTCCGCGTGACGCGCGGGTCACTGTGATGCGGGAGGGGGACATGGTGCGGGTGCGCGTCGAGGCCCGGGCGGCCGGTCCGGGGCCCCTGGCGGTGCGGTTGACCGGGGAGGCGGTGGCTCTTGCAGAGGAGACGGTGGGATGACCGGGGACTGGCTTCCGTATGGGTGGCCGTGGCCGCGACGGCGTTCTGTGCGGTGTTCGCCGCACTGCTGGCCATGGGGCAGGTGGTGCTGGCGCGGCACCGTGCGGGAGGAGCGGCGGACCTGGCGGTGCTGGCTGCCGCCGACCACGCCCTTGAGGGGCAGGCCGCGGCCTGCGGGCTGGCCCGCAGGGTCGCCGCCGCCCAAGGGGCGGCGGTGGTGCGCTGCGGGGTGAGGGGCGAGGTCGCCGAGGTGGCGGCCGAGGCAGGGGCCGGCCCCTGGACCCTGCGGGTCCGGGCCCGGGCGGGCCCGCCGGAAGCGGCCTACGCGCCCGGAGCCCTCACGGAGGTGATGCCGTAGACCCGGCAGCGCCTCACCCGTCTTCCCGGTCTCACCCGACTTCCCGGTCTTCCCCGTCTTCCTGGGCCGCCTGGGCGGCCTGTGCCGGCGGGGCGTCCTTCAGGAGGCGGGTGAGCAGGCGCAGGGCCGCGCGTTTGTCCAGGGGGTCGTTGCCGTTGCCGCACTTGGGGGACTGGATGCAGGACGGGCAGCCCGCCTCGCACTCACAGGAGGCGATCGCCTCCCGGGTGGCACCGAGCCATCGGGCGGCGGTGTGGAAGGCGCGCTCGGCGAAGCCGGCGCCGCCGGGGTGGCCGTCGTAGACGAAGACGGTGGGCAGGAGCGTGTCGGGGTGGAGGGGCACGGAGACGCCTCCGATGTCCCAGCGGTCGCACGTGGCGAAGAGGGGGAGTATGCCGATGGAGGCGTGTTCGGCGGCGTGCAGGGCGCCGCCCAGGGATTCGGGGTCGATCCGGGCGGCGTCGAGCTGGTCCTCGGTGACGGTCCACCACACGGCCCGGGTGCGCAGGGTGCGGGGCGGCAGGTCGAGCTTGGTCTCGCCCAGGACCTCGCCGGTGATCAGACGGCGGCGCAGGAAGGAGACGACCTGGTTGGTGACCTCGACGGAGCCGAAGCACAGCCGTGCGTCGCCCCAGGGCACCTCGGTGGTGGTTTCCAGGATGCTGATGGCCGTGGTGTCGCGGGCCGTGGTCGAGTACGGCGGGTCGGCCTGCTCGACCAGGGCGACGGACGCCTCCAGGTCCAAGTGGCGCACCAGGTAGCTGCGGCCCTGATGGAGATGGACGGCGCCCTCGTGGACGGTGGAGTGGGAGGCCGACCGGTCGACGGTGCCCAGCAGCCGGCCGGTGCCCTCCTCCACCACCTGCACGGGGCGGCCGCCCTCGCCGCGGATGTCGGTGAGGTCGGCGGCGCGCTCGCGGCGGGTCCAGTGCCACACCGCGCCCCGGCGGCGGAGCAGTTTGCGGGCCTCCAGCTGGGAGACGACGCCCCGGGCCTCGGGTCCGAAGAGGGAGAGGTCGGTTTCGGAGAGGGGGAGTTCCTCGGCGGCAGCGCACAGGTGGGGAGCCAGGACGTAGGGGTTGTCCGGGTCGAGGACGGTGGACTCCACGGGCTGCCGGAACAGCGCCTCCGGGTGGTGGACGAGGTAGGTGTCCAGGGGGTCGTCGCGGGCGACGAGGACGGCCAGGGCGCCGCGGCCGGTGCGGCCGGCGCGGCCGGCCTGCTGCCACAGGGAGGCGCGGGTGCCGGGGTAGCCGGAGAGCAGCACGGCGTCCAGGCCGGCGACGTCGACGCCGAGTTCCAGGGCGGAGGTGGCGGACAGGCCCAGGAGTTCGCCGGTGTGCAGGGCCTGTTCGATGGCGCGGCGTTCTTCGGGGAGGTAGCCGCCGCGGTAGGCGGCGACGCGGGAGGGGAGGGAGCGGTCGACGGCGGCCAGGCGTTCCTGGGCGATCAGGGACACCAGCTCGGCGCCGCGTCGGGAGCGGACGAAGGCGACGGTGCGCACGCCCTGGACGGCGAGGTCGGTGAGCAGGTCGGCGGTCTCGGCGGTGGCGGTGCGGCGGACGGGGGCGCCGCGCTCGCCGTGGAGCTCGGTGAGCGGGGGTTCCCACAGGGCGAAGACGACCTCGCCGCGCGGGGAGGCGTCGTCGGTGATCTGGGCGACCGGCAGCCCGGTGAGCCGACCGGCGGCGGTGGCGGGGTCGGAGGCGGTGGCGGAGGCGAGGAGGAAGACGGGTTCGGAGCCGTAGCGGGCGCACAGGCGCCGCAGCCGGCGCAGCACCTGGGCGACGTGGGAGCCGAAGACGCCGCGGTAGGTGTGGCACTCGTCGATGACGACGTAGCGCAGGGCGCGCAGGAAGGAGGCCCATCGGGGGTGGGCGGGCAGGATGGAGCGGTGGAGCATGTCCGGGTTGGTGAGCACGTAATTGGCGTACTGGCGCACCCATTCGCGTTCTTCCACCGGCGTGTCGCCGTCGTACACGGCCGGGCGCACGCTCTTGCCCAAGGGGGCGGCCAGGCCGCGCACGGCGCGGCGCTGGTCGGCGGCGAGCGCCTTGGTGGGGGCGAGGTACAGCGCGGTGGTGCCCCGTCCGTTGGGGGCCTCCGCGCCGTCCAGCAGGGTGCTGAGCACGGGCGCCAGATAGGCGAGGGACTTGCCCGAGGCGGTGCCGGTGGCGACCACGGCGGACTCGCCGCGCAGGGCGTGCTCGGCGGTGAGCGCCTGGTGTGCCCAGGGGCGCTCGATGCCGGTGGTGCGGATGGCCTCGATCACTTCCGGCCGGATCTTCTCGGGCCAGGGAGCATGACGTCCGGGACGAGGGGGCAAGTGCTCCGTATGAGTGATGCGTGCAGCCCTGCCCGGCCCCGTGGCGAGCCGGTCCAGGATCGTTCGGGGAGAGGGGTGCACGCCCGCCTCCGGCGGGAGTTGATCGTTGGCCATCGACATCGAGTGTGTCACTGGCTTGACGGACAATGGCGTCAAGGCGTCGTGCGCGCCTGCCGGTAAGTGATTGAATGCCATCGCGGCTGCCGATCCATGGGGGGCGACCGCTCGATGCAAGGTGCTGGAGGATCCGTGGACCTGTCCCTGTCGACCGAGACCGTAGACAACCGCACGGTTGTCCGGGTCGGTGGCGAGATTGATGTGTACACCGCGCCCAAGCTGCGTGAGCAGCTGGTCGAGCTTGTCAACGACGGCAACTACCACCTCGTCGTGGACATGGAGGGCGTCGACTTCCTCGACTCCACCGGGCTCGGCGTCCTGGTCGGCGGGCTCAAGCGCGTACGGGCCCACGAGGGCTCGCTGCGGCTGGTCTGCAACCAGGAGCGCATCCTGAAGATTTTCCGGATCACCGGTCTGACCAAGGTGTTCCCGATCCACACGTCGGTCGAGGAAGCGGTTCAGGCGACCGACTGACGTCCGGGCGGCGGTACGGCCCCGGCCGGCCGGGAGGGCCGTCCGCCCGCCCCGGGCACCGCCGTATAGTCGCGCCGGGGGGCGTGGCCACGAGGCTCCGGCCCCTCCGCGAGCCCGCCCTGTTCCGGCAGAGGGAACGAGGGCACGTACCACCGAGGGGGATGGCATGGCCACCGTCGAACTGCTCTTCAGCGCCCTTCCCGAGCACGTCCGCACGGCTCGGCTCGTGGCGGCCGCGGTGGCGCGCCGGGCGGGGGTCGACGAGGCCGTGCTGGACGAGGTTCGGCTGGCCGTGGGCGAGGCATGCTCGCGCGCGGTGAGTCTGCACGCCGGTCACGGGCTCTCCAGCCCCGTGAAGGTCGTCCTCACCGAGGACGAGAAGAAGTTCTCCATCGAGGTGGCCGACGAGGCACCTCACCCCACCGCGGTCGTATCGACCGCGGGCGTCGGCCGGCAGCCCGCCGCGGCATCCCCGGCGGCCTCCGCTTCGTCTTCCGTTTCCGCCCCGTCCGGCGGGCCCTCCGGCGCCACGGCTGCCGACGAGGCCGCCGAGAGCGAGGACGACATGGGTCTGGCCGTGATCAGTGGGCTGGTCGACGACGTCGAGGTGACGGCGGGCGAGTCCGGCGGGCTGATCCGGATGAGCTGGCCGACCGCGACGCCGCCGGTTCCGGCGTAGCCGGCAGCGCGGGCGGCGCCGATACCGGTGTCGGGTGCCGGTGCGGAGTGCCGGCGGGGGAGTCCCTCAGGCCGCGCGGCCGTCCCGGGCGCACCCCGTATTGCCGTACCGCCTCGCCGTGGCGTGCGGCAGTCCGCCGTAGCGTTCCGGCCGCTTCCTGCTGTAGCGCGGGGCCCGGTCGGGGCCGTATTCGCCCTGCCCGGCCGGGGCGCCACCCGCGGCAGCCGATATCTTTGATCTTCACTCGGCAGTCGCGGCGAGGGCCTGGATTGCGGATGCCGGCACGCGGCCCCATTTCCGATCTTCACGGTTGTGCATTTCCCTCCGCTTCCTCCTCCGCCTCCTTTTCCTGATCTTCACCGCGGCAGACTCATTCCGTTTCCCGCGCTCTGTTTTGATCTCGCCATGCTCCCTACAATCCGTCCATCTTGAGCTCAGGACGCCTGAGCGCAGCGGCTGTCCTGCGGCCCTGCTCCACGGCCGCGGGCCGGTTACGTGCGCCCATGTGCCAAACGTCAGGGAGGACGAATGGCGGGGCCTCTTACCCCTCAACAGGTGGACCACACCCGGAATCTGGCGGTCGAGCTGACCGACGGCAACCGCACCCTGGTCATGGTGATCGCCGCGGTGGCGATTGCGGCGCTCGTCGTGGCCGTGGTGCTGCTGCGGCAGGTGCTTTCGGCCGGTGAGGGCACCGACAGCATGAAGAGAATCGCCGCGGCGGTGCAGGAAGGCGCGAACGCCTATCTCGCCCGGCAGTTGCGCACCCTCGGCGTCTTCGCCGTGTTCGTGTTCTTTCTGCTCATGCTGTTGCCGGCCGACAACTGGTCGCAGCGCATGGGTCGTTCGCTGTTCTTCCTCATCGGCGCATTGTTCTCCGCCGCCACCGGCTATATCGGCATGTGGCTCGCGGTGCGCAGCAATGTGCGGGTGGCGGCAGCGGCGCGTGAGGCGAGCGCCGGCACCAAGGCCGCGAGCGCCGGCACCAAGGCCGCAAGCACGACTACAAGCCAGGCCGCAAGCCAGGTCGAGGCCGAGGGCGAGCCCGGGCGGGATCCGACGGCCGTGTCCCACCACGCCATGCGGATCGCGTTCCGTACGGGTGGCGTCGTCGGCATGTTCACCGTCGGCCTGGGGCTGCTGGGCGCCTGCTGTGTTGTCCTCGTCTACACGGCCGACGCGCCCAAGGTCCTGGAGGGCTTCGGTTTCGGGGCGGCGCTGCTGGCGATGTTCATGCGGGTCGGCGGCGGCATCTTCACCAAGGCCGCGGACGTGGGCGCCGACCTGGTCGGCAAGGTGGAGCAGGGCATCCCGGAGGACGACCCGCGCAACGCCGCCACCATTGCCGACAACGTGGGCGACAACGTCGGCGACTGCGCGGGCATGGCGGCCGACCTCTTCGAGTCCTACGCCGTGACCCTGGTGGCCGCGCTCATCCTCGGCAAGGCGACCTTCGGCGACGCGGGCCTGGCCTTCCCCCTGCTCGTCCCCGCCATCGGCGTGGTCACGGCGATGATCGGGATCTTCGCCGTCGCCCCGCGCCGCAAGGACCGCAGTGGCATGACCGCGATCAACCGCGGGTTCTTCGTCTCGGCGGTCATCTCGCTCGTCCTCGTGGCGATCGCGGTCTTCGCCTACCTGCCGTCCAGCTACGCCGACTTGGCCGGTGTCACCGATGCCGTCGTCCGCGACCACGACGGGGACCCGCGTGTGCTCGCGCTGGTGGCGGTCGCGATCGGCATCGTCCTCGCGGCGCTCATCCAGCAGCTCACCGGCTACTTCACCGAGCCCGGCCGGCGGCCCGTGCGGGATGTCGGCAAGTCGTCCCTGACCGGTCCGGCGACCGTGGTGCTGTCGGGTATTTCGGTGGGGCTGGAGTCGGCCGTGTACTCGGCGGTGCTGATCGCCCTGAGCGTGTACGGGGCGTTCCTGCTCGGCGGTGCGTCGATCATGCTGGCGCTGTTCGCCGTGGCCCTGGCCGGCACGGGCCTGCTGACGACGGTCGGGGTCATCGTCGCGATGGACACCTTCGGCCCGGTCTCCGACAACGCCCAGGGCATTGCCGAGATGTCCGGCGACGTCGAGGGCGCCGGCGCCCGGGTGCTCACCGATCTCGACGCGGTGGGCAACACGACCAAGGCCATCACCAAGGGCATCGCCATCGCCACGGCCGTGCTCGCGGCCGCCGCGCTGTTCGGCTCGTACACCGACGCGATCAAGACGGCGGTGTCGGACGTCGGCGCGAAGGCGGATGCGATGGGTCTGCGCCTGGACATCTCCCAGCCCAACAACCTCGTGGGTCTCGTCCTCGGTGCGGCCGTCGTCTTCCTCTTCTCCGGCCTGGCGATCAATGCGGTGTCGCGGTCGGCCGGTGCGGTGGTCTACGAGGTGCGCCGGCAGTTCCGCGAGCACCCCGGGATCATGGACTTCAGCGAGAAGCCGGAGTACGGGCGCGTGGTGGACATCTGCACCAAGGACGCCCTGCGCGAGCTGGCCACTCCGGGGTTGCTGGCGGTCATGGCGCCGATCGCGGTCGGCTTCTCGCTGGGCGTCGGCGCGCTCGGCGCGTACCTCGCCGGGGCCATCGGCACGGGCACGCTGATGGCGGTCTTCCTCGCCAACTCCGGTGGCGCGTGGGACAACGCCAAGAAGCTGGTCGAGGACGGTCACCACGGCGGCAAGGGCAGCGAGGCGCACGCGGCGACGGTGATCGGCGACACGGTGGGCGACCCGTTCAAGGACACCGCGGGCCCCGCCATCAACCCGCTGCTGAAGGTGATGAACCTGGTGGCGCTGCTCATCGCGCCCGCCGTCGTGAAGTTCTCCTACGGGGCCGATGCCAACAAGGGGCTGCGAATCACCGTGGCGCTGCTGGCCGTTGCCGTCATCGTGGTGGCGGTCTACCTCTCCAAGCGGCGCGGCGTCGCCGTGGACGACGGCGAGGCCGCGCGGTCGGCCGAGCCGGTCGATCCGGCGGTGGTGTCCTGAGGGACCCGGACCGCCGCGGGGAAGGACGGATCCGACGCCGGTTCCGGTGAGTGCGCCGTGTGCCCGTGCCGCATCGTGGTGCGGGTGCGGTGAATGCCACGCTCAGCAGGGTTCAAAAGGCATGAAATGCGGGCATACGGTGCGCTCGGCTCCCGGCCCCCACCGCCTGGACGTGTAAGTTCCGGGGCCGAGAGCCATTGAAGGGACCAATCCGGTGAACAAGAAGCTTGTGGCTGCACTGTCCGGCGGGGCGGCACTTGTCCTGGCGCTGACGGGCTGCGGCGGTGACGACAACGGCAAGAAGCTGGACGACTGGGCGAAGAAGGCCTGCGACCAGATGCAGCCGCAGGTGAAGAAGATCACCGAAGCCAACGCCTCCATCGCCACGATGCAGAGCGAGGTGGACTCCAAGAAGGTCCAGCAGACGGACTCCGCCGCCTTCCAGACCAACGTCGACGCCTACAAGGCGCTCGCCGCCTCCGTCGACCGCGCCGGCGCGCCGCCGGTCAAGGACGGCGAGACCAACCAGAAGAACGCCGTCAAGGCGCTCAACGACCTCTCGGTCGCCTACGCGAACCTCAAGAAGCGCGTCGATTCGATGGACACCGGCGACAAGAACAAGTTTGGCGACGGCCTCAAGGGCATCGCGTCCGACATGCTCAAGCTCAGCAGCCAGAGCAACGAGGCCCTCAAGAAGCTGCAGTCCGGTGACGTCGGCAAGGCCATGACCAAGCAGCCGGGCTGCAAGGTGCCGGCGGCGAGCACGACGCCGGGGCAGAAGGCGTAACAGGAACTGCCCGGTACGGAGCATCGGCAGCTGCCCGGTAAGGAGCATCGGCGGGGGCAGCGCGCCGGTGCTCCGCTCACCGTGACAATGGTCCGGTGAGTACGACGCACCTGCCCACTGCCGATCCTGCGCGCACCGCTCGGCTGCGCGACGCCCTGCTCCGGGCGGCCTTCACCGCCGACGGCCTCCTGGAGCTGCTGGGCGCCCCCGCCTACGCCGCGCTCGCCCGCAGCGAGACCGTGCCCGCCCTGCGCGCCACGCGCGGCGACGGACCGCTCGAGACGCTCGTGCGGCTGTTCCTGCTGCAGCAGTCCGTCGGCCGGTCCCGGGCGGCCGCCGCGCTGCCGCTGGAGGACTGCCTGGCGGACGGCTGGCTGCTGCCCGACCCCGCGGACGCGGAGCGGGTGCGCGCCGGCGTCGACGTGCGCCCCTACAGCGGCCCCGAGGGCCAGGACTGGTGGATCGTCTCCGACCTCGGCTGCGCGGTCGGCGGGGCCGGCGGCATCGGCGGCGACAGCGGGGGTCCGGCGGGGGTGCCGCGGTCCGAGCTCGTCCTCGGCGTGGGCGGCGCGTCCACGACGCTGGCCGGCATCACCGTCCGTACGCCCGTCGGGCGCGCCCTGGACCTGGGCACCGGCTCCGGCATCCAGGCGCTGCACGCGGCCGGGCACGCCGATCGGGTCACGGCCACCGACCTCAACCCGCGCGCGCTGCACTTCGCGCGGCTCACGCTCGCACTCTCCGGCGCGCCGGAGCCCGATCTGCGGCAGGGCTCGCTCTTCGAGCCGGTCGCGGGCGAGACCTTCGACCTGATCGTCTCCAACCCGCCGTTCGTGATCTCCCCGGGTGCCCGGCTGACGTACCGCGACGGCGGCATGGGCGGCGACGACCTGTGCCGGACGCTGGTGGAGCAGGCGGCCGACCGGCTGAACGAGGGCGGCTACTGCCAGCTGCTGGCGAACTGGCAGCACGTGGAGGGCGAGGACTGGCGCGAGCGCCTGTCCTCCTGGGTGCCGCGCGGCTGCGACGCGTGGATCGTGCAGCGCGAGGTCCAGGACGTCGCCCAGTACGCCGAGCTGTGGCTGCGGGATGCGGGCGACCACCGTACGTCCCCGCAGGAGTACGCCGCCCGCTACGACGCGTGGCTGGCGGAGTTCGAGGCGCGGCGCACCAAGGGCGTCGGATTTGGCTGGATCACGTTGCGCCGTACCGGCTCGCAGCGCCCGTCGGTGATCGCGGAGGAGTGGCCGCACCCGGTCGAGCAGCCGCTGGGGCCGACGGTGCGCGCGCACTTCGAGCGCCAGGACTTCCTGCGCTCGCACGACGACGCGGCGCTGCTGTCCACCCGCTTCCGGCTGGCCGACGAGGTCGTCCAGGAGCAGGTGGGGCTGCCGGGCGCGGAGGACCCCGAGCACGTCGTCCTGCGGCAGAACCGCGGGATGCGGCGCGCCACCAAGGTCGACACGGTGGGTGCCGGTTTCGCCGGCGTGTGCGACGGCACACTGCCCGCCGGCCGGATCCTGGACGCCATCGCGCAGCTGGTGGACGAGGACCCGGTGCTGCTGCGCGACCGTACGCCGGAGGCGATCCGGATGCTCGTCGAACAGGGCTTCCTGGCGCCGGCCGATTCCTGATCGCCGCAGGTGAGGCGGGGGAACGGGACCGGACGACGCGCGAGAGGGGAAGAAAGAGGGGGCGGGTTCGCGTCATGTTTGACGAGGGGCGTCCCCCGCCGCCCGTCTTGACGGGCCCGGCACCCCGGCCCGAATGTGACCGCGGGGCCTCCGGGCCGGTGGTGTGACGGTCCGGGCGGCAGACAGGACGCTTGTCGGGTTACCGTTCGAGTGGCGTTGCGGGCTTTTTCCGTTTGACACGGGGGCGGGATGTACCGTCACACTCCGCAGCGTCACGCAACGCCCACACCGAAACGCCCACACCGAGTGTCGACCGGAAGAAGAGCGAAGTTGTCCCCGACCAGCGAGACCGCACAGGGCGGCCGCCGACTCGTCATCGTCGAGTCGCCTGCCAAGGCGAAGACGATCAAGGGCTACCTCGGCCCCGGATACGTCGTCGAGGCGAGCGTCGGGCACATCCGTGACCTGCCGAACGGGGCCGCCGAGGTCCCGGCGAAGTACAAGGGCGAGCCCTGGGCGCGCCTCGGCGTGAACGTCGAGAAGGACTTCCAGCCCATCTACGTCGTCAACGCCGACAAGAAGGACCAGGTCAAGAAGCTCAAGGGGCTGCTGGCCGAGTCCGACGAGCTCTTCCTCGCCACCGATGAGGACCGCGAGGGCGAGGCCATCGCCTGGCACCTGCAGGAGGTGCTCAAGCCCAAGGTCCCGGTCCGCCGGATGGTCTTCCACGAGATCACCAAGGACGCGATCCAGGCCGCCGTGGCCAACCCGCGCGAGCTGAACAAGAAGCTCGTCGACGCCCAGGAGACCCGCCGCATCCTCGACCGCCTCTACGGCTACGAGGTCTCGCCGGTGCTGTGGAAGAAGGTCATGCCGCGGCTGTCGGCGGGCCGCGTGCAGTCGGTGGCGACCCGCCTCGTCGTCGAGCGGGAGCGCGAGCGCATCGCGTTCCGCTCCGCCGAGTACTGGGACCTGACCGGCACCTTCGGCACCGGCCGCACCGGCGACGCCGCCGAGCCGGCGAGCATCACCGCGCGCCTGGCCGCCGTCGACGGCAAGCGGGTCGCCCAGGGCCGTGACTTCGGTGCGAACGGGCAGCTCAAGGACAGCGCCCAGGTGCTGCACCTGGACGAGGCGAACGCCCGTGCGCTGGCCACGGCCCTGGCCGACGCCACCTTCGCGGTGCGCTCGGTGGAGTCCAAGCCGTACCGCCGCTCCCCGTACGCCCCCTTCCGCACGACGACGCTGCAGCAGGAGGCCTCGCGCAAGCTGGGCTTCGGTGCGAAGGCGACCATGCAGGTGGCGCAGAAGCTGTACGAGAACGGCTTCATCACCTATATGCGTACGGACTCCACCACGCTGTCGGACACGGCGATCACCGCCGCCCGGGCGCAGGTGACGCAGCTGTACGGCGCCGACTACCTGCCGGAGAAGCCGCGCACGTACGCCGGGAAGGTCAAGAACGCCCAGGAGGCGCACGAGGCGATCCGCCCTTCGGGTGATCGTTTCCGCACGCCCGCCGAGACCGGTCTGACCGGCGACCAGTTCCGGCTCTACGAGCTGATCTGGAAGCGGACCGTCGCCTCCCAGATGAAGGACGCGACCGGCAACTCCGTCACCGTGAAGATCGGCGGCCGGGCGGCCGACGGCCGGGACGCCGAGTTCAGCGCGTCCGGCAAGACGATCACCTTCCACGGCTTCATGAAGGCCTACGTCGAGGGCGCCGACGACCCGAACGCCGAGCTCGACGACCGCGAGCGCCGGCTGCCGGCGGTCACCGAGGGCGACGCCCTGACGGCCGAGGAGATCACCGCCGACGGCCACGCCACCAAGCCCCCGGCCCGCTACACCGAGGCCTCGCTGGTCAAGGAGCTGGAGGAGCGGGAGATCGGCCGCCCGTCGACGTACGCGTCGATCATCGGCACGATCCTCGACCGCGGCTACGTCTTCAAGAAGGGCACGGCCCTGGTGCCGTCCTTCCTGAGCTTCGCCGTCGTCAACCTGCTGGAGAAGCACTTCGGCCGGCTGGTGGACTACGACTTCACCGCCTCCATGGAGGAGGACCTCGACCGCATCGCCCGCGGCGAGGCCCAGGCCGTGCCGTGGCTGCGCCGCTTCTACTTCGGCGAGGGGCCGGAGGGCGGCGCCGCCGACGCCGGCAACGGCGACGGCGACCACCTGGGCGGCCTGAAGGAGCTCGTCACCGACCTGGGCGCCATCGACGCCCGCGAGGTGTCCTCCTTCCCCGTCGGCAACGACATCGTGCTGCGCGTCGGCCGCTACGGGCCGTACGTCGAGCGCGGCGAGAAGGACGCCGAGGGCCACCAGCGCGCCGACGTCCCGGGCGACCTGGCGCCGGACGAGCTGACGGTGGAGTACGCCGAGGAGCTGCTGGCCCGCCCGACCGGCGACTACGAGCTGGGCACCGACCCCGCCACCGGCCACGAGATCGTCGCCAAGGACGGCCGCTACGGTCCGTACGTCACGGAGATCCTCCCCGAGGGCACCCCGAAGACGGGCAAGAACGCGGTCAAGCCGCGCACGGCCTCGCTCTTCAAGTCGATGACCGTCGACACGGTGACCCTCGAGGACGCGCTCAAGCTGATGTCGCTGCCGCGCGTCGTGGGCAAGGACGCCGAAGGCGTCGAGATCACCGCGCAGAACGGCCGCTACGGTCCGTACCTGAAGAAGGGCACGGACTCGCGCTCCCTGGAGACCGAGGACCAGATCTTCTCCATCACCCTGGAGGAGGCCCTCGCCATCTACGCGCAGCCCAAGCAGCGCGGGCGGGCCGCGGCCAAGCCGCCGCTGAAGGAGCTCGGCACCGACCCCGTCAGCGAGCGCCCGGTCGTGGTCAAGGACGGCCGCTTCGGCCCGTACGTCACCGACGGCGAGACGAACGCGACGCTGCGCCGTGACGACGACGTCGAGACGATCACGCCGGAGCGCGGCTACGAGCTGCTGGCGGAGAAGCGGGCGAAGGGTCCGGCCAAGAAGACGGCCAAGAAGGCGCCGGCGAAGAAGACCGCCGCCAAGAAGACCACGACTGCGAAGACCGCGACCGCGAAGAAGACGGCGGCGAAGAAGACGACCGCCGCGAAGAAGACGACGGCCAAGAAGGCGACCGCGAAGAAGACGGCCGCCGCGAACGCCGCCGAGTGACGCTGCCGCGAACGGCGTCGGCCGACGGCGTCGGCTGACGGCCTCGGCTGACGGAAGGGGTGGTGGACCGGAACCCGGTCCACCACCCCTTCCGGTCGTACGGCGGCGCTTTGTCGCATTCGCTCCGGAAGATCCACCCGTCCGTGTGTTCGCTTGTGCGTTCGTATTGACAGTCACTATCCGGGCGTTCCGGATAGGCTGGCAGGATGACGCGAGCCGAGCAGCCACCAGTGGAGAGCCCCACCTCCGGAGCACTGGCCGCGGACTCCCGCGAGCGTGCCGTCCGCGCCCTGCTGCGCTTCCGTCCCTTGCGACGGCTGTGGAACGCCCAGTTCACCGGCGGTGTCGGGGACAGCCTCGCCGTCCTCGTCCTGCTGCTGCTGGCCCTGCAGGCGGCGGTCGTGGCGGGGTCCTTCGGCGGGGGATACCGCGGCGCGGCCCTCGCGGTCGCCGCGGTCATCGGCGTACGCCTGCTCGCCACCCTGCTCGCCGGCGCGGTCCTGCTGGGCTCGCTGTCCTCGCTCCTCGCCCCCGCCGGCCGGCTCGACCGCCGCTGGACGATGATCGGCGCGGACGGCGTACGGCTGGCGCTGCTCGCCGTGGCCCCCACCTGGATCGACTGGACGGGCAGCCGGGCCCTGCTCTGGCTGCTGGTCACCGCCTTCGTCACCGGCGCCGCCGAGCGCGTGTGGACGGTCGCCAAGGACGGCGTCGTCCCCGCCCTGCTGCCGGCCCCGCCGCCGGAGGGCGCCGCGGTCCGGCCGCTGCCCGACCACGAGGACGCACTGCGGCGCCTGTCGCTGCGCACGGCGTACGTCGCCCTGCCCGTCGCGGCCGCGGCGTTCGTGGCCGTCACGCTGGTCGGCAACCTGCTGGGCGCCGGCATCGGCTGGTTCCACATGCACCAGGCGGCCCTGGGCTCCTACCTCGCCGCCGCGCTGTTCGCCGTCTCCGCCGCGATCCTGCACCGCTTCGAGCTGCCGCAGCCGCCCCAGGGCGCCGAGCCGCCGCACGCGCGCTCCCCGCTGGAGGGCCTGCGCCGCCCCAAGGACACCCACGGCGCCGCCGACCGCGGCCGCACCGGGGCCGTCCCCGTCCTCGTCCTGGCCTGCGCCGCCATCGCCGGCGCGGTCGCCGCCGCCGTCGCCGTCTCCGTCCTGCAGGCCGTCGACCTGGGCGGCGGACCCGTCGCCTTCGGGCTGCTCGTCCTCGCCCTCGCCGGCGGACCCGTCATCGGCATCCGCGGCGCCCGCAAGGTGCTCCCCGGCTTCTCCCGCCGCCGCCTGCTCGCCCTGGCCCTCGCCCTGACCGGCGCCGCCCTGCTCGCCGCCGGCCTGGTGCCCGACACCACCACCGTGCTGCTGCTCGTCGCGCTGGCCGGCGTGGCCGCCGGCGTCGCCGCCAACACCGGGCACACCCTGCTCGACCAGGAGACCGAGGAGGAGCGCCGGGCCGGCACCACCGACCACCTGCACGCGGTCGTCCGCGTCACCGTGGCGCTGGGCGCCGTCGCCGCCCCCGTCCTCGCCGCGGCCATCGGCCCGCACCGCGTGCAGTCCGGCAGCTTCGTCTTCGCACACGGCGGCGCCGCCTTCACGCTCATGCTCGTCGGCGCGCTGCTGCTGCCCGTCGGCGCGATCGTCCTCGGCCGCACCGACGACCGCCACGGCGTGCCCTTCCACCGCGACCTGATGGACGTCGTGCGCGGCGGCGACGCCCGCGAGGGCACCTCCCCCACCGGCTTCTTCATCGCCTTCGAAGGCGGCGACGGCGCCGGGAAGTCCACGCAGGTCCAGGCCGTCGCCGAATGGCTGCGGGCCAAGGGCCACGAGGTCGTCGTCACCCGCGAGCCGGGCGCCACGCCCATCGGCAAGCGGCTGCGCGCCATCCTCCTCGACGTCTCCTCCGCCGGCCTGTCCGACCGGGCCGAGGCCCTGCTGTACGCGGCCGACCGCGCCGAACACGTCGACTCCGTCGTCCGGCCCGCGCTCGCCCGCGGCGCCGTCGTCATCACCGACCGCTACATCGACTCCTCCGTCGCCTACCAGGGCGCCGGGCGCGACCTGTCGCCCACCGAGATCGCCCGCATCTCCCGCTGGGCCACCGACGGGCTCGTCCCGCACCTGACCGTCCTGCTCGACGTCTCGCCCGAGACCGCGCGCGAACGGTTCACCGAGGCCCCGGACCGGCTGGAGTCGGAGCCCGCCGAGTTCCACCAGCGCGTACGCACCGGCTTCCTCACCCTGGCCGCCGCCGACCCGGCGCGCTACCTCGTCGTGGACGCCGCCCAGGAACCGGACGCCATCACGGCCGTCGTCCGCCACCGGCTCGGCCAGGTGCTGCCGCTGTCCGAAGCCGAGATCGCCGAACGCGAGGCCGCCCGCAAGGCCGCCGAGGAAGCCGCCCGCAAGGCGGCCGAGGAGGAAGCCCGCCGCAAGGCGGAGGAAGAGGCCCGGCGCCGGGCCGAGGAGGCCGCTCGCAAGGCCGAACAGGAACGCCTCGAACGCGAGCGGCAGGAACAGCTCGCCAAGCTGCGCGCCGAGGAGGAGGAGCGCAAGCGGCGCGAGGCCGAGGAGGCCCGCAAGGCCGCCGAAGCCGCCGCGGCAGCCGCCGCCGAAGCCGCCGCCAAGGCCGCGGAGGAGGAGCGCCGCCGCCGCGAGGCGGAGGAGCGCGCCCGCGCCGAGGAGCAGGAGCGCCTGCGCCGCCGGGCCGAGGAGGAGGCGCGCGAGCGCGCCGAGGCCGAGGAACGGCGCCGCGAGAAGCAGCGGGAGGCCGAGGAGGCACTCCTGCGCGCCGAGCGGGCGCGCATCGCGGCGGAGGCCGCGGCGGCCGCGGAAGCCGCGGAAGCGGCTCGGGTGGCGGAAGCGAACGCTGCCGAGCGCGCCCCGGTCGTCGGGACCCCCTCCCTGCGCAAGCGGCGGGAGAGCGCCGCCGCGGACGCGCCGACGGTCGAGACGCCGGCCCCGCCGCCGGCGCCGCGCTCGAACCCCGACGACGAGACGGCGCTGCTGCCGCCGGTGCCGCGCTCGAACCCGGACGACGAGACGGCGCTGCTGCCGCCGGTGCCGGTGCTCCCGCCGAACCAGCGGGTGACCTGGGGCGTCGAGCAGCCGCCGGCTCCGCCCTCCTCCTCCGATGCGGAGGAGACGGCGGTGCTGCCGAAGCCGGTGGGGCCGGAGGGCCGGCCCGAGAACCCGGCGGACCGGGTGCCGCAGTGGTTGTTCGAGCGCGAGCCGGAGCCCGCTGCCGACGGGGTCGACGCGACGCGGGAGCTGCCGCGGGTCGAGGACGGGACGCCGCAGCAGCGTCGCCGTCGTCCGGAGTGGGCGGAGGACGCGCCGACGCTGGCGGACGAACTGCTCGGCCGCCGGGACGGCGAGGACGGCGAGAACGACGGCAAGCGGCGCGGCTAGGGCCTGTCCGGCGGGTCGTGCAGCGCCCCGTCAGGGGCGCGGGACGTTGTCGATCTGCGGCTGCCGCCGCGTGGGCGCGATCGGCAGGCGACGGCCCGCAGCCGACAGGCCACCCCGGGGCCCGGGCATCTGCGGGCACGGCGCGGCTTGTCGCGCAGTTCCCCGCGCCCCTACGGGGCACTGCCCGTCCGCCGGACAGGCCCTGGCGGAATGCCTGCCCGCCCACGGGTCCGTCCGGGGTGTCGGTCCTGTGGCCCACAATGGGACGGCGGCGTGGAGTGAACCATGAGGGAGGCGGCGGCGCATGAGCGTGTGGGAGGACCTGGTCGGCCAGGACCGGGTGATCGAGCAGCTCGCCGCTGCCGCGCACGACGCCGGTGCCCTCGTCTCGGCCGGCGGTGCGCCCGAGGGCGCCTCCCGGATGACGCATGCCTGGTTGTTCACCGGTCCGCCGGGTTCCGGCCGGGCCACGGCCGCCCGTGCCTTCGCCGCCGCGCTGCAGTGCGTCACTCCCACGGGTGATGTGGGGTGCGGCTTCTGCGAGGGCTGTCACACCACGCTCGTCGGTACGCACGCCGACGTGGAGATCGTTCGCACCGACCTGCTGTCGATCGGCGTCAAGGAGACCCGTGACCTGGTGCGGCGTGCGCAGCTGTCGCCGGCGGGCGGTCGCTGGCAGGTGATCGTCCTGGAGGACGCGGACCGGTTGACGGAGGGCGCCGGCAACGTGCTGCTCAAGGCGGTGGAGGAGCCGGCTCCGCGGACGGTGTGGCTGCTGTGCGCGCCGTCGCTGGAGGACGTGCTGCCGACGATCCGTTCGCGGTGCCGGTTGTTGACCCTGCGGACGCCGCCGACGGCCGCCGTGGCGGACGTACTGGTGCGTCGGGACGGGGTGGAGCCGGAGCTGGCCGCGCGGGTGTCGCGGGCGACGCAGGGCCACATCGGCCGGGCGCGCCGGCTGGCGACGGACGAGCGGGCGCGGGCCCGCCGGGAGGCCGTGCTGCGGGTGCCGCTGCGGGTGGCGGACGTGGGGGGCTGCCTGAAGGCCGCCCAGGAGCTGATCGACGCGGCTGCCGAGGACGCCAAGCAGGTGGCGGAGGAGGTCGACGCCAAGGAGACCGAGGAGCTGCGGGCGGCGCTCGGTGCCGCGGCCGGCACCGGTGGCCGGCTGCCCCGCGGTACGGCGGGGGCGATGAAGGAGCTGCAGGACCGCCAGAAGCGGCGGGCGACGCGTACGCAGCGCGACAGCCTCGATCTGGCGCTGACGGATCTGGCCGGCTTCTACCGCGACGTGCTGGCGATACAGCTGCGTTCGGGCGTGGAGCTGGCCAACGGCGATGTGCGCGAGAGCCTGGAGCGCGTGGCCGGCGCGTCGCGCCCGGAGCAGACGCTGCGCCGCATCGAGGCGATCTCGGCGTGCCGGGAGGCGCTCGACCGCAACGTCGCGCCCCTGCTGGCGGTGGAGGCGATGACGGTCGCGCTGCGCGCGGGCTGACGCGCCGGGGGCGAAGGGGGGAGTAACACCGGGGCGGGCGGGGCACACCGCAGGTTGGGTGATTCCTCACTCGTATGAGGACTAGTGGGCCGTGGGGCTGGCCAAGTCGGGTAAGTGTGCCGATACGCTCCGTATGCATACGTAGGTCTTACGTATGCCTTTTGCCCGCCTGCCTCCCACAGCGAGGGGACCAGCCCATGGACTCCAGCCGCCTGTTCCGCAGCTACGGCACGCTCGCCGCGACCGCGGCCCTGCTGATCACCACCGCCGTGCCGGGCACTGCGCAGGCGGACGGGCTGCCGGCCAGACCGCTGCGGGCGGCCGAGGCCGGGGCGCCGGAGCTGGCCCCGCTGCCCGTCGGCGTGCCGCGCGCCCTGCGCCCGTACTACCGGCAGCGCCTGAGCTGGCACACCTGCTCCGGCAAGCGCTCCGGCTTCGAGTGCGCCACCCTGCGCGCCCCCCTCGACTACGCCTCGCCCGGCGCGGGCGACATCAGGCTCGCCGTCTCCCGCAAGAAGGCGACCGGGAGCGGCAAGCACCTGGGGTCGCTGCTGCTCAACCCCGGCGGCCCGGGCGGCTCGGCGATCGACTTCCTGCAGGCGTACGCGGCCGCCGCCTACCCGGCACCGGTCCGGGCCCGCTACGACCTGGTCGCCATGGACCCGCGCGGCGTGGCCGGCAGCCAGCCCGTCACCTGCCTGTCCGACCCGGAGATGGACGACTTCGCGCAGGTCGACGCGACACCGGACGACGAGGGGGAGGTCCGCGGGCTGGTCGCGGCGTACAAGAAGTTCTCCAAGGCGTGCGCCGCCCATTCCGGCAAACTGCTGCGCCACGTCTCCACCGTGGAGGCGGCCCGCGACATGGACGTCTTCCGGGCGGCGCTGGGCGACGACAAGCTGCACTACGTCGGCGCCTCCTACGGCACCTTCCTCGGCGCCACCTACGCCGGGCTCTTCCCGTCCCGGGTGGGCCGCCTCGTCCTCGACGGCGCCCTGGACCCCAGCCTGTCCGCCCGGCAGGTCAACCGTGACCAGACGGCCGGCTTCCAGACGGCCCTGTCGTCCTTCGCCCAGGACTGCGCCCGGCACGACGACTGCCCGCTCGACAGCGGCCGCGCCGACGTCGCCAGCGCCCGCCTGCGCGGCTTCTTCAAACACCTCGACCAGCACCCGCTGGCCACCGGCCGGTCGCGGCCGCTGACCGAGAGCCTGGCCACCACGGGTGTGATCTCCGCCATGTACGACGAGGCGTCCTGGCCCCTGCTGCGCCGGGCCCTGAACGACGCCGAGTCCGGCGACGGCGGCCTGCTGCTGCGGCTCTCCGACGCCTACTACGAGCGCAACGAGCAGGGGCACTACACCAACCTGATGCCCGCGAACGCCGCCGTGAACTGCCTCGACCTGCCGTCCGCCTTCAGCGGCCCCGCGGACGTCCGCCGGGCCCTGCCGGCCTTCGAGAAGGCCTCCCCGGTGCTCGGCGAGAGCTTCGCCTGGTCGGCCCTGAGCTGCGCCTACTGGCCCGTGCGCGCCACCGGCGGCCCCCACCGCATCCCCGCCCAGGGAGCCGCACCCATCCTCGTCGTGGGCACCACCCGCGACCCGGCGACCCCCTACCCCTGGGCCCGCTCCCTGGCCCGCCAGCTCTCCTCCGGCCGCCTGCTGACGTACGAGGGCGACGGCCACACGGCGTACACCCGCGGCAGCTCCTGCGTGGACGGCGCGATCAACGACTACCTCCTCGGCACCACCCCGCCCCCCGCCTCCCGCCGCTGCTCCTGAGCACTGTGTTCGGAGCACTCCCCGGGACCCTGTAGACTTAGGCGCGCTGCTGGTGCCGATCTCGGCTCCGCAGATTGCCGCCTTAGCTCAGTTGGCCAGAGCAACGCACTCGTAATGCGTAGGTCTCGGGTTCGAATCCCGAAGGCGGCTCGTTTTGAAAGCCCAGGTCAGATCTTCTGACCTGGGCTTTCTTCGTCAGCGGATGCGCCGTCGACGCCGGGCGCGAGCGGTCCGGCTCTCTGTGGTCTCAGTTCTGGTCTCAGTTCCGCCGGGGGGCGGTGGGAGGAAGGCATTCCCCATCCGTTGCATCGCGTCCTTGGCCAGAGAGTTCCGTCCCTTCACGTACCTCCGGGTCTGACTGATCTGGGTGTGCCGGAGGATCTCCATGATTGTGGGCATGTCCACGCCGAGCTCGTTCAGGAACGTGCCGGTCGAGTGCCGACTCCCGTCGTACAGGCGCCGGTCGGTGATCCCGGCCTCTTTGATGATCTCCTTGAACTCCTGCCAGTCCTCCCTGGGGTCGATGGGCCGACCGTCGGGGCGGGCGAACACCACCTGGAAGTCGTGCCAGGCATCCCCCGCGGCGGCTCGCTGCTCGTCCTGCCACGCCTTGTGCTCGCGCAAGGGTGGGATGAACGGCGGTGGGATGGGGATGGGTTGCTGGCTCTTCTTGGTCTTGGGGCGGGTGAAGACGAGCCCACCGTCCTTCCGTTTCGGGCATGTGCTCGCGTGCCGGGTGCAGTCCTTCGTGCAGGGCTTCGGGCACCCGCGCTTGTACCCCTGGTGGACAGTGCAGCCGGGTGGACATGGGGCGAAGCGGTGGAGGCGGGCCCCGCAGGCGTGCGGGTCCTTGCACCCGTGGCGCCAAGTGAGGCGCTGAAGCTGCCAGGCCGGGTGGAACAGGGCGTTGTCGAGGTCGAGATACGGCCAGCGGGCACCGAGCGTCTCGCCAGGCCGCGGACCCATCGCAATGCCGAATGCCCAACGCATGAAGTTGGGGCGCCGGGCGGCAGCTTCGAGGAACCGTATGGCCTCTTCCCGCTCGAACGGGTTCGTCTCGGTCTCTTCCACCGACGGAGGGTCGACCAACGTGGCGACGTTCTCAACGATCAACCGCCGCCGATGCGCGATCTTCAAGGCTCGCGACAGGATGCGATGAACCTTGAGCACATGGGACGCGGCGTGGCCCTCACGCAGCATGGCCACGTACATGGCTTCCAGATGCTCCGGAGCGAGTTTGTCGAGACGGTGCTGCCCGACACTCGGGATGATGTCGTTGCGGGTCTTGGACCAGTAGTCATCCAGGGACCGGGGCCTGAGCTTCAGGGACGCGATGTTGGTCAGATACGTCTCCATCCACTGGGCAACGGTGGGCGGACGGCCGGCCACGGGAGCACGGTGCTCGTCGCGGAGCTTCTCCAGCGCTCTGACCTTCCGGAGAACTTCCGTCTCGCTCCTGGCTCGCCGATGGCGTCGATCAGGACTCCCGTCGTTCTTGACTCCCATCGTGACGCGGCCGTGCCACCATCCGTCACTGCCGAAGTAGACGGAGGACTCCAAGTTCGGCTTGCGGGACTGCACTTCTCTCCCCTCGACGGCGGCCGGAGCTGCGCTCCGGCCGCCGTTCGTGTGCTAACTGGCCTGCGCTTCGAGGTTGTTCACGTAGCTCTCAAGGTCGGCGACGCGGATACGTCGCGACCTGCCCCGCTTGACGTAGGGCAGGGTGCCGTCGGCCATCAGCTCGTAGACCGTGGAGCGGCCGTACCGCAGGGCTTCGGCAGCTTCCTCGGGCGTGTAGAGGAGCGGGACGACAGGACCGGTCGGGGTGGTCATCGGTGATGCCTCCCTACAGATCGGATGGGAAGGTCGGTCTTCCGTGCTCTGGGGAATCCGCAACATCCGCCACGCCGCAACACCGCAGGTCAGCGGCTTGCGTTTGTGGCGGATGCCGTTTGTGTTGCGGATAGGTGCCGCCGCGCGGGTGCGCGGCGGCACATTGGGGCCGGGGTCGGGTCAGCCGACGATGTGCAGTTGGTGTGTGCCGGTTTCCGTGTGCGTGTGGCGGGTCTCCACGGGGCCTTCCGCCACGGTTTCACCCCCGTTGAGCTGCGATGTTGCGGACGTTGCGGATGTTGCGGACTTCTCGGGGGGAGGGGGGCAGTACCGGGTCCAGGCGTCGGCCAGGTCTTCCGCGTAGTAGCCCTTCGGGGTGCCGTTGCCGACTCGGATCCCCCGGGGTCGGATCGGGGTGTTGTCGGGGCGGACGTACTGCTTGAGAAGGGTGGACAGACCGCGGGCGGTCAGCGGTTTGCCGTCGTCGTTCAGGTCGGCCCAGGGGGCGTCATCGAGCCCGACGAGGACTTCGAGGATCGCGGCGGTGGGCATGCGGTCGGCGCCGCAGAACACCTTGTCGCGCAGGTCAGTCAGCAGGCGGACCCCAAGGGACGCTTCGTCGCCGTCCTGGGCAGCCTTGATGAGCTCGACGCAGGCGACGCGGGCGCGCTCGGGCCAGTGTCCGCCGGCTGCATCGGCGACCGCGAGGAGCGGTTCCCACACGTCGGCGGGCCGGTCGGAGACGCCCTCGGGCATCTCGGGCCAGGCTTCGGCAACCTGGTCACGCACGGTCGAGGCCCATTCCGCGAGCCGGTCCCGCAGGGCATGGCCCTGCTTCTCGTGGACCCGCCGGCGGTACGGTTCGGCCCGCTCGTTCGGGGCCTTCTTGCGCATTCTGATGATGACGGAGCGGGTCAGGATGGTGTCCGGGAGGGAGCCGAGTCCGGCCATGGCGACGGCGCAGAACGAGGAGAACCACTCCGTGCTCTGGTTCGAGCCGTCCCCGACGCAGCGCAGGGACTTGGCACCGCGCCGGTAGCCGGAGTTCAGGAACCCGCGGACTTCTTCGTTGCCTCCTGCCTTCGGCCCGAAGACGGTGTCGATCTCGTCGAACAGGAGCGTCGGCGTCCCGCTGTCGGCCTCGACGAGCCGGAAGAGGGCGTTGGCGGAGGCGTTGACGGTGGTGGCCGCGCGGGGCGTGAGCGTCTCCACGATCTCCAGCGCCCTGGACTTGCCCGATCCAGGCTCGGGCGAGAGGAACGCGAGGCGGGCGGTCCCGTCGAACGCGTCGATCAGGTGGGCGTGGGCGTCCCACAGCGTGACGGCGACGTAGGCGGCCTCGCTCGGGAAGACGTTGAAGCGACGGTGGAACGCCTCGACCTCGTCAAGCAGAGCGGCGCCGTCGATAGAGGGCGTGGGCGGGTTGGTGCTGGTCATGCGGCGTTCCTCCTTTCCTGCGCAGGCGTGGCGCGGTGGGGACAGTGGCTCACCCAGACGCGGGTGGTCAGTTCGATGACGGCGGCGCGGCCACGGACGTGTTCGTGGTGTCCACAGGAGCACAGCCAGTCGGCAACCGGCGGGCTCGTGCGGATCTGCAAGCCGGGAATCACGCCCGTCACGACACTCACGGGCTGCTGCGGGGGAAGGGCTGAAAGGACGGCCTGACGGCCGTCGTCCTTCGTGCCGCGGCTCTCGTCGGGGTCGGCGAGTGTAAGGCGCTGGCGGTACTGCTGGGATGCAGGGAGGGGCTTTTCAGGGTTGGGGTGGGGGTGGGTCATGCCGTTTCCCGGGGGCGGGCGGTGCGGATGGACCAGTTCAGGGCGCTGCGCAGGGTGGAGCGGCACTCGTAGGGCTTGAGTCCTGCGGCCTCCCCGCTGCCCTGAAAAGCCTCCTCGACCTGGTTGCGGGTGATGTCGCCCCAGGCGATGAAGCGGCCCATGGCTCGTGCGGCTTCGAACAGGGTTCGCTCGCGCAGCCCGACCGGGGCGGCGGCGATGGCGGCGGCCTCGCGCTCCAGGGCGACCTGGGCGACGCGAGCCGAGTTCCTGGCGGGCGTGATGACCGGTAGCGCCGGGGTCGGGGGCTGCAGCAGCGCCAGCAGCCACACGGGCAGCGGCACGACCAGGGCGGGGTCGGCGACCTCGTAGGTGGCGTTGTCGATGGTGCTGCCGGGGGCGACGACGTATCCGCCCCAGGCGCGGGTGTCGACCAGTGGGGCGAGGCTGCGGGCGGTGTTGTGTAGGCGGGTGGCGGACGGGGCGGTGAAGTACAGGTGGCGGCCGCCGCTGGGGGTGCGCACCGTGTAGGTGACCGGCACCGGCTGGCCGGCGCGCTCGCAGAGCGCCTGGAAGGACTCCGCGCCGCAAGGCGCGTCCTTCTTGTCCTTGTCCTTGGGGACGTCCAGGTCGACGACGACCAGGTTGCTGGGGCCGGTGGCGATACCGATGTTGAACGGGCGGCCTCCCCAGGCCGCGTGGATGAGCGCGGGGTCGGTGGTGGCCTGCTGCTCCCACTTGCGGTGCCCGGTGGTGCAGGGGCCGGTGCGGGGGCAGGAGCGTTCGCCGTGCAGGGCGGGGGCCTTGGCGCCGGGGCGGAGCGGGAAGACGCGCCAGCCGCGGGCGGCCGCGTTCAGCGCGGCGCGCAGCAGCGCGGGGCGTGCGTCATGCGTCATGCTGGGACCTCCAACAGGTCTCGTTGGGGCTGGTTGGGCCGGGGCGACCGCGGGTTCTTTGGCGAGATGCGGCGGTCGCCCCGGGCGGAGCTAGAACGGGGGCTTGTCGCCGGCCGCGGGGGCGGGCGTGGTCCAGGGGTCGCCGGCCGGGGCCGGGGCGGGGCCGGTGCGCTTGTCGTTGATGGCGACGGTGGTGAAGCGCAGGCTGGCGCCGATGTCGTCGACCTCGACGGCGAGCATGGAGCGGTTCTCGCCCTCGGGGGTCTGCCAGTTGTGCTGGCGGATGCGGCCGGTCAGGACGACGCGGGAGCCCTTGGCCAGGCTCTCGGCGATGTGCTCGGCCAGGGAGCGCCAGGCGGCGCAGCGGAAGAACGTGGCGGTGCCATCGCGCCACTGGTTGGTCTCGCGATCGAAGACGCGCGGGGTGGCGGCGACGGTGAACTTCGCCAGGGCCTGGCCGCCGTCGGTGAACTTCAGCTCGGGGTCACCGGTCAGGTTGCCGGTGATGGTGACGGGGGTCTCTCCCAGGGACACGAGGGTCTCCTTCTAGGGGGTGGGGTCGAGGTCGTGGCCGGTGATGGCTTCGGTGACCATGGCGACCAAATCGCGGGCGACGGGCGGGGTGACGGCGTTGCCGAGCATCAGCACGCGGGTGCGCTTGTCGCTGGCGAGGAGCTTGTAGCCGTCGGGGAAGGCCATGGCGGCGGCGTACTCGTGGGGTTCGAGCATCCGGAAGCCGCACTCCTCGACCGAGGTGACGGCGCCCCCATAGAGGGCGCCGTGCCGGTCGACGGTGGTGATGGTGGGCAGCGGACGGGCGGCGGGTCGGGCGGTGCCGTTGCCGTAGTAGGGCACGACCAGGTCGGGGGCGGTGACGATGCCGTGGTGGTTGCCGCCGGCCGTGACGGTGGCCAGGGGCCGGGTGACGGCGCGGTGGGAGGATCCGCCGCCGCGCAGCTCCACCATGTACGGCGGCAGGGCCAGGCCGGTCTCGTTGCGGGTGGTGACCGTGCGCAGGGGCTGCGAGGCGGGGGCGGCGCGTTTGCCGTCGCGGCCCTCGACCGGCACGGCCAGGGGCTCGGCGAAGGCGGTGAATCCGGCCCGTATGCGGCGCATCGTGTCCGTGGCGAGGGGCCGTTTGCGGGCGCCGATGGGCTGGGCGGGCAGCGACCAGTCGATGGCTTCGGCCGCGGGGCGGACCTCGGGCTCGATCACGGTGTTGCGGCACTCGGTGCGCGGGCAGCGCCACAGGTACTGGGCGCGCCGGCCGTAGCGGCCCCAGCGGCGGTCCGCCCGCTTGAACGCCTGCATCGCCCGGACCCGGCCGTGCGCCGGGCATACGGCGTAGGGCCGGGTCCACTTGTCGAAGTCGGGGCGGCGCTCGCCCTTGCGCCACAGCACCACGTACATGCGGTCCCGCGATTGCGGGGCGGCGGGGCCGAAGCGGGCGGCGCGCATGGAGTTCATCCACACGATGTGGTGCTCGTAGCCCCAGGCGTGCAGCGTGGACAGCCATGCCTGGAACGCTGCTCCGGGGGCCTGCTCGGGGCCCCACCAGTAGGCGTCGACGACGTTCTCCACGATGATCGCCCGGTAGCGGTGGGCCTCGGCGAACCGCGGCACGTCGTGCATCGTGGCCCGCGACCGGATCGCCGCCTCGTCCGCGCCGCTCTCGGCGAACAGCCCGTCGGTGTGGGCGCCGTGGCCGCGCCGGCGGCCCTTGGCGATGGAGTGGTTCGTGCACTCCGGCGACGCCCACAGGATGTCCGTTGCCGGGTAACGGCGCGGGTCGACCTGCGAGAGGTCCGCGCAATCGTGATCGGCGTCGGGGTGGTTGGCCTGGTGGGTCTCTACCGCGTGCCGGGCATGATTCGCGGCCATGCGAATGCGTACGCCCGGGACAGCGACGGCGCCGGTGGACGAGCCACCAGCGCCGCAGAACAGATCGGTCAAGGTCAGCACAACGCAACTCCTCGGGCTAGGCGTCGGGGCCTTCGGTGGTCTCACGGATCCAGGCGGCGTACTCCTGGCGGACATAGCCGCGGTAGCCGCTCGCGGCCCACACCGGGGCGTTGGGGCCGGTGGGACCGTCGCCGCGGACACCCTTGCCGTCGTAGAGGGCGAGGCTGATAGCGGCTTCCTCGGCGATGTCGGCCGCATGCCCGGGGGCGACGCCGGGCCGTGTGTCGGTTTCGATGAGAGCAATGCGGTCGAGGACGACAGCCCTGCGCAGGCGGTACTCGCGGGCGACGTGTTCGGGGCGGGGCTCCCACGCGTCGTAGAGGCAGTGGGCCAGGTCGAGCACGGCGTTCACCTCGTCGGCGACGGACGGCGCGCCGGCGTACGCGTCGGCTACGAGGTCGGGGGGCGCGACGGCCACGAGGCCGGTGCGGTGCTCGGCGGTGATGTACATCCGCAGCCGCTCCCCGCCGGAGCCCGACAGCTGACGCATCGGGCCCGTGGCGAAGGCGGACAGGCCCTTGACGATGGCGTCGGCGTCGGCGGGGTCACAGATGACGTGGATCTCGAACACGGGTGCCTCCGTTCCTGATCAGAAGGGGGGTTTGTCGCTGTATCCGGTGCCGGGGCGGTAGAGGCAGCGCGGCAGCCGGAGCAGGGTCCAGCGGTGGTCTTGGTTCCAGCAGGTGCAGGGCTCCCAGTCGGTGCCGGCGTACTCGCCGGTGTCGTAGTCCCCGTAGGGGTGCTCGATGCCGCCGTTGCCGTCGCAGACCGGGCAGTTCGGGCGGGGGTGTCGGTCAGGATGAGGGCGGGGCGGGGCCAGGTGGCGCGCTGGAGGCGCAGCCGGGGCAGGGTGCGGCGAGGCATGCGATCTCCTCAGCGGTGGTTGATGGTGCCGTTGGCGCGGCCGAACATGCCGGTCGCGGTGATGTTGGTGATGTGCGGCGGCGTGGTCGGCTCGTTGTCGGTGCGGCTGCGGGCGGCGCGCAGGAGGGCCGCGGCGGCGATCGGGCAGATGCCGATGAGGGCGACGACGGGCCACAGGAGGTGGCTCATGGCGGTGAGTCCCGGGGCGACGTAGGAGAGGCCGATGCCGGCGGCGGTGATGCCGCCTCCGACGGTCGGCGCGAGGAGGGCGGTGGTCTTGGCCCATGTCGGGATGGGCTGCTGCACCACTGGGGGTGCCGGGGTGGTGGGGGGTTGGGCGTAGGCGAGGGTGCGGGTGCCGTCGGGCAGGGTGACCACCTGGACGCCCGGGGGCAGCTGCTGCACGGTCATCGGCGGGTGCGGTGCCTGGTACGCCGTGGGGTGGGCGGTCCAGGGCGGTAGGGGCTGGTGGGTGGTGAGCAGGTTCGGGTGGTTGCTCATGGCGGGGTCCTACGCGGCGATGTTGGTGGTGGCGTGGACGAGGGCGGTGCAGAAGGCGCGCAGGGGGCGGGCGGCGCCGGTGTCGGCGAGGAAGAGGCCGAAGAGGATCAGGACGAGTGCGACGCCGGGGGTGACGTAGCGGGCGCGAAGCAGGAAGAGGGTCAGCAGGCCGAGGAGGACCACGGCGGAGACGGTGATGGCCATGGTGAAGCCCTTCCGGGGCTGGTGGCGACGGTTACGTTGAGTGGTCGTACTGCCTAGTGCCTACTGCCTACTGCCAGTGCCAAACAGGCAGGTGGCAGTGCCGTTGGGCGGTAGAGGGGCAGGGTTAGTGCCTACTGCCAGGGTTGGCGGTAGGCAGTAGGCGGTAGCAGTAAGTGACGGCTCTCAGGCGTGGTCGGGGTGGATGTAGACCGAGCGGGGCCCGTTGTCGCGGTAGATCAACTGGCCTCGTTGGGCGGCCTGCTTGAGGGCTTCGCGCACGGTTTCGCGGGAGCGGCCGACGTGGTCGGCGACGGCGGAGGGCTTCATGCCGTTCGGTCCGGCCGCCTTGATGGCCTCGATCCCCTCTGGCAGCCAGCCGGGTCCGGCGTCGGCTGCCTGGCGGTCGCGGAAGGCGGAGAGGTTCAGGCCGTGCGCTTGCTCGTCCGCCGCCTGCCCGCTGCCCGTGCCGGTGGTGTCGTGGGGTTCGGTGGTGGTGCCGTACTGCTGGTCGATCTGGCGCATGAACTCCGCGGCCAGCGCGTCCGCGTCCTGTCCGCCGGGCGGGGCCGGGCGGTGGGCGGAGAGATTGAGTGCCGGCTTGTCCGGCCCCGCGGTGGGTACGGCCGGGGCCGGGCCGGTGGTGGTGCTGGCCGGGGTCTGGCGCATCCAGGCGGTGCGCTCGGGGTGCCAGCGCTGGGCGTAGGTGTCGCCGGCGGCGCGGCGGGAGACCGCGTCGAGGGTGGGGTGGCGGGTGGAGGTGGCGGTGACGATCTCGCGGATCTGGCTGGGCAGGATCCGCCATGCCTTGAACAGGGCTGCGGGGGATTCGGGGGTGCCGAGGAAGCCGGCGCCCTTGTAGGGGGCTTGGTCGACGCGCAGGCCGGGGCGTCCGGGGAAGAGCTTGGAGAGGTCCATGCCTTCGACTTCGCCGCCGGTCAGGGCGACGCGGGTCTTGGCCTCGCGGCGGATCATCAGGTTGCCGAGGACGGATCCGGTGGCGCCGAGGGCGGTGAGGACGGTGCGGATGCCCATGGCGCGCAGCAGCCGGATGACTTTGAGGATGAGGGCCGCGAGCTGGCGCATCTGTTTGTCGGTGCTGACCAGGATCTCCGCGCCCTCGTCGATGACCAGCATGATCTGGGGGATCTGCGGGGTGATGGGCAGCAGGTCGGTGTCGTGGGCGGCCATCAGGTCCTGGTAGGCCACCTTGCGCTCCAGGCCGACGGCCAGGGCTGTTTCCAGCATCAGCTTGGCTTCCTCGAAGGTGGAGGCGAGCCAGTCGATGCCGGGCTTCACGTCGGAGCTGAGGTGGCCGTCGGGGCCGATGGCGGGGCGGGCCCAGGGCAGGCCGGCGGATCCGGCGTTGAGGTCGATGACCCAGGTGAGCACGTCGGTGGCGCGGGCGAAGCCGGCCAAGATGACGTGGACCATGTTGGTCTTGCCGGAGCCAGTCGGGCCGACCACGAGTGCGCACTGCTCCCGCAGGAAGACGCGCGCCTCCTCGGCGTTGGTGCGCAGGCCCCAGGGGATGCCGGTGTGGAGGGAGACGGGGGCGTAGTCGGCGGGGTAGGGCATTTCCTTGATCAGGACGTTGACGGTGGTGACGTCGATCAGGACGCGGCCTTGGTCGATGCCGGGACCGGCGGCCACGGTGCAGCCGTGGGGCAGGCGGGCATCCGCGGCCAGCTGGGGGCCTGCCTTGGCGATGCGGTCGTAGGTGGTGCCGCCGGCGGGGAGTTCGGCGTCGATGGTGAAGCCGGTGCCGGTTGTCCACTGCTCGACCGCCACCACGCGCTGCAGGGCGACGCCGCACACGCGCTGGATGCGCTCGGCCCACTCCACCGCGATCGCCCGCCGCTCCGCGGACAGCTCGGCGGCGAGCTGGCGGGCGGCGGCCGCTTGTGTCTCCTCCTCGACGGCTTCCTCCCACAGCCCGGCAGTGCGGGTGGCGGTGCCGAACGCCACGCCGAACGTGGCCAGGGAGCCAAGGGCGGCCCAGGACAGGGGGTTGGTGGCCATGGCCCAGGCGGTCCACCCGGAGCCGAGCAGCCAGCCGGCGGCGCGGGTGGCCAGGGTGCGGCCCAGGGCGCGGGCGCGCAGCCCGGCGGCGGTGTGACCGATGGCTCCGGCGGCACCGGCGGCCAGGGCCCAGGCGGGCGGCATGCCGGTGGCCGCGCCGGTGGTGGCCACGGCCAGGGCGCCGGTGGTGGCGGACAGGGCGCCGGTCACGGGTCCGTGACCGGCCGCCCAGTCCAGCACCGGCCCCGACCGCGCCGTGCTCTTCGCGGTGTGGGTGCTGGTGTTGGCACTCATGGTCAGACGTTCCAGCCCTTCTCGGCCTCCGGCCCGTTGCGGGGCTCCTCGTGGCGGGCGATGTCCTGCTCGTGGACCCGGCGGAACGTCGGTCCCAGGTCCTCGGCGGTGGCCACGGCCGCGAGCAGGGCCTCGTAGATCTGCTGGAACCCGTCGGCCACCTCCTTCTCCAGCGCGAACTCGGAGTCGGAGCGCTCGGCCAGGATGCGCATGACGTTGGCCAGGGACTGCAGCGCGGTCGGGAGGGCCTCGACCATGGCGAGGATCTCCATGCAGCCGTCAGGGTCGTAGGAGGAGGCGGCCTGCTCCATCTCCGCCGCGTGCTCTTCGAAGTTGAACCCGGACACAAAACCCTCCTCGGAGGTAGGGGTGGTGGTGCGGGGAACGGGATGCTCGGGCCGGGCGGCGGTGTCGCCGATCTCCTCGACGTCCGCCTCGGCGTCGATGGCGGCCTCTTCCTCAGCCAGGGCCCTACGGATCGCGGCATCGCGCTGCTCACGCTGAGCGCGGGCGTCCCCGACCAGGCGCCGATACAGGCGGCGGCCCAGGTACATCAGCCACGGCAGGTCGAACTTCCGGCCCAGCGGGGTGGTGAACAGGCTCAGCAGCCCGATGGGCAGGACCAGCAGCGCGGCCAGCAGCCGACGCCGGTGGAACCGGGCCGCGCTACGCCGCAGCGCGGCGCGGGCCCGGCGCCGGGCCGGGGCCTTGCGCACCGCCGCCTGCTTCGCCGCGACCTGGCCCTCGGTACGCCGGTCCCACGCCGCACGCGCCCGCCGCAACAGCCCGTCGCGCAACCGCCCGGCCCGAGCCCGCAACCGGGCCAGCGCACCGCCCGGCGCGCCCTTGGCGGCGGCGCGAGCAGCAGTACGGCGGGCGGCATCAGCACGGCGCGCATCACCGCGGGCACGACGGGCCGCCGCGCCCTGCCGCCGCGCCTCACGACGCGACGGCGCAGCCCGCCGAGCCGCAGCCCGCGCGGCACGGACCTGCCCGACACGACCACCCAACCCACCGACCCGACCGGCGCGACCGGCGCGACGATCCGAACGCGCACCGACCAGGCCGCCCGAGCGCGGCGTCGATGCCGCCCCCGGCCGCGCCCCGCCGCCGCCCTTGACCAGGGACACACCCCGCCCTGTCGACGCACGACGGGCCGCGCTCCTTCCGCGGCCGACAGGTGTGGTCCCGGCCGTTTGCGCGGCGGCCGAGCGGCGGCTGGCCGCAGCCCGTACCGCGCCGCTCAGACCCGTAGCTCCCAGCGCTGAGCGAGCGGCCGAGCGGCCACGGCCGGAACGGCCGCCCAGGCGCCGCCCGGAACCAGCCCCTGCAGGCGCCCCACCGGACCGGGCACGGCGCTGGACAGGGATAGACCCTGCTCCCGCCCGTCCCCGCCTACCGGCGGTCGCGGCTCGTGCTGTGCGGGACGAGTACCCGTTGCTGCCCTTGGCCGCCTGCCCACGCGGCTGGCGCTGCGGACGGCTTGCTCGTGTAGCCCCGACGGCCGCAACAGCGGCCGTGCTGGCCGCGGCGAGGGCCGCGGCCACCGGCCCACCGATCAGGGCCGCACTACCCACCAGCGCCACCGTGCTGTTGGCCGCGGACAGCGCAAGGGGGACGGCGGGGATACCGCCGGGGGTGTGCTGCAGCTCCGGGCCGCGGTCGGGCTCCGGCGGCGGAGGTGCAGGGTCGGGAACGGCCAACGGTGGCACTGTCGGTTCGGAGACGATATCCGTCATGCTGGGGGCCTCCTTTCAAGGGAGAGGCGCCCCCGGCAGCTTTCTCAGGGCCATGCCGGGGGCGCCGTACGGGAGTTCAGAGCTGGTTGGGCTCCAGCGAGAAGAAGAGGACCGGGGCCTGGGCGTACTCGTGGTGTCGCTGGGCCGCCTGCTTGATGAGCTCCTGCAGGAGTCCGAGCCGGGTGGCTCCGGCGTGCCACATCACGACCCCGGCCCAAGTAGCGGTCCCGGCCCGCGGGGTGGGCCCGGCCAGGGTCAGGACGTACATGTACACCCCCTCCACCCCGGCGGGATTACTCGTGGTCACGGGTTCCTCCGGCGGTCAGTGGTGCATGCGGTCGTGGGTGGGGTGGGCAGCGGCGATCTCCTGCCACCGACGGCTCTCGCCCGGGTCGGTGCCGGTCACCCGGACACGGAAGGAGCAACCGGCCGCGCGACAGCGGTGGGTGGTGCCGCACAGCAGCTCGATGACCCAGCGCACCGCCGTGTAGGAGGTGGCGAAGACGGCCAGGCAGCACGCCAGCGCCGTCAAGAACGGCACGTGGGCGTCGGCCAGGTCCTGCGCGAACTGGGCGGCGGTGGCGCCGCCGGCGGTCCCGGCGATGGGGAAGGCGAAGCGACGCAAGTTCGACAGGGGGTACATGTCATCCCCCTCCGATCTGAGCCCATATGACGGTGGTCACGATGACCTCCTCTTCGAGTCGACTGGCGCGGAACCGGCCCGGCGCCCGCTCCTCGGTGGAGCGGGCGCCGAAGCCGGGGGGAAGTGATGGGGCGACGAGGTCAAGCCACCGCCACCTCGTCGGCAGCTCGGTCGCAAGGAGCGCCGTTGTCGGATGCCGGCGTGGTGTCGGTCAGGTGCTTGTAGACCTTGTGGACATAGGAGGTGGACCGGGTGGATTTCCTGGCGGCCACCGCGATCGTCTCCCCCCGCTCCCAGCAGGCACGGATCACGCGCAGGGCGTCTTCCGCGTCCAGCCGCGGCGCCTCCGGCGGCTCACCGTGGGCGTCGGTGGAGTGCGGGGGGACGGTGAGGGGATACACCTGGCGGCCACCACAGATGACCAGCCGTTCCCGGTACAGCGCGAGCTGTTTTGCCGGGGCCGGGACGGGCGGCGCGGCGGAGGTGGACGGTGGTGGAGCGGGACGGTGGACGCCGGTGTCGTCCACCACGGGGGTGTCGGTGTTCACCTGGTCGCGGAGGTAGGCGATTCGCGCCAGGATCGCACGCCGGTAATGGGTGATGGCTTCGGCGAGAACGATCAACAGGACCGGGGGGACGGAGTGGAGGACAAGTCCCGCGGGGTCGACGTGCCGGGGGACACCGAAGCCGCTTCCGGCCGGCCACAGAGACGACCAGCAGTTCATCAGCCACGTGCCGCCGCCGGCGAACCACCGCAGACCGCAGGCCCACCCTGAGGGGGTGACCCCGTGCTCCATCAGCCGCCCGTCAACGATCAGGACGGCTCCCAGGGCAACGGCCACCATGGGATCGAGCAACCAGGCGATCCACGGGGAGATGTGGTGATCGCTGGCAAATGCCGTCACGTTCGTCGCCGTGAACGCCAAAGCCACCACCGCGACCGCAACGAGCACCCGCGTCAGACCCAGCTGCAGGCGCTCCAGGGCCTCGATCTGCTGGTCGACGGTGCGGTACCGGTACGTCACGGCACCGCCTCCCGCCCAGACGGCGGGGCCATCACGCTGCCGCCACCCATTCCTCGCAGGGGACAGCGACCGTGCTCATGTCGGCGAAGACGGCGGCCTGCCGGCCGGTGAGGTGGCCGTGCTCGTCGAGGGCGGCCGCCAGCGGCAGGAGCCGGTCCCACAGGTGGGATAGGGCCGAGTCGGCCACCGCCTGCACCCGGTGATACTGCACACCGGTGGGCCCGGACGACGTGCCGTAGTGCAGCTCCCGGTCGCAGTGCTCCTTGAGCGCCTCGGCGGCCTGCTGCCGGTCGCTGCCCGCGCCGCGTTCGGCAGCCCAGGCACGCTCCGGGGTCCACAGGCCCTGCTCGCGCATCCACCGGTCCTGGGCCCGCTCCCCGGCCGCCAGCATCGCCAGGTAGGCCATGTAGGACACGGTCCACTTGCCCGTTCCCGGCTTGACCCAGGCCGCAGGCCCGTCACCGGGCTCCTTGCCCAGGTGGTTGGTCACCTGCATCTCCGCCACCGGCATGCCGAAGGCGAAGTGGAGCACGGCGTGCCCCGCCTCGTGCACGGCGATGAAGCGGCGCAAGGTCGCATCATCGAAGGCCAGGTAGTCGTAGGTGCCCAGACCGTTCTGGCCCCAGCCCGCCGGTTCCGGCTGACGGGTGTAGATCAGCTGGCCGTTGGGCTGGTCGGAGTTGATGTGCCACGTGCTCATCGGGAACCTCCCGGGAAAGCAGCACCCGGGCGGCCGGTGCGGCGCCCGTTGGTGGACGTCATGACGGGGGTGGGGGTCTCGGCGATCCGCCAGCCGCCACCGGCGCGCTTGGCCTCGTACATCGCCTCATCCGCACGCCGCAGCGCGCGCTCCAGCGGCACCGCGGGCAGCGCCTCCGCGAAGTACGCACCGATGGACGCCCTCACCTGCAGCGCGTAGCCGCAGTAAGAGACCGGCCGGCACAACGACCGGTGCAACCCGCGCAAGGCGGCCACCAGGTCGTCGGGGCAGCGGATGACGGCAGCGAACTCGTCTCCGCCCAAGCGCCCGGCGTGCCCCCCGCGCTGGTCGGCCCACCCGGCCAGGCGCGCGGCGCTGGTGGCCAGAGCGCAGTCCCCGGCGCTGTGGCCGTAGGTGTCGTTGAGCTCCTTGAACCGGTCCAGGTCCACCAGCACCACGACCGCGTCCGGCTGGCGCGTCATCTTGAGGGCGATGCGCTGGAACACCTCGCGACCGGGCAGTCCGGTGAGGGGGTCGCGGCGGGCCCGCTCGATCCGGCGGTGCAAGATCGCGGTGTGCAGCGACCAGCCGGCCACCGGCACCACCGCGGCCAGGGCGGTGAAGACCTCGTTCACGGCTCCACCTCCCCGCCGCCGACGCCGACCTCGGAGGAGGCGGGGTGGGTGTAGTCGTCCCGCACGAGGTGGGGGTCGAGGTCGAGGAACTGGTGCCGCTGTTCCGCGAGCTCCGGCCGGGCCTGGCACGCTCGCAGGTCGGCCAGCAGCAGGGCCAGCCAAATGGGCGGCGTCTCGGGAAGGTGAGTGGTCATGCGCCCACCTCCATGGCCGCGGCAGCCTGGTTGGCCAACGCCACTCGCGCGTCGAGCAGCCGCCGGCGGGCCCGGCGCAGCCGCCGGACGTCCAGCGGCCCCGCGGGGCGGTCGAGCAGCGGGATCGAGGCGTCGAGTACCTCGACCTCGGCGAGGATGACGGGCAGCTCCGCCTCGATGGCGTCGAGCTCCGCGTCGGTCGGCTCCAGGTCCGGTAAGACCCTGGGCTGATCGGGCAAGATGAACTGCATGGGTCGTGCTCCCTTCAGCAGGAACGGCCCGACAGCGGCCCCGGTGTTGCACCACCGGGGCCGCGCCGCATCGTGAACCGGGGGAACTCTGGCTTCCCTCAACCCCGCTCGTCCGACCGAAGTCGATCGGTCTGGACGAGCGGAGGAGGCAACCGGCCGCAGCGCGACGCTGCGGAAGAGAGTGCAGGGGCTTCACCAGACACTGGCCGTTGCCGTGGCCAGCCGGTCCCGAGCCCGGGATCGGGTGCGTCATCGTCACTGCTCTGACGCCAGCAGGCGGCGGCCCCTCGGGGCCTTTGGCGTGCCGCTGGACGACTTCACCCGGTCGTCACGGGGGCGATCTGTCTCATCTCGCCACATGCATGGGGCCCCGCTGTACTTCCCGCACCCGGAATGGGTGGCACCTGCCAAGTGCGTAGGGGGAAGGGACGTTCATCGCGGTGGTTTGCCCCCAGGCCCTCGCCGTAGGCACCTACCGTGACCGCCGCTTCCGCGTCAGCCCCGCATGATCGCTATTGAGTTCTCAAGGAACGGTCGCTTCCTTCGCGCCGTTTCACGGGCCCTCCGGGCGCAAGCGGTCTCGCACACCGCCGAAGCGATGCATGTATTACATGTCTCTCACCATGACAGTCGGCTTCCGCGTCGTCAACCCCTTGGTTTCTGTTGCGGGACCCGCTGCCCTGGATCAGGAGCACGACCAGCATGGCAACGCCGCGCGGGACGTTTGACTCCGCACGTGTACGACTTGCACACGACTCGCTACAGTCGAAGTCGTCCCCAGGACGTCCCAGGGGTGGAGGACGCATGGCGAACGAACGCCTGCGTGGGGCGATCGTGGCAGCTGGCCTCACGTACGAGCAGGTAGCAGCACGACTTGGCGTTTCACCGAAGACGGTGGAGCGCTGGATCTCCGAACCGAAGCGCAAGCCCTACCGGCGGTTCCAGTACGCCTTGGCCTCCATGGTGAGGCGGGATGTGTCATACCTCTGGCCGGACGAACGGACGTCCGAGGAGGTGACTGAGTCCAGCGACTCGGAGGTCTTGAAGATCTATCCGCATCGCTCCGTCGTCCCGCCGGAAGCATGGACGAAGCTCTACGCGGACGCGACGACGCACTTCGACGTGCTCGTGTACTCGGGGTTCTGGCTCACGGAAGACCCCAGGTTCCACCGACTGGTGCGCGACAAGTCAGCCGCCGGCGTTCCCGTGCGCTTCCTGATGGGCGACCCCAACAGTGAAGCCGTTGCAGTTCGGGGGGACGACGAAGGCATAGGGTCTGCCATGGCAGCCAAGATCCGGAACGCGTTACTCAACTACGCTCCACTCTTCCACCTGCCCAAGGTGGAGTTCCGGCTCCACGGAACGACGCTTTACAACTCGATCTATCGCTCGGACGACGAGCTCCTGGCCAACGGCCACGTCTACGGGATGGGCGCCTACATGGCGCCCGTTCTTCATCTCCAGCGCGTCCCCGGGGGCGAGCTCTTCGACACGTACGCCGAGAGCTTCGAGCGGGTATGGGAGTCCGCTCGTACGATCACGTCACCCACAGACTACGAAGGTGCAAGCGCATGAGCCGTATCGACTACTTCCGCGACCCGAACGCCCCCCGAGCCAACTCTGTGGTGCCATCCGTGACCGCCGTGGTACGAGACGGCGAGGGCAACATCCTGCTCATCCACAAGACCGACAACAACCTCTGGGCGCTGCCCGGTGGCGGCCACGATGTAGGGGAAAGCATCGCTCAGACCGTCGTCCGGGAGGTCGAGGAAGAGACCGGAATCTCCGTTGTCGTCGAGGACATCGTCGGGCTTTACACGGACCCGGAGCACGTCATGGCGTACGACGACGGAGAGGTCCGGCAGCAGTTCTCCATCTGCTTCCATGCCCGCCCGGTAGGCGGGGAGTTGCGCACCAGCTCGGAGTCGAAGGAGGTCCGATGGGTTTCCCCTTCGGACCTCGACAAGCTCGACATACACCCGTCGATGCGGTTGCGGATCTCGCACGGACTCGACGAGTCGCGACGGACCCCCTATATCGGCTAGCCGACCGATTCCTGTGCAGTCAACCGCTCCTCCACGCGGTGAACCGCTGCATGGATCTCCGGGGCGGCGCGCTGGATGAACCGCCCGACGATGGTGTCCGGCCCATACCGGTCCACGATCTCGGCGACGCGCGCCTCGGACGAGGTGGGGGTGCCATCCGGCGTTGTCGTCATGTCGCAGAACAGGAGCGCGTCGACCAAGTCGGCCCGCTCAACTTCGAACTCGGCCTCTAGTTCTTCGCGAAGCCCACGCTCCTCGGCCTCCAAGAGCGCGCAGGAGTGGTGCGCCACGAGGCGGACCACTCGCTCGTCCATGCCTTCGACGCCTCGGAGGAAGCGGGCTCCGTCGAGGGGGTGGAAGCCCGTGGAGGCGACCTGCGGCGAGTAGCCGATGTCGTGCAGGATCGCAGCGGCCTCCATGAGGGCGGCGTCATCTCCGAGCACCCCCGCCAGTGAACGGGCCCGTTCGGCCACGCCCTGCGAGTGTGCCCAGCGCCGCGGAAGCGGCTCGGACAGGAGCGATTCGGCGAGGCGGTGAGCCTGCTCGGTAAGACCCATGGTTCCCAAGGTTAGGGGGTGCTCAGTTCGTCGGGCAGGGCTCGCACCTGCCGTCGGCGGTTTGCACCCATCTCGATGAGCCCGCGCCCTTCGAGCTGCGCAATGGCGGACCGCACAGCTGTACGCGATACCCCGAAGCGCTGGCACAGCTCGTTCTCCGAGGGAAAGAGGTCTCCCACCGCCACCCCGTCGGCGCGCAGCAGGTCCACCACCTTGTCGACCAGCGGCCGCCGGTCCCCCGTGCCCGTCACATACCAGCCGGCGCCCTGCACGGATTCGATCACGCCCTCGGACTTCAGGGCCCGCAGGGCCCGCCCAACGGTCGACCGACCCACCCCGTAGAGGCCCATGAGCTCAGCCTCCGAGGGCAGGACCTCACTGATCTTCCCCGCCTTGATCTGCTGACGGAGGGACTCTGTGATCTGCAGGTACGTGCCTCGCGGGCTGGCCTGCTGCACCGGGCTCCCCTTCCTGGATCCGAGGCTCGCTCATGCCTCAGCTGAGTCCAGCTTCGCATAGGCGTCCCTCAGGAGTCCGGGGCAGGGAAGACCCCCACGGTTGACGCAACCATCGGGGCTCCCAGCGGGTGACGGCTGATCGCGACCTGATGGCACTGGGGGGCGGGCTCTTGCCTTCCTCAGTACCTCCTCGCGTCCGAGAGGGAGGCCGCAGCACTCCGGATGTTGTCGGCTGCGTCGTTGAGGGAAGCTGGCAGGTCTGCCACGCGCATCAAGGCCCGAGTGGCGGAGGCTAGCAAGTGGACGTTGTCTTGCAGGTGCGCGAGGTCGTCTCCCGCGTCCATCAGCAGCGGCGCGTTGTCCTGCAGATGCGCCAGGTTTCGGCTGGCCTCGTAAACCATCCAGGCCGTGTCCTCTGAAACACCAGGCGCACGTCCCTGCATGCGCTCAAGGTCCGACTTGAGGACCTTGAGGAGGGACGACAACTCCGGCACCCGGTCCGCGAGAGTGCCCAGTACCGGAGCAAGCCGATCGACGTACTGTTCCTGCGCTTCTTGGATCATCGCGACCAGTCGGGCCTCGGTCAGGCCGCTCAGCCCTGCAAGGGCGTCCTGGCCCTCGGCTTCGCGAACACGCTTCCATCCCTCAAGAATGTCAACGGTGTACTTCTCGCCGTCCACGCCGTCTACTCGCTTATGGTGCACGTTGCACAGCAGAAGCAGGTTGGCGAAGCTGTTCCTGTCTTCCACGCTCCACGAGGGGTCGTACCGCTTCCCACCCGCTTTCAGAGCGCGGATGTGGGCGATGTCCAAGTTGAGGACGGGCTTGCCGTCGATGATGCGCACCGTCGGTGCTCCGCAGCGGGGGGCGTAGCAGCCGCCCCGCGCTAGGGTCATGAGCGCGGCAATGGTGGTGTTGTCGTACTTCCTGTGAGGCTCCTCGGCCATGGGGTCCTCCTCCACTCGGCAGGCCTGCTAAGGACCATAGAGGCCGGCACTGACAATGGGCCCGCTGTGCCGGGAAGTTGGAGGCAGTCTGGTGCAACGTCGGTGGTCTCAGTCGCGGTCTCACTCGTGGCGTTTTCCAGAGCAGTCCAAGCAGGTCCCTGGGCGTTTGCCTACGGCCTGACCTGCGCACATTCAAGTCCCGAGGACACGCGTGGACGGTCCCGGACCAAGATCGGACAACTCGTAATGCGTAGGTCTCGGGTTCGAATCCCGAAGGCGGCTCGTTTGAAGCCCGGCTCGGACCTTGTCCGAGCCGGGCTTTTTCGTTCAGTGGTGGCGGCGCCGCAGCAGGCCGGTCGTGCCTGCTGCCAGGGTCCACAACAGGAGGGGGAAGGCCGCCAGGCGTTCCATGCCGCCCATGCCGAGGCCGAGGTAGTGGTCGGAGAGGAAGAGGGCGAAGGCGGCGAGTGCCGTGGCGCCCAGGAGGCCGGCGGTGCGGCGCAGCAGGGTGGGGGCGGTGTCGGACAGGGCGGATCCGGCCAGGAGGAGGCCGAGGTTGCCCGCGCCCATGACGAGGAGGGCGCCGAGGGCGTGCTGGTTCTCGTTGACGTCGGCGGGGGCCAGGCCGGCCAGGACGAAGCCGGCGCCGCCGGCGGCCAGGAGGCAGCGGGCGGTGCGGGCGGTCGCGGTCGTGCGCCACAGGGGGCCGGTGAGGAGGGCGCCGGCGGCGATGAGGGCGCCCAGGGTGATGAACGAGGTGTTCATGAGGGCGTGTTCGGGGGAGCAGATGTAGCGCGGGGTGGGATCCGGCTGGAGGGCGCAGTGGGCGTTGCCCAGGTCGCTGATGTTGTTGCGGGCCCAGCTGTAGGGCTGTGCCCATGCCGACTGGACGATCCCGTGGAAGGCGAAGAACTGCGCCACCCCCACGACCCACGCGGCGTATCCGATCCGTGCCTTCACCCGTCCGCCCCTGTTCGCGCGATTGCTGTGCGGCCCAGCCGATCATGTGCGGGCGTACGGCGGCACTCCGACGGCCCCCCGGGCCGGGGGTGGGGCAGGCCCTACCGGTGAATGTACAAAGCGGGGCCGGTCCGCGACGGGGGTGCGCGGACCGGCCCCGGGGGAGGGGAAGCCGGGAGGTTATGCGGACGGCTTCTGGAACGCCTTGATCATGGCGGCGTAGCTGTTCTTCGCGTGGCCCTGGGAGATGATCTTCTCCATCAGGTTCTGCGAGTACTTCGGCAGCTCGACGTCCACGCCCAGCGCCTCGCTCTCGTGGACGAGGTGCTTGAGGGCTTCGAGGTGGGTCTCGAGGGTGGCGTCGTTGGCGGGGAACTCGCCGTCGCCCGCGTCGATCTGGTTGGCGTAGTCGGTGGTGAACATCTTGATGGCGTCGAGCCACATGTGGGCCCACGGCAGGTACGTCTTGGCGGAGACGTCGGCGGTGCCGACGACGGCCACGCCGTGGAGGAAGGCGTTGAAGGTGCCCCACATCAGGCCGAGCAGCGAGACGTCGTACAGGGCCGGCATGCCGTAGTCGGCGCCGAGGTAGGTGGTGCCGCCGCCGAGGAGCTTGAGGGTGGGCTCGTGGGTCTTGAAGACCTCCTCGTCACCGGCGTAGAAGAGCACCGAGGTGTCGGCGCCGATGCCGGGCGGGGTGATCATGATGACGCCGTCGAGGTACTGCACGCCGAGCTTGCCGAAGCGGTCGGCGGCGGAGCGGGCCTGGTCCGAGGAGCCGGAGGTCAGGTTGACCAGGACCTTGCCCTTCAGGGCCTCGTCGAGGCCGTCCAGGACGTTGTCCATGACGTCGTAGGTGGAGACGCACACGACGAGCAGGTCGCTCGCGGCGACGGCCTCGGCCGGGGTGGCGGCGAGGACGGCGCCCTCCGAGACGAGCTTGTCGGCCTTGTCGGCCGAGCGGTTCCATACGGTGGTGGGGTGACCCGCCTTGAGGAACGCGGCGGCAAGCGCCTGCCCCATCAGGCCGAGGCCGATGACGGTCACCGGGGCGCGGTTGTCGCCCATGGGAATCCTCCAGTGCACATGATTTCGCTACGGATAGGGCGCCTGGGGTGCGGATCAGGCCCGGGCGATCGCTGCGACCGGCGCTCACTACTCGTAGGTTGACGGACGTCATTCGGGTGCCACAAGTACCCACTTTGAAGTGGGTACTTACCGGCGTGTAAGCGATCGGGACATTCCCGGTCGCGGGGTGGGTGTGGCCTACAGGAACTCGGTGTCCGGCTCCAGGCCGAGCAGGACACGCCCCTGGAGTTCGAGGTTGACATGGGGTGCGGCCAGGGCGTGCAGGGCGAAGCCCTGGATGTCGCGGTGGAAGCGCTGCAGGTCGACGCTGCGCTGGATGACCGAGCCGCCGCTGGCGTTGTAGAGGATCTCCACGGCCTCCTTGGCCAGCTGGGCCGCGAAGCCCGTCTGGCCGCGGACGATGGCCTTCTCCTCGTCGGTGGGCTGCTCGCCGGCGTCGGCGCGGGCCTGCAGGACCTGCAGCCAGCGCTGCGACAGTGCCTCGGCGGCGTCGATCTTGTTGCGGGCGGTGGCGACCTGGATCTGGGTGAGCGGGTGCTGCTTCTGGTCGGTCCAGTTGGTGTAGGTGATGCCGCGGCCGGGGAGGCGCTCCAGGAACAGCTCGTACGCACCCTGCGCGATGCCGAGGAAGACGGCGGCGCACTCGGCCATGACCATGCTCAGCAGGCCGTAGTTGCGGCCGGTGGCACCGGTGTTGGAGCGGTTGCCGGTCGCGCTGACCATGACCTCCTCGAAGGTGACCACGTGGTGTGCGGGGACGAAGACGTCCTTGGCGGTGGTCGTGGCGCTGCCGGTGGCGGTGCCGGCCGAGACGTACCAGTCGTCCGTGATGCTCAGGTCGCTCATCGGCACGACGACCATGACCTCGCCGTGCGAGCCGTCGGGGTGCTCGATCATCGCGGCGGTGAAGTTCCAGTGGGCGCCCTGGCAGCCGGAGTTGAACTTCCAGGAGCCGTTGAGGATGTAGCCGCCCTCGGTGGGCACCACGGTGCCGGTGGGGGCGAAGGCGCTGGAGATGCGGACGGTGCCGTCGGCGAAGATCTCCTCCTGGGCCTTGTCCGGGTAGAGGGTGGCCGTCCACACGCTGGAGGACCACACCATGGTCACCCAGCCGGTGGACGGGCAGCCGCGGGCGATCTCGGATATGACCTTGGCCTGCTCGGCGAGCGACAGGTCGAGGCCGCCGAAACGCTCGGGCACGGCCATGCGGAAGACGCCGGCCTTTTCGAGAAGCTCGATGTTCTCGTCGGGGATCCAGCGCCGGTCCTCGGCGTCGAGGCCATTCTTGCGGAGAATGGGGACGATGCTTTTCACCGCGTCCAATACGGATGCGAGCCTGTCGTTGGCGGCCAATTCCGGCTCCTCGTCGTTAGGTTGCCCGGGCAACCATACTGATGGCCGGTGCATATATGGACAGTTGGAGGTCATGCGCCGGTAACGCGCCGCCGATTACCGCCCGATTACCGTGCGATTCCCGCCCGATGGGCGGTCGCTTACCCCGTGGTGAGTATTGCGGCCGAAAAGCCCTGTGATGTGCGGGGATTGGGCGGAGGTGTTAATTCCGTGTGGCACCATCCGTCGCATGACGATTTCTTGGCCCGACCTCGTGACCACCGCCGCAACCGACGTCACCAGCGTGCTGGAGAAGGCCGCCGACCGGAACTGGGACGGACGCGCGGGGGAGCTGGAGTGGAGCTGCCGCGAGACGCTCTCGCACATCGCGCTCGGCGTCGTCGGCTACGCCGGCCTGCTCATCGCCCAGCCGCAGGACCGCTACATCACCCTGTTCTCCTCGATCGACCCCCAGGCCCCGATCCCGGCCGCACTCGAAGGCATCCGCATCGCCGGCACCCTTCTGGCCACCACCGTGCGCGACGCGAAGCCGGAGGTGCGCGCCTGGCACCCCTACGGTCACTCCGACGGCCCCGGTTTCGCCGCGATGGGCGTTCTGGAGCTGGTGGTGCACGGCCGCGACCTCGCCCTGGCGCACGGCATCGACTGGACGCCGTCGGACGAGCTGTGCGCGCCGGTGGTCGAGCGCCTCTTCCGGGACGCCCCCACCGGTCACGCCCCGGCGCAGACCCTGCTGTGGTGCACGGGCCGCATCGCCCTGCCCGGGCTGCCGCGGCGTACGAACTGGCGCTGGGACGGCACCGTCCGCTGACCCACAGGCTGCCGCCTGCCGCCTGCTGACGGCCGACGGCCGAGGGCCCGGACCGCCATCCCGGCGATCCGGGCCCTCACCCGTGGCCCGTGCGGATCGTGGCCCGTGCGGATCGCGGCCTGGGGCGACGGCCCGCAGTCGAAGCGCCGGGGCGCAGCGCGGCACCCCCTCTGCGGGCGCGGCGTGGCTTGTCGCGCGCACGCGGCGGCAGCCGCAGATCGACAACGCCCCGCGCCCCTTCGGGGCACCGAAGACCCGCCGGACGCGGCCTACAGGAACTCGGTGTCGGGGTCCATGCCGAGCAGGATGCGGCCCTGCACCTCCAGGTTGGCGGCCTGCTGCACGAGGGCGTGCAGGGCGAAGCCCTGGATGTCGCGGTGGAAGCGCTGCAGGTCGACGCTGCGCTGGATGACCGAACCGCCGCTGGCGTCGAAGAGGATCTCCACGGCCTCCTTGGCGAGCTGCGTGGCGAACGCGGTCTGCCCGCGCACGATCGCCTTCTCCTCGTCGGTGGGCTGCTCACCGGCGTCGGCGCGCCGCTGCAGCACCTCCAGCCAGCGCTCCGACAGCGCCTCGGCCGCGTCGATCTTGTTGCGGGCGGTGGCGACCTGGATCTGGGTGAGGGGGTGCTGCTTCTGGTCGGTCCAGTTGGTGTAGGTGATGCCGCGGCCGGGGAGGCGCTCCAGGAACAGCTCGTAGGCACCCTGCGCGATGCCGAGGAAGACCGCCGTCACCTCGGCGAGGATGAAGGCCAGCAGGCCGTAGTTGCGGCCGGTGGCGCCGGTGTTGGAGCGGTCGCCGGTCGCACAGACCATGACCTCGCCGTAGTCGACGATGTGGTGGGCGGGGATGAAGACGTTCTCGGCGGTGGTGGTGGAGCTGCCGGTGCCGGCGCCGGCGGAGACGTGCCAGTCGTCGGCGATGGTCATCTTGTCCATCGGGACGATGGCCATCACCTCGCGGTGGGAGCCGTCGGCTTCCTCGAGGACGGCGGCGGTGAAGTTCCAGTGGGCGCCGCGGCAGCCGGAGTTGAAGCGGTAGGTGCCGTTGAGCAGGTAGCCGCCCTCGGTGGGGGTGAGGGTGCCGGTGGGGGCGAAGACGATGGAGACGCGGGTGTCGCGGTCCGCGAAGATCTCCTCCTGGGCCTTGTCCGGGTAGAGGGTGGCGGCCCAGGTGCTGCTCACCCACACCATGGTGAGCCAGCCGGTGGACGGGCAGCCGCGGGCGATCTCGGCTATGACCTTGGTCTGGTCGGCCAGCGGCAGGTCCAGCCCGCCGAAGCGCTGCGGCACGGCCATGCGGAAGACGCCGGCCTCCTCGAGGAGGGTGATGTTCTCCTCGGGGATCCAGCGGCGTTCCTCGGCCTCCCGGCCGTTCTTGCGGAGAGTGGGGACGATGCTCTTGACCGCATCCAGGACGGATGCAAGGTCGCCGTTCACGGCCATGCGGGGGCTCCTCGTCGTTCCGGCTATCGGTACGGAACGCTACTGAGGAGCTCACTTCCGGTGATCAACCCGCGGTCATGGCCCGGTAATCCGGCTCGGGGTTGAGCACCTCGTGCTGCAGGCGCTGCAGTTCGGGCGAGGGCTCCAGGCCGAGTTCCTCGTCGAGGATGCGGTAGAGGTTCTGGTACGCCTTGAGGGCCTCGGCCCGCCGCCCGGCGCTGTGCAGGGCGGAGATGAGCTGGCCGTGGAACCACTCGTTGAGCGGGTAGGCGTGCACGAGCAGCCGCAGCTCGGGGATGGACTCGCGCTGCCGGCCGAGCCGGCCTTGGCCCTCGATGCGCAGTTCGAGGGCCCGGATGCGCAGTTCGTCGAGGTGGGCGATGGAGCCGGCGAGCAGGTCGCCGGAGGGGATGCTGGAGAGCACCGGGCCGCGCCACAGCCCGAGCGCCTGGTTGAGGTGCACGACGGCGGTCTCGGGGTCGCCGTCCTGCAGTTCGGCGTGGCCGCGGGCGACGAGCCGCTCGAAGACCTTGATGTCGACCTCGTCGTCGTCGACCTGGACGACGTACCCGGGGGCGCGCGTGATCAGGAGCGTACGGCCCGCGGGGGCCAGCTCCTCGCTCACGAACATCCGCCGTGCGTGGTAGATGTACGTCTGCAGCGTGGTCAGGGCGCTGCGGGGCGGCTTCTGGCCCCACAGTTCCTGGATGAGCGCGTCGGCGGTGACGATCTCGCCCGGCCGGGTCAGCAGGAGCGCCAGGGCCTGGCAGACCTTCGGGGTGCTCGGTACGTACGTCCTGCCGTCGTCGGCGACTATTTCGAACGGCCCGATGAGGTTGAACCTCACTGTGCACACTCCTGTTCCCGGCGCTGCCGATGACCCCCTGCGCCGATCACCTGAAAGGGTGATTCAGACACTAGGCACACGGGGTGAGGATTCCTACCGAGAGAACCCAAGAGTGTCAGGTTACCGGACGGTAAGTATTTTTATTGGGAAAAGCCCTCGATCCGGTCTCGATCACACCTCGAGCGGCTCCCGGCGGGCGCATCGCGCCACCCTGGATCCGGCCTCGAGCACCTGCGCACAGGCTGGGGGCGTGCTCACAGAGACGATCTCCCCCGACCTGTTCCGCGCTGCTCTCTCCCGCTGGGCCAGCGGCGTCACCGTGGTGACCACCAGCGACGCCCAGGGGCGCGGCCACGGTTTCACGGCCAGCGCCTTCTCCTCCGTGTCGCTCGACCCCGCGCTCGTTCTGGTGTGCCTGGACAACCGGGCCAACTGCTTCGAGGCGTTCCGGCAGTCGGAGGGGTTCGTGGTGCATCTGCTGGCCCAGGGGCAGCAGGACCTCGCCGGGCGTTTCGCCAGCAAGGGCGCGGACAAGTTCGCCGGTACGGACGTGCAGCTCTCCTCCCGTGGGCTGCCGCTGCTGCCGGGGGCGCTGGCGCGCCTCGAGTGTCGGACGGAGCGTCGTATTCCGGGTGGTGACCACCTGATCCTCATCGGCGAGGTGCACCACGCGCAGGACGGCGAGGGCGAGCCGCTGGTGTACTACCAGCGCGGCTTCCACGAGCTGAACCCGGTGGGCTGACCGCCGAGGAGACCTCAGGCGACGTGGCCGGCGGGCCCCGCCGGCCGGTCCTCCTGCTGCGGGCGGGTGGCCGGGAAGGCCGCCGTGCCCGCCAGGACGACGGCCAGGTGGGCCACGGAGGCGAGCGTGACGTGCCGGTGCCAGCCCTGGTAGGAGCGGCCCACGAAGTCGCGCATGCCCACCGCGTCGGCGATCCGCGCGGCGTCGCGGTCGGCGGTGTCCGTCAGCCGGGTCAGCCGCAGCAGGGTGCCCAGCGGCAGATCGGCGGAGTCCGTCAGCCACAGGCGCGGCCGTCGCCGGTCGTCGCCGGACCACTCGGCCACCAGCCGCAGCGGCCTGCGGGCCGCACCGTCGAAGCGGCTCGCGGCCTGCTCCCGTGCCGGCGCGGGCAGGTGCACCGGCAGCGTCGTGGCCAGGGTCTCGCCCCGTTCGTCGCGGGTGCGCGTCCACTCCGCCGGGCGCCGTAAGCGCCCTGCCGCCTCGGCGAGTTGTCCGGCGGTCGTGGTGCGGTCGCTGTACGCCTGCAGGACGGCCCCGTCGGGCCGCAGCCGGGTTCCGGGGTCGACGCGGAAGAGCAGGGGACCGGGGACGCCTTCGAGGTGCCGGGCGCACGCGGCGACGTCCAGCCCGGGCACGCTCACCACCACCGGCAGGCGCTGCGGCCCGGCCCCGGAGGCCGGCATCAGCTGCCGTACGCACGCCTCGGCGGTGGCGGTGTTCACCGATTCGGGGATGCTCGCGCGCTTCCTGCGCCCGGCGTCGGCCAGCCAGCTCTCGGTCAGCTGTAATCGCCAGTCGGCCGGGACGGCGTGGCTTCCGACGAGCCAGGCGCCGTACGCCTGCTGGCTGTTGACCGTCTGCCCGGTGGCCGGTACGAACCGGGGCTCGACGCCCACCGAGTGCACGCCCGCCTTCGGGATGACGGTGGGCCGCACCACCCAGGCCCGCGGCCGCAGGAGCGCCTCGACGTGGGCGGCCAGCGACTGCCGTACCGGCCGCCAGTCCCATGACGAATCGCTGATGAAGTGGTGCACGCTCTGCCGGGCCGTCGTGCCGCCGATCTGCTCGGCGATGTTGCGCAGGGTCTTGCGGCCCTCGGCGGTCAGCAGCCCGCGGACGTACTGCTGGGCGCGCAGGCGCTGGTCGCTGCGGGGCAGCGAGTCGAAGAGGACCGCGCCGATGTCGTCGATCACCTGATCGGTTGTCATCGCATCCCCCCACCGTCATGCCGGACCTGCGTCCTGCGCGAGCATGTCGATCCGCCGAGCGCTGTTCGCAGCGTTCGAGCCCGTGGCCGGGCGGGCGGAAATGCACCCGAAGCGGGTGCGAAGGCACCGCGGGTGACTACTGTTAATAAACCATACGATCGGTTTCAGCGGGTGAAAGTCTGGCCAATGATTGGTGGCGTGTCAGGAGCGCGCCTGCTGCTGCCGCAGCCGGTCCGGGCGATCGGGTGCGATGTCCAGCCGGGCCAGCACCGCCGGGACGGCGATGTTGGGCAGCAGCAGCTGGTAGAGCAGGGAGATCTCGTGCACGAGGTCCTCGCGCTGCGGCACCGCCTCGGCCATCAGCTGCACGCCCGTCCACGACGCCACCAGCAGGCGGGCCGTCTCGTGCGGGTCCACGTGCGCCAGGACCTCGCCGCGCTCCTTGGCCTCCGCCAGCAGCCCCTCCGCCACGCCGATCCAGTCCGGCCAGCGCGTACCGAACAGCGCCCGGGCCCGCTGGTCCACCGACAGCCGCAGCGCGGCCCTGAGCATGGGCTCCTTCGGCAGCCGGTCCGCCAGCAACAGGGAGGCGTCGGCCAGTTCCTGGAGCTTGAACTGCTGCGGAACGACCCCTTCCGTCGTCACCGCCAGGTCGAGCACGCCCCGCGCCAGGTCCTCCTTGGAACTGAAATGGAAGTACAGCGCCCCCCTGGTCACATCGGCGAGGGCCAGGATCTGGGAAATCGTCGCCGCCTCGTAGCCGCACTCGTCGAAGACGGTTCCGGCGGCCTCGAGAATGGCGAGCCGGGTGCGCCTGGCGCGCTCCTGCTGGGCCATGGAATCCCCCTCCTCATGTCCTGCCCGGTGGTACCCGGAATTCCGAAATCGTACGGTCCGTGGGGCGGGAGAATTCCCGGTGCGGCGGGCGGGGACGCGTCTTCTTTCCGCGAGCCGCCCCGACCGCCGCCGCACCGGCGGCCGCAGGCCGGCCGTCACTGGTTGACGAAACCGCCGTCCACCGGCATCACGACGCCCGTCAGGAACGGGGAACGGTCGCTGAGCAGCCAGGCCGCCGCCTCCGCGATCTCCTCCGGGGCCGCGGTGCGCCCCTGCGGCGTCATCGCGTTGACCATCTCCTCCAGGCCCGGGTTGCGCCCGAACCAGTCGGCCGTGATCTCGCTGCGGGTGGTGCCGGGGGCCACGGCGTTGACCCGGATGCCCTGCCGGGCGTACTCGTCGGCCGCGGCCCGCGTCAGGCCCACCACGGCGTGCTTGGCGGCGACGTACGGCGCGGCGGCGGGGATGGCCACCAGGCCGCCGACACTGCTGTTGTTGACGATGCTGCCGCCGCCGGTCGCCAGCATCGCGGCGATCTCGTGGCGCAGGCAGTTCCACACGCCGCGGACGTTGGTGTCCATGATGCCGTCGTAGACGTCGTCGTCCATGAGGTGCAACGGCGTGCGGTCGCCGCCTGTGCCGGCGTTGTTGAACGCGGCGTCGAGCCGGCCGTGGCGTTCGACGGCGAACTCGACGGCGCGGCGCGCGTCGCCGGTGCGTATGACGTCCGCGACGACGTACGAGGCGTCGGCGCCGGCACCGCGGAGCTCCTCCGCGAGGGCGGCGAGCCGCTCCTCGCGGCGGGCCGCGAGGACGACGACGGCGCCCTCGCGGGCGAAGACGCGGGCTGCGGCGGCGCCGATACCGCTGCTGGCGCCGGTGACGAGGGTGACTTTGCCGGGGAGAAGTTTCTCGTTCATGATCGCGAGTGTGGCACCGGGGGCTCGCGCCCCCGGCTGCCGGTCCGTCAGGGGCGGGGGAAGTGGCCGACCTCCACGAAGAAGCCGACGTACTTCTCGAACAGCTCCCGGGTCAGGGGCGGGCAGTTGATCGGTGTGCCCGACAGGGCCGCCTCCGTCTCCGTCGTGTCGATCGGCGGATAGAACGCGTCCGTGTCCGAGGTCATCATCTCGAACGCGTGCAGCAGCGGGTACAGCGCGTTCTCCCGGTCGGCGCGCACCGACCCGCTCCACTCGCCCCACTCCCGCTCGCCCAGCGCGTACCCCATGCCGCGCAGGTACTCCACGCACGTGGCGAGCGACAGCGAGCTCTGGTTGAACAGGTGGAACGTGCCGCCCGTGTGCTCCGCCCCCCGCGAGATCCCGAGGATCGCCGCACTGACGTAGTCCACCGGCAGCAGGTGGAAGCGGCCGCCGCCGGTCGCCGGCACCGCACCCGCCTGCAGCAGGCCCTTGAGGCTGAGCCAGACGAAGTCGGCCGTCTGGCAGGCGCCGTGCTCCTGGTCGCCGGAGATGACGTCGACCCGGTAGACGGACACCGGCAGCCCGCGCTCGCGCGCGATGCCGATGATCTGCTCGGCCACCCACTTGCTCTGCAGGTAGCCGCTCGGCAGCGCCTCGGCCGGCCCGGTCGGGTCGGTGACCTTCAGCGGCACGCCCTCCTCCACCGCGCCGTCGAAGACGCCGACGGTGGAGACGTAGTGCACCGGCACCGTCCGGTGCCGCGCGGCCAGGCGCAGCACCTCCTGGGTGCCGAGGACGTTGGGCGCCCTGAGCGTGGTGTACGGGTGGAGCCAGTGCACGTGGGCGCCGTTGTGGTAGACCACGTCGACCGTGCGCGCCAGCTCGTCGTACGCCTCCGGGGCCAGCCCGAGGCCCGGCTCCGCCAGGTCGCCGAGGACGAGCACGAGCCGCGAGGCGTCGACGTCGTCCCAGACCCGGTAGTACTCCAGGCTCTCCCGCAGCCGCGCCAGCGCCGCCTCGCGGTCGGCACCGCGGACGAGGCAGTGGACGCGGGCCGTCGTCGTACGCATCAGGTCCCGCAGCAGGAACGCGCCGAGGAAGCCGGTCGCGCCGGTCAGGAGCACCTCGCGCGGGTCGTCCGCCGAGCGCACCACCTCCTCCGCGGGGCGGATGTCGTCCGGGAGCACGATCTCGGCGGCGAAGTCGACGCCGGCCTGCCCGGCCGACCCGCCCGCGCCCCCGCCCGCCGTCAGCGCCTCCGTGAGGAGGAACGCGGCCAGCCGCTCGGGCGTGGGATGGTCGAAGACCACCGTCGGCGGCAGCTTGACGCCGGCCGCGGCACCGAGCCGGTTGCGCAGCTCGACCGAGGTCAGGGAGTCGAAGCCGAGCGAGGGGAAGGACTGCCCGGCGTCGACCTCGCCCGTGCCCGAGTGCCCCAGCACCCCGCCGACCTCGGCGACGACCATGGCCAGCACCGCCTGCCGCTGCTCGTCCGGGGCCAGCCCCGCCAGGCGGTCGGCCAGCGAACCGTCCACGACGTCCGAGTTACGTGCCGTACGCCGCACGGGGGTGCGGACCAGGGCGCTCAGCACGACCGGCGCCTGCGCGGGCTGGGCGCGCAGCGGGGCGAGGTCCAGCGGCGTGGCGACCAGCGCCGGCTCGCCCAGGCCCAGCGCGGCGTCCAGCAGCGCGGTGCCCTGCGCGGCCGTGACCGGACGGAAGCCGCTGCGCGCGATGCGCTTGAGGTCGACCTCGTCCAGGTGGCCGCTCATGCCGCTGTCCTGCTCCCACAGGCCCCACGCCAGCGACGTGGCCGGCAGGCCGTGCGCCGCCCGGTGCTGGGCGAGGGCGTCGAGGAAGACGTTCGCTGCGGCGTAGTTGGCCTGGCCGGGGCCGCCGACGACACCGGCGATGGACGAGAACAGCACGAACGCGGCGAGGTCGAGGTCCTTCGTCAGCTCGTGCAGATGCCAGGCCGCGTCCGCCTTCGGCCGCAGGACGGCGGCCAGACGCTCGGGGGTGAGCGAGGTGATCAGACCGTCGTCCAGAACGCCTGCGGTGTGCACGACGGCCGTCAGGGGGTGTTCGGCGGGAATCTGCGCCAGCAGCTGCGCGAGGGCGGTGCGGTCGCTCGCGTCGCAGGCCGCCACGGTGACGGTCGCGCCGAGGGCGCGCAGCTCGGCGGCCACCTTCTCCGCGCCGGGGGCGGCCGGGCCGCGGCGGCTGGTGAGGAGGAGGTGACGGACGCCGTGCGACTGCACGAGGTGCCGTGCGAAGAGGGCGCCGAGGTTGCCGGTGCCGCCGGTTATGAGGGCGGTGCCGTTCTCGCGGAGCGGTGCGTTGTCCGGTGCGGGCCGGTGGGTGGGCGCAGCCGCGCGGGCGAGGCGCGGTACCAAGGTCTTGCCGTTGCGGAGGGCCAGTTGCGGTTCGCCCGTGAGGGCTGCCGCGGCTGCCTGCGCCTCGGTCGCGCCGTCCACCAGGACGATCCTGCCCGCGTGTTCGGACTGGGCCGAGCGCAGGAGGCCCCAGACCGTGGCGGCCGCGAGGTTCGTGACGTCCTCGCCCGGCGCCGTGGCCACCGCGCCGGTCGTGACCACGGTCAGCGGTACGTCGGACAGGCGGTCCTCGGCCAGCCATTCCTGGACCAGGCCCAGCGTGCGCAGGGCCGTGGCGTGGACGTGGGCCGGGACGTCGGTGGTGGGTTCGGCCGGCAGGGGGAGCAGGACGGTGTCGTAGCGGTGCGCGGCGGCGGCCGCCGCCGCGAGGTCCGGGCGGTCGGGGTCGAGCACCGTCCACCGGGCGTCGCCGGTGGACGGCAGGGCGACCGGTGTCCACTCCATCCGGAACAGCGCGTCGTGCGGCCGGACGAGGGCTTCGGTGACGTCGGCCGCCGCGTACGTCCCCGTGCGGATCCGTTCCACCGCGGCGACGGGCTGTCCGCCGAGGTCGGCGAGGTGCAGGCGGAAGCCGCCGTCGGCGGCGGGGGCGAGGCGGGCGCGCAGGGCGGTGGCGCCGGTGGCGTACAGCCGGACGCCTTCCCAGTGGACGGCGGGGCCGGCGGCCAGCGGGTGCAGGGCGGCGTCCAGCAGGGCGGGGTGCAGGCCGAACCCGGCCGGGTCGGTGCCGGCGTCGGGGCGGATCTCGGCGTGGAGCTCGTCGCCGCGGCGCCAGGCGGCGGCCAGGCCGTGGAAGGCGGGGCCGTACGCGAGGCCGGCCGCGGCCAGTGCCGCGTACGCCTCCTCAGGGGCGTACGGCGTCGCGTCCTGCGGGGGCCAGGCGGTCAGGTCGAAGGAGCCGTCCTCGGACTCGCCGGCGGCCAGCAGGCCGTGTGCGTGCAGGGTCCAGGGCGCGTCGGGGCCCTCGGGCCGGGCGTGGACGGTCACCTCGCGGCGCCCGCCGGTGCCGGGCGCGGCGACGCGGACCTGGAGCTGGACGGAGCCCTTCTCCGGCACCGCGAGCGGGGCGTCGACGGCGAACTCGGCGAGGACGTCCGTGCCCACCTCGTCGCCCGCGCGCAGCGCGAGTTCGACGAGGGCGGCCGCGGGGACGACGGCGGTGCCGTGGACGCGGTGGTCGGCGAGCCAGGGGTGGGTGCGCAGGGAGATGCGGCCGGCGAAGAGGGCCTCGTCGGCGCCGGCGACGGGCAGGGCGGCGCCGAGCAGCGGGTGGGCGGCGGGGGCGAGGCCCAGCCCGGTGGCGTCGGTGGTGACGGTGGCGGACTCGACCCAGTAGCGGCGGTGCTGGAAGGCGTACGTGGGCAGGTCGACCTGCCGGGCGCCGGTGCCGGCGAAGAAGGCGCGCCAGTCGACGGGGACGCCGTGGGCGTGGAGCCGGCCCAGCCCCTCGACGAGGGCCGCGGGTTCGGCGGGGCCGCGGCGCAGCAGGGCGACGGCCGTGCCGGTGTCGGTGGTCTCCTGGGCGAGGGCGGTCAGGACGCCGCCGGGTCCGGCTTCGGCGTAGGCGGTGACGCCCTGGGCGGCGAGGGCGCGCACGGCGTCGGCGAAGCGGACGGGTTCGCGCACGTGGCGCACCCAGTAGTCGGGGGTGGCGAGTTCGGCGGGGTCGGCCAGGGCGCCGGTGAGCCCGGAGACGACGGGGATCTCGGGCTGGTGGTAGGTGAGGCTCTCGGCGACCTTGCGGAAGCGGGGCAGCATGGGCTGCATGTGCGGGGAGTGGAAGGCGTGGCTGACGGTGAGTCGCGTGGTCTTGCGGCCGCGCTCGCGCAGCTGCTCGGCGATCTCCTCGGCGGCGTCCGCGTCGCCCGCGAGGACCACGGAGGCGGGGCCGTTGACGGCGGCGACGGCCACCTGCTCCTCGTACCCGGCCAGCAGCGGCAGCACCTCCTCCTCCGCGGCCTGGACGGCGATCATCGCGCCGCCGGGCGGCAGTTCCTGCATCAGCCGGCCGCGGGCGGCGACCAGCTTCGCGGCGTCCTCCAGGGAGAACACGCCGGCGACGTGGGCCGCCGCGATCTCGCCGATGGAGTGCCCGGCCAGGTAGTCGGGCCGTACGCCCCAGGACTGCAGGAGCCGGAAGAGGGCGACCTCGACGGCGAACAGCGCGGGCTGGGTCCAGGCGGTGTCGTCCAGGCCCTCGCCGCTGTCGATCACCTCGCGCAGCGGCTGTCCCAGCAGCGGGTCGAGGGCGGCGGCGACGGCGTCGAAAGCCTCGGCGAAGACCGGGTACGCCGCGTACAGCTCGCTGCCCATGCCCGCGCGCTGGGCGCCCTGCCCGGTGAAGAGCACGGCGGCCTTGCCGGGTGCCCGGGTGCCGCGCACGACGGCGGCGTGCTGCTCGCCGGCCGCCAGCGCGGCGAGGCCGGCCAGCAGGTCGTCGCGGGTGGTGCCGGTGACGACGGCCCGGTGCTCCAGCGCGGAACGCCCGGTGGCGAGGGAGTACGCGACATCCAGGGCAGAAGCCTCGCCCGCGCCCTCCAGCAGCCGCTGCGCCTGGGCGGACAGCGCCTCGGCGCTGCGGGCGGACAGCAGCCACGGCAGAACGGGCGGGGTGACCGTCGCCGGTTCCGCGGTGCTCTCCTCGACCGGCGGCTGTTCGAGGATGACGTGGGCGTTGGTGCCGCTGACGCCGAAGGCGGAGACGGCCGCCCGGCGCGGGCGCCCGGTCCCGGGCCAGGGGCGGGCCTCGGTGAGCAGTTCGACGGAGCCGGCGCTCCAGTCGACCATCGGGCTCGGTGCGTCGACGTGGAGGGTGCGCGGCAGGACGCCGTGCTCCATGGCCTGGATCATCTTGATGACGCCGCCGACGCCGGCGGCGGCCACGGTGTGGCCGATGTTGGACTTCAGCGACCCCAGGTACAGCGGCCGCCCGCCGTCGCGGCCCTGGCCGTAGGTGGCCAGCAGCGCCTGGGCCTCGATGGGGTCGCCGAGGCGGGTGCCGGTGCCGTGGGCCTCGACGGCGTCGACGTCGGCGGGGGTGAGGCGGGCGTCGGCGAGGGCGGCGCGGATGACGCGTTCCTGGGACGGGCCGTTGGGCGCGGTCAGTCCGTTGGAGGCGCCGTCCTGGTTGACGGCCGAGCCGCGTACGACGGCGAGGACGCGGTGGCCGTTGCGGCGTGCGTCGGAGAGCTTCTCGACGAGCAGCAGGCCGGCGCCCTCCGACCAGGAGGTGCCGTCCGCGGCGGCCGCGAAGGACTTGATGCGGCCGTCGGGCGCGAGCCCGCTCTGCCGGGAGAAGTCCACGAACCCGCCCGGGGTGGCGGTGACGGTGGCGCCGCCGGCCAGCGCCAGCACCGACTCGCCCTGCCGTACCGACTGCACGGCCAGGTGCAGGGCGACCAGCGACGACGAGCAGGCGGTGTCCACCGACAGCGCCGGGCCCTCGAAGCCGAAGGTGTAGGCGATGCGGCCGGAGGCGACCGAGCTGAGCTTGCTGGTGAGCAGGTAGCCCTCGAACTCCTCCGGCCCGTCCAGGCCCAGGTAGCTCTGCTCGATCACGCCCGCGAAGACGCCCACCCGCTGCCCGCGCAGGGCGGCCGGGTCGATGCCGGCCTGCTCGAACGTCTCCCACGCCGTCTCCAGCAGCACCCGCTGCTGCGGGTCCATGGCCTGGGCCTCGCGCGGGGAGATGCCGAAGAACGCCGCGTCGAAGTCCCCCGCCCCGTCGAGGAAGCCGCCCTCGCGGGTGTAGGAGGTGCCGGGCGTGGCCGGGTCCGGGTCGTAGAGCCTGTCCAGGTCCCAGCCGCGGTCGGCGGGGAACGGCGAGATGCCGTCCACCCCGCCCTCGACCATGCGCCACAGGTCCGCGGGGGAGGCCACGCCGCCGGGGAAGCGGCAGGCCATGCCCACGATCGCGACGGGCTCCTCGGTGCCCGCCTCCAGCTCGGCGAGCCGGGCCCGGGCCTTCTTCAGGTCGGCCGTCACCCACTTGAGGTACTCGACCAGCTTCTCTTCATTGGGACTGGACATCAGGGATCGTCTCTCCTGGGCGATGGGGGAAGGCGAGGGCTCCGGCCGCGCGTGCCGTCAGCCGCCGGAGCGGCCGAGCTCGTTGTCGATGAAGCTGAAGATGTCCTCGGCCGAGGCCGCCTCCAGCCGGTCGGTCACGTCCTCCTGCTCCTCCTGCGCCGCGCTCTCGTTGAGCTTGGCCAGCAGCGTCTGCAGGCGGACGGAGACGCCCGCGCGCAGCGGGTCGTCGGGGGCGAGGCCCGGCAGCAGCTCTTCGAGCCGGTCCAGGGCGGCCGGTACCGGGTGCGGGGCCCCGGCGCCGCCGGGCGCGAGCTCGCGGTGCAGGAAGGCGGCGAGCGCGGCGGACGTGGGGTGGTCGAAGACCAGCGTCGCGGGCAGCCGCGTCCCCGCGGCGACGGTCAGGCGGTTGCGCAGCTCGACCGCGGTGAGCGAGTCGAAGCCCAGCTCCTGGAAGGGCCGTTCGGGCTCGATGCGGGCCGCGTCCGTGTGGCCGAGCGTGGCCGCGACGGCGGTGCGGACGACGTCGAGAAGCAGCGCCTCCTGCTCCGGGGCCGTGCGGTCCGCCAGCCGTTCGGCGAGCGACTCGGTCCGCCCGTCCTGCGACTGCGCGGCGGGCCGGGGCGCCGCCGGGGTCACCAGGGCGCGCAGCAGGGCGGGGACGCGCTCCCGGGCCCGTACGGCCGCCGCCCCCACGGGGGTGCCGACCAGGGCCGCGCTGTCGTGGGCGAGGGCCCGGTCGAACAGCGCGTGGCCCTCGACGCGGGCGATGGGCCGGAAGCCGTCGCGGGCGAAGCGGTTGAGGTCGGCCTCGTCCAGGTCCTTGTTGATGCCGCCCGGCACCGACCACAGGCCCCAGGCCAGGGACGTGCCGGGCAGGCCGGCGGCCCGGCGGTGCTCGGCGAGGGCGTCGAGGAAGGCGTTGGCGGCGGCGTAGTCGGCCTGGCCGGGGCTGCCGAGGACGCCGGCGGCCGAGGAGAACAGCACGAACGCGGCGAGGTCGAGGTCCTTCGTCAGCTCGTGCAGGTGCCAGGCCGCGTCCGCCTTGGGCCGCAGCACGGCCGAGAGCCGCCCGGGGGTGAGGGAGGGCAGCAGGCCGTTGTCGAGGACGCCCGCGGTGTGCACGACGCCGGTCAGCGGGTGCTCGGCGGGGATGCCCGTCAGCAGTGCGGCCAGCGCCTCGCGGTCGGCGACGTCGCAGGAGGCGACGGTGACCTCGGCGCCCAGGGACTGCAGGTCGGTGACGACCTCGGCCAGGCCCTCCGTCCGTGCGCCGCTGCGGGAGGCCAGCAGCACCCGGGAGATGCCGTGCTCGGCCACCAGGTGCCGGGCGAACACCGCGCCGAGCGCGCCGGTGCCGGTGATCAGCACCGTGCCGTCGGTCCGCCACGCGGGGCGGGGCGGCTTGAACTCGGGCGCGAGCAGGCGCTGCAGCCGGGGCAGCAGCAGCCGGCCGCCGCGGACGGCGGCCTGCGGCTCGCCGGAGGCGAGGAGCGCGGCCAGCAGCCCGGGGGTGTGGCTGCCGTCGGTGTCGGCGACCACGATCCGGTCGGGGGACTCGGACTGCGCGGAGCGCACGAGGCCCCACAGGGCGGCCGCGGCGAGGTCGGTGACGTCCTCGCCGGGGGCGGTGGAGACGGCGCCGCGGGTGAGGACGACCAGGGGGGTGGCGGCGAGGCGGTCCTCGGCCAGCCAGCGCTGGAGCAGTTCGAGGCCGTGGGCCGTCCCGGTGTGGAGGGCCGCGGGCAGGGGGCTGCCCGACGGAGCCCACGGCGCGAGCATGGCGTCCAGCGGGGCGCCGGACTCGATCGCCGTGGCCGCCTGGGCCGGGTCGAGGAAGCGCTGGGCCGCCAGGTCGTCGTCCGTCTCACCGAGGCCGGTGTCACCGAGGTTCGTCGCGCCGAGGTTCGTGGCACCGAGATCCGTGGCGCCGAAATCCGTGGCGCCGAGCGTGCCCCACAGCGGGCTCTCCTCGGCCGCGGGGAGCCGGGCGGGGATCCAGTCGACGCGCAGCAGCGAGTCGCGGCCGGTGCTGTCGACGTGCGGGGTGAACTGGCCGCTGGGGATGTCGCGGAAGACGATCGACTCGACGGTGGCGACCGGTTCGCCCGCCATGTCGGTCAGCTCCAGCGCGACGCTGTTCGCGTCCAGCTCGGTGACCCGCGCCTGCACGGCCGTCGCGCCGGTGGCGTGCAGCCGCACGCCGTACCAGTCGGCGGGTACGGGCACGGTGCCGCCGACCGGGTCGGCGGCCCGGACGGGCACGGCCGCGTTCAGCAGGACGGGGTGCAGGCCGTAGCGGCCGGCCTCCTCGTGCAGCTCCTCCGGCAGCCGGTACTCGATCGTCCTGCCCGTGCCCTGCGGCCGCTCGGCGGGCTCGGCGGTCCCGGGCAGGTAGTAGCCCTCCGCGTGCATGGTCCAGGGCGCGTCGGAGGAGTCGGGCCGCGAGTACAGGCACAGGCAGCGGCGCTCGGAGTCGTCGTGCGTGCCCGCGCGCACCTGCAGCTGCAGCGTCCCGTCCTCGGGGAGCACGAGCGGCACCTGCAGATTGAGCTCGTCGATCACCGGGTAGCCGATCATGTCGCCGGCGTGGACGGCCAGTTCGACCAGCGCGGAGGCCGGCAGCACGGGCGAGCCGAGGACGACGTGGTCGGCGAGCCAGGGGTGGGTCTTCAGCGACAGGCGGCTGGCGAACAGCAGCTGGTTCGCCCCGGCCACGGTGATCGGCGAGCCCAGCACCGGGTGCTGCTTGCCGTCGGTGCCGGCCGCGACGCCGAACGGGTCGGTCGCCACGGGCAGCTGCTCCAGCCAGAAGCGCTGGTGCTGGAAGGCGTACGTGGGCAGGTCCACCCGGCGCGCGCCGGTGCCGGAGAACAGGCCGGCCCAGTCGACGGCCGTGCCCCGGGCGTGCAGCTGCCCGAGGGCGGCGACGGCCGTGGCCGCCTCCGCACGCCCGGCGCGCAGCACGGGAACGGCCGCGGTGGCCTCGCCGGCACTCTCGCGGACCATCGCCGACAGCACCGGGTCGGGGCCCAGCTCCAGCAGAGTGGTGACGCCCTCCGCCTCCAGGGTGCGGGCCGCGTCCGCGAAGCGGACGGTGCCGCGCACCTGGTCGGCCCAGTAGCCGGCGCTGCGCAGCTCCTCGCCGGTGGCGACGCGGCCGGTCAGGGTGGAGACGACGGGGATTTCGGGCGCGTGGTGGGTCAGCGAGGCCGCGACCGCGCGGAACTCCTCCAGCATCCCGTCCATGTGGGGGGAGTGGAAGGCGTGGCTGACGGTCAGGCGCTTGGTCTTGCGGCCCTGCTCCTTGAGCCGGGCGGCGACCTCCTCGGCGGCGTCCGCGTCACCGGAGATCACCACGGCCTGCGGCCCGTTGACGGCGGCGACGGCCAGCCGGTCCGCGTACCCGGCCAGCAGCGGCAGCACCTCCTCCTCGGCCGCCTGGACGGCGACCATCGCGCCGCCGCCCGGCAGGGCCTGCATCAGCCGGGCCCGGGCGGCGACGAGCCGGGCAGCGTCGGCCAGGGAGAGGACGCCGGCGACGTGGGCGGCGGCGATCTCGCCGATGGAGTGCCCGGCCACGTAGTCGGGGCGTACGCCCCAGGACTCGACGAGGCGGAAGAGGGCGACCTCCAGGGCGAACAGGGCGGGCTGGGTGAAGCCGGTCGTGTCCAGCAGCGCCGCCTCCTCGCCGCCCGCCCCGGCGAACATCACCTCGCGCAGCGGCCGGCCCAGGAGCGGGTCGAGTTCGGCGCACACCGCGTCCAGGGCCGCGGCGAAGGCGGGGAACGCCGCGTACAGCTCACGGCCCGCGCCCGCGCGCTGGGCGCCCTGGCCGGTGAACAGGAAGCCGGTACGGCCCGTGCCGCGCACCCCGCTCACCACACCCGCCCCCGGCGTGCCGTCGGCCAGCGAGGCGAGCCCGGCGAGCAGCCCGGCCCGGTCGGTGGCCGTGACCACGGCCCGGTGCTCCAGTGCCGAGCGGCCGGTGGCCAGGGACAGGCCCACGTCGGTGGGGGACAGCCCCGGATCGGCCTCGACGCGCTCCAGCAGCCGGCGGGCCTGCTCGCGCAGGGCCTCGGGCGTGTGCCCGGAGACGGGCCAGGGCACGGCGGGCAGTTCGGTGGTGACGGCGGGGGCGGCGGGGGCGTGGGCCTCCTCGCCCTCGGCCGGCTCCTCGGCGGAGGGCTGCTCGATGATGACGTGCGCGTTGGTGCCGCCGAAGCCGAAGGAGGACACCGCGGCGCGGCGCGGGCGGCCCGTCTCGGGCCACTTGCGCTCCTCGATGAGCAGCTCCACGGCCCCCGACTCCCAGTCCACGTGCGGGGAGGGCTCCTCCAGGTGGAGGGTGCGCGGCAGCAGGCCGTGGTCCATGGCCTGGATCATCTTGATGACGCCGCCGACGCCGGCCGCCGCTTGGGCGTGTCCGATGTTGGACTTGAGGGAGCCGAGGTAGAGGGGGCGGTCGTCGGGCCGGTCCTGGCCGTAGGTGGCGAGCAGGGCCTGCGCCTCGATGGGGTCGCCCAGGGTCGTACCGGTGCCGTGCGCCTCCACGGCGTCGACGTCGGAGGGGTGGAGCCCGGCACTGGCCAGGGCCTGGCGGATGACGCGTTCCTGCGCCGGGCCGTTGGGGGCGGTCAGGCCGTTGGACGCACCGTCCTGGTTGACCGCCGAGCCGCGCAGGACTGCCAGGACGTGGTGGCCGTTGCGGCGGGCGTCGGAGAGACGCTCGACCAGGAGCAGGCCCACGCCTTCCGCCCAGCCCGTGCCGTCCGCATCAGCAGAGAACGACTTGCAGCGGCCGTCCTTCGCCAGCCCCCGCAGCCGGGAGAACTCGATGAACGCCACCGGCGTCGACATCACCGTCGCCCCGCCCGCCAGCGCCAGGTCGCACTCCCCGCGCCGCAGCGCGTTCGCCGCCAGGTGCAGCGTGACCAGCGACGAGGAGCACGCGGTGTCCACGGTCACCGCCGGGCCCTCCAGCCCGTAGGTGTAGGCGAGCCGGCCGGAGGCGATGGACCCGGCGCTGCCGCTGAACAGGTAGCCCTCGAAGCCCTCCGGCGGCAGGTTCGGCCGGGAACCGTAGTCGTTGTACATCACGCCCGTGAACACGCCCGTCCGGCTGCCCCGCAGCCCCTCCGGGTCGATGCCGGCCCGCTCGAACGTCTCCCACGCCGTCTCCAGCAGCAGCCGCTGCTGCGGGTCGGCGGCCAGCGCCTCGCGCGGCGACATCCCGAAGAAGGCGGGGTCGAACAGGTCGGCGTCGTGCAGGAAGCCGCCCTCGCGGGAGTACGACGTGCCGACCCGGTCGGGGTCCGGGTCGTGCAGGGCGTCCACGTCCCAGCCGCGGTTCTCCGGGAACTCGGTCACGGCGTCCACACCACCCGCGACCAGACGCCACAGGTCCTCGGGCGAGGCGACCCCGCCCGGGTAGCGGCAGGCCATGCCGACGATCGCGATCGGCTCCTGGTCCTTGCCCTCCACTTCGCGCAGGCGCTTGCGGGCGTCCCGGGCGTCGGCGATGGCCCGCTTGAGGTACTCGCGGAGTTTTACCTCGTCAGCCACGTTTCGTTCAGCTCCTGGTGGTGTGCGGATGGGTGGGATGGGTGGGATGGGTGGGTCACTCGAGGCCGTCGAAGAGCGCGAAGAGCTCCTCGTCGCTCGCCTCGTCGAGGTCGGCGTTGTCGTCCGGCTCCTCCTCGGCCGCGGGCGCACCGCCCGCGGCCTCGGCCGCCGCCAGCAGCTCCCGCAGCCGTACGGTGATGCGTTCGCGCTCGTCGCCGCCGGTCGCGGCCGCCGCCTCGATCGCCGTGCGCAGCCCGTCGAGGCCGTCGAGCACGGGGTCGGCGGCGGACACCGGCCGGATGTCGAGGCGGCCTTCGAGGTGCGCGGCCAGCGCGGCCGGGCTGGGATGGTCGAAGACCAGCGTCGTCGGCAGCCGCAGCCCGGTGGCCTTGTTGAGCAGGTTGCGCAGCTCGACCGCCGTCAGCGAGTCGAAGCCCAGCTCCTGGAAGGGCCGTTCGGCACTGATGCCGGACGGGTCGGCGTGCCCGAGCACCTGGGCCACCTGCGCCCGGACGAGGTCGGTCAGGGCCCGGCCCCGCTCGGCCGGCGACAGGGCGGCCAGCCGCTCGGACAGCGACACCCCGTCCTGCGCCTCGGCGCCTCCCGCCGCAGCGCTGCGCCGGGCGGGTGCCGTACGGACCAGGCCGCGCAGCAGCGGCAGCGGCTCCCCGCGGCGCAGGGCGGCCGTGTCCAGGCGGGTGACCGCGAGGACCGCCTCACCGGTGGCCGGAGCGGCGTCGAACAGCTCCATGGCCTCCTTCGTCTGCAGCGGCAGCAGCCCGACCCGGGCCAGGCGGCGCAGGTCCGCCTCGCCCAGGTGCCCGGCGATCGACCCCGTGTCCGCCCACAGGCCCCAGGCCAAGGAGACCGCGGGCAGCCCCATGGCCCGGCGATGGGCGGCCAGGGCGTCGAGGAACGCATTGCCGGCCGCGTAGTTCGACTGCCCGGCCGTACCGAGGAGACCGGCGACGGAGGAGTACAGCACGAACGCCGTCAGCGGCAGATGCGCCGTGAGCTCGTGCAGGTGCCAGGCGGCGTCGACCTTCGGCCGCAGCACGGACGACAGCTGATCCGGCGTCATCTGCGCCAGCACGCCGTCGTCGAGGACACCGGCGGTGTGCACGACGGCCGTCAGCGGATGCTCGGCCGGTACGCCCGCGACCACGGCGGCCAGCGCGTCGCGGTCGGTCACGTCGACGGCCTCGACGCTCACCTGCGCGCCCAGCTCGGTGAGCTCGGCGCTCAGCTCCGCCGCGCCGGGCGCCTCGATGCCGCGGCGGCTGAGCAGCAGCAGACGGCGGGCGCCGTGCTGCGTGACCAGATGCCGGGCCAGGATCCCGCCGAGAGCGCCCGTGGCGCCGGTGACCAGCACCGTGCCCGAGTCCCAGGCGGGGGCCTCCTCCCCGGTGCCGGTGCGCTCGGCGCGGGCCAGGCGGGGGACGAGGACGGTGCCGTTGCGCACGGCGGCCTGGGGCTCGCCGGAGGCGACGGCGGCCGCCAGGTGCTCGGCCGTGGCCGCCTCGTCGAGGTCGACCAGGGCGATACGGCCGGGGTTCTCGTTCTGCGCGGAGCGCAGCAGGCCCCACAGGCCCGCGTGGGCGAGGTCGAGGACGTCCTCGGTGCCGGCGGCCACGGCGCGGTGGGTGGTGACGACGAGGCGGGAGTCCGCGAAGCGGTCGTCCTTGAGCCAGGTCTGGACGAGGTCCATTGCGCTGTGCAGCGCGGCGTGGGCGGCGGTGACGCTGTCGCCGTCGGCCCCGGGGGCCTGGACGACCACGGTGGTCGGCGCCTGTGCACCGGCGTCGACCGCCGCGCGGAGTGCGGCGAGGTCGTCGTACGACGGGGTTTCGTCGCCGGGTGCGGCCCGGTGGGTGGGTTGTGCCCACCCTCCCCCAGCTACCGCTGGGAGGTGCCCCCACCGCCCAGCGGGACGATTGCCCACAACCAGCGGCGCCCACGTCACCTTGAACAGGCCGTCCGGGGACGTGTTCGTCGTCAGGGCCTCCTTGGAGAGGGGGCGCAGGGTGAGGGTGTCGATCGTGGCCACCGGGGTGCCCGTGGTGTCGGTCACCGTGAGGGAGGCCAGGAGGGTGGTGGGGTCGGGCCGGTCGAGGGCCAGGCGGACGCGCAGCACCGTGGCGCCCGTGGCGTGGACCGTGGCGCCCGCCCACGAGAACGGCAGCCACGAGGGCCCGTCCTCGTCCGTCACGCCCGGCAGCAGCGGGTGCAGTGCGGCGTCGAGCAGGGCGGGGTGCAGGGCGAACGACGCGGCGTCGGTGCGCAGGTCGTCGGCGAGGGCGACCTCGGCGAACAGTTCGCCCTCGCCCCGCCACAGGCGACGCAGGCCGCGGAACGCCGGCCCGTACGCGTAGCCGCCCTCCGCGAGCCGCTCGTACGCGCCCTCCAGCGGGACCTCCGTCGCCCCGGCGGGCGGCCACGCCGCAAGCCCCTGCCCGGTGGCGCGGCCGGGGGCGAGGGTGCCGGTGGCGTGCAGGACCCACGGCCGGTCGTCGTCGCCGTCGTCGGGCCGGGAGTGGACGGTGACGGTGCGGCGCCCGTCGTCCTCGGCGGCACCGACGGCCAGCTGGAGCCGGACGGCGCCGCGTTCGGGCAGGACGAGCGGTGCGGCGAGGGTGAGGTCCTCGACGGAGTCGCAGCCGGCCTGTTCGCCGGCGCGCAGGGCCATCTCCAGCAGGCCGGTGCCCGGCAGCAGCACCGCGCCGAGGACGGCGTGGTCGGCGAGCCAGGGGTGGGTGCGGCGCGAGACGCGCCCGGTGAAGAGGTACTCGTCGCGCTCGGCGAGCTGGACGGCAGCCCCCAGCAGCGGGTGCCCGGCCGCGCCCAGGCCGAGGCCCTCCGCGCCGGCCCCGGCCGTGGCGGGGGCGTCGAGCCAGTACCGCCGGTGCCGGAAGGCGTACGTGGGCAGCGGCACCCGGCGGGCGCCGGGGAAGACGGCGTCCCAGTCGGTGCGCACGCCGCGGGCGGCCAGCAGGGCGAAGGCCGCCTCGGCCGTACGGTCCTCCGGCCGGCCCCGGCGCAGGGCGGGGGCGAGCGAGCCGGCCTCACCGCTCAGGCTCTCCTCGACGAGGGCGGTGAGCACGCCGTCGGGGCCGAGTTCGAGCCAGTCGGTGACGCCCTGCTCCTCCAGGTACCGCACGCCGTCGAGGAAGCGGACGGCGCCGCGGATGTGGCGCGCCCAGTAGTCGGGCGAGGTGAGGTCCTCGGTGGTGGCGAGGGTGCCGGTGACGTTGGAGACGACGGGGATGCGCGGGGCGTGGAAGGTGAGCCCGGCGGCGACGGCCCGGAACTCCTCCAGGACGTCGTCCATGTGCGGGGAGTGGAAGGCGTGGCTGACCGACAGCCGCCTGGTCTTGGCGCCGCGCTCGCGCCACAGGGCGACGAGGGCGTCGACGGCGTCCTCGTCGCCGGAGACGACGACGGAACGGGGGCCGTTGACGCCGGCGACGGCGACGCGCTCGTCGTCGGCGTAGGCCGCGAGCGTCGCGACGACGTCGTCCTCGCTCGCCCGGATCGCGGCCATGGCGCCGCCGTCGCGCGCGGCCTGCATCAGCCGGCCGCGCTCGGCGACGAGGTGGCAGGCGTCGGGCAGGTCCAGGACGCCGGCCAGGTGGGCGGCGGTGACCTCGCCGATCGAGTGCCCCAGCAGGTAGTCGGGGACGAGCCCGCGGTGCTCGGCGAGACGGAACAGCGCGGTCTCCACGGCGAACAGGGCCGCCTGCGTGAACACCGTCATGTCCAGCAGCGCCGCGTCGGGCGAGCCCTCGGCCGCGAAGAGCACGCTCTTCAGCGGGCGCGGCAGCTCGCTGTCCAGGTGGGCGCACACCGCGTCGAGCGCGGCGGCGAAGACCGGCGAGGCCGCGTACAGCTCGCGGCCCATGCCCAGCCGCTGCGAGCCCTGCCCCGTGAACAGGAACGCGGTCTTCCCCCGCCCCGAACCGGTGGCGCGCACCACGGCCGGCGACGACTCGCCGCGCGCCAGCGCCTCCAGCCCGGCCAGCAGCTCGGCGCGGTCGGCACCGACGACGGCCGCCCGGTGCTCGTGCAGCGCCCGGGTGGTGGCCAGCGCGTGGCCGATGTCGACCGGGTCGGCCTGCGGGTGGGCGGTGACGTGGGCGTGCAGGCGCTCGGCCTGGGCCCGCAGCGCCTCCTCGCCGCGGCCGGACAGCAGCCACGGCAGGACGCCGCCGGCCGCGGGACGCTCGCCGGCGGGTTCCCCGACGGCGGGTTCCTCGACGGGGGGCTGCTCGATGATGACGTGCGCGTTGGTGCCGCTGATGCCGAAGGAGGAGACCGCCGCGCGGCGCGGGCGGCCCGCGTCGGGCCACGCCCGCTCCTCGGTGAGCAGCTCGATGGCGCCCGCCTCCCAGTCGACGTGCGGCGAGCGCTCGTCGGCGTGCAGGGTGCGCGGCAGGACGCCGTGGTCCATGGCCTGGATCATCTTGATGATCCCGCCGACGCCGGCGGCGGCCTGGGCGTGTCCGATGTTGGATTTGAGGGAGCCGAGGTAGAGGGGGCGGTCGTCGGGCCGGTCCTGGCCGTAGGTGGCGAGGAGTGCCTGGGCCTCGATGGGGTCGCCGAGGGTGGTGCCGGTGCCGTGGGCTTCGACGGCGTCGACGTCGGAGGGGTGGAGTCCGGCGCTGGCGAGGGCCTGGCGGATGACGCGTTCCTGGGCGGGGCCGTTGGGGGCGGTCAGGCCGTTGGAAGCGCCGTCCTGGTTGACGGCCGAGCCGCGCAGGACGGCGAGGACGTGGTGGCCGTTGCGGCGGGCGTCGGAGAGACGCTCGACGAGCAGCAGGCCCACGCCTTCCGCCCAGCCCGTGCCGTCCGCATCAGCGGAGAACGACTTGCAGCGGCCGTCGGACGACAGCCCGCGCTGCCGGCTGAACTCGATGAACACGTGCGGGCCGGCCATCACCGTCACACCGCCCGCCAGCGCCAGGTCGCACTCGCCCGACCGCAGCGCGTTCGCCGCCAGGTGCAGGGCCACGAGGGAGGACGAGCAGGCGGTGTCCACGGTCACCGCCGGGCCCTCCAGCCCGTACGTGTACGACAGCCGGCCCGAGACGACGCTGGAGAGGTTGCCCGCGAGCAGGAAGCCCTCGAACTCCTCCGGCGTGCCCGCCAGCCGCGAGGCGTAGTCGTCGTACATGGCGCCGGTGAACACACCGGTGTTGGAACCCCGCACGGCAGCCGGGTCGATGCCCGCGCTCTCGAACGTCTCCCACGCCGTCTCCAGCAGCAACCGGTGCTGCGGATCGGTCGCGGTCGCCTCGCGCGGCGAGATCCCGAAGAACTCCCGGTCGAACTGGTCGGCGTCGTGCAGGAAACCGCCGTGACGGACGTACGAGCTGCCGGTCCGCTCCGGGTCCGGGTCGTACAGCGCGTCCAGGTCCCAGCCGCGGTTGACGGGGAACTCGCTGATCGCGTCCACGCCGCCCGCCACCAGACGCCACAGGTCCTCGGGGGAGGCGACGCCGCCGGGATAGCGGCAGGCCATGCCTACGATGGCGATCGGCTCGTCGCTGCTCGCCCGTACGGCCGGTACGGCGCTCTTGGGACCGCTGTCCGCCACCTTGGAGAGCAGGTACGCGGCCAGCGCGGCGGGGGAGGGGTGGTCGAAGACGACCGTGGTCGGCAGCCGCAGACCGGTGGCCGCGTTCAGGCGATTGCGCAGCTCGACGCCGGAGAGGGAATCGAAACCGAGCTCCTTGAAAGCCCGCTCCGGATCGATGCCCGTGGGCGTGGCATGACCCAGGACGCCCGCCACGACGCCGCGCACCAGATCGGTGACCGCCGCCGCGCGCTCCTCCTGCGGCAGCGCCGCCATCGACTGCGCCCAACCGCCGGCCGGAGCGGCCGCCGACTGCGCGGTACGGCGGGCGGGCCGCGCCCGCACCAGGCCGCGCAGCAGCGCGGGCGGGGCCTCGGCGAACGCGGCGAGATTCAGCGAAGCCGGCACGTACAGGGCCTCGTTGCCCGCGAGGGCGGCGTCGAACAGGGCCAGGCCCTGCGCCGGAGTCAGCGGCGCGACACCGGCGCGCGTCCAGCGCGCGAGGTCGGCGGCGCCGAGCGTGCCGCCCATGCCGTGCGTGGCGTCCCACAGGCCCCAGGCGAGCGACGTGGCGGCCAGACCGTTCGCCCGGCGGTGGGCGGACAGAGCGTCCAGGTAAGTGTTGGCAGCGGCGTAGTTGGCCTGGCCGGCGGTGCCGGTGATGCCGGAGACGGAAGAGAAGAGGACGAAGGCGGCGAGATCCAGGTCGCGGGTGAGCTCGTGCAGATGCCGGGCGGCATCCACCTTCGGCCGCAGCACGGCGTCCACCTGCTCCTCGGTCAACGCCTCGACAGTGGCGTCGTCCAGCACACCGGCGGTGTGCACGACCGCGGTGAGCGGGTGCGCGCCGTCGACACGGGCGAGCAGCGCCTCGACGTCACCGCGGACGGCGGCGTCGGCCGCGACGACGGTGACGCGCGCGCCGAGACCTTCGAGCTCGGCGACGAGCTCGACGGCCCCGGGGGCGTCGACGCCCCGCCGACTGGAGAGCAACAGATGCCGGATGCCGTACGCGGTGACGAGGTGCCGCGCGAAGAGCGCCCCGAGCCCACCGGTGCCGCCGGTGACGAGGACGGTGCCGTCGGGATCGAGGGCCCGGCCCTCGCCGACGCCGCGGCCCGCGCTGCGCGCGGCGGGGCCGCCGGTGGCGGGCGTCTCGTCGCCGGGTGCGGCCCGGTGGCCCGGTTGTGCCCACCCGTCCCGCCCAGCGGGACGATTGCCCACAACCGGTGCGGCCGAGTCCGGCGCACTGCCTGCCGCGCTCCGCGCGGCTGCGGCCGGCGTACCGCTTGCCGCGCTTTGCGCGGCTGCGGCGCCCGTGGCCGGGGTGCGGGGCGGAGCCCCGGGGACCTCGGCCTCGGGGGCCGGGGCGGAGCCCCGGGTTCGGGAAGGGGCGGGGTGGGGGAGATCTCCCGCCCGCACCAGCCGCGGCACCCGCAGCCCCCCACCCCGCACCGCCAGTTGCGGTTCGTCCGTGGTGAGGGCCGCCGCCAGGAGTCCGCGGTCCGGGAGGGCGGGCGCGTCGATCAGTACGAAGCGCCCGGGGTGCTCCGACTGGGCCGCGCGTACCAGGCCCCAGACCGGGGCCGACGCCAGGTCGGTGACGTCCTCGTCCGGGCCCGCCGCCACCGCGCCCCGCGTGACGAACACCAGCCGTGCGCCGTCCAGGCGCTCGTCGGCCAGGAACGCCTGGATCAGGCGCAGTGCGCGCCGCGTCGCGGTGCGGGCGTCCTGTTCGGCGGCGGCTGCGGCTGCGGCTGCGTCTGCGGCTGCGGTCGCGACGACGACCTGCGGTGCCGGGCCGTCGAACGCCGGGAGTTCGTCGCCGTGTGCCTCGGCCCAGGTGACGGCGGCGCCGTCGGGGGCAGGTACGGGCTGCCAGGTCACCGTGTAGAGGGAGTCGGTCTGCGGCGTGGCGCCCAGACGTGCCTTGTCCACCGGGCGCAGGGTGAGCGCGCCCACGGATGCGACGGGCGCGCCTGTCGCGTCGGCGAGGTCGAGGGAGACGGTGTCGGTGCCCGCCGGGGCGATGCGGACCCGCAGGGCCGTGGCTCCTGCGGCGTGCAGGGTCACGTCGGTCCAGGCGAAGGGGAGCCGGATCCGCTCGGGGGCCGAGGGGTCGGCGGTGGCCAGGACGAGCGGGTGGAGGACGGCGTCGAAGAGGGCGGGGTGGAGGGCGTAGGAGCCTGCCGTCTCCGCCTGTTCCGCGGGCAGGGCCACTTCCGCGTACGTCTCCTCGCCTGCGCGCCACACGGCGCGCAGGCCCTGGAAGGCGGGCCCGTAGCCGTAGCCGAGGGCGGCGAGCCGGTCGTAGACGTCGGTGAGGGGTTCGGCGACGGCGCCGGCGGGGGGCCAGGTGGTGGTGCCGGTGACGGCGGGGGCGGGGGCGGGGGTCGCCGCGAGGGTGCCGGCGGCGTGCAGGGTCCAGGGCGCGTCGGTGCCGTCGGGCCCGTCGGGGCGGGCGTGGACGGTGAAGGTGCGGCTGCCGCCGGGGTCGGGTGCGGTGACGGCGACCTGGATGCGGACGGCGCCGCGTTCGGGCAGGACCAGGGGGGCGCGCAGGGTGAGTTCTTCGATGGGGCCGGCGCCGGCGCGGTCGGCGGCGGCGACGGCGAGTTCGAGGAAGGCGGTGGCGGGGACCAGGACGGTGCCGTCGATGGTGTGGTCGGCGAGCCAGGGGTGGGTGGTGAGGGCGAGGCGGCTGGTGAGGAGGAGTTCGTCGCGGTCGGCGAGGTCGACGGCGGTGGCGAGGAGGGGGTGTCCGGCGACGTCGAGGCCGAGGCTGCGGGCGTCGCCGGCCGGTCGGGCGGTGAGCCAGTAGTGCTCGCGCCGGAAGGCGTAGGTGGGCAGGTCGACGATCCGGGCGCCGGGGTGGAAGGTGGCGGTGTCGAGGGGTGCGCCGGCGACGTGGGCGGCGGCGGCGCCGCCCGCGAACTGCTCGGTCTCCGGCCGCCCGGTGCGCAGCAGGGCGACGGTGGTGGCGCCGTCGTCGTCGCCGAGGGTGGCGCGTGTCATGGCGGTGAGCACCGGGTCGGGGCCGACCTCGACGAACACGGTGGTGCCGGCGTCGCGCAGGGCCCGTACGGCGTCGGCGAAGCGGACGGCTTCGCGGATCTGGCCGGTCCAGTAGTCCGGCGAGGTGAGCTGTTCGGGGTCCGCCACTGTTCCGGTGACGGTGGAGACGAGCGGGATGCGCGGGGCGTGGAAGGTGAGTCCGGCGGCGACGGCGCGGAATTCCTCCAGGACGTCGTCCATGTGGGGCGAGTGGAAGGCGTGGCTGACCGACAGCCGCTTGGTCCTGGCGCCGCGCTCGCGCCACGCCGCCGCGACGGCTTCGCAGGCGTCCTCGTCGCCGGAGATCACCACGGCGTCGGGGCCGTTGACGGCGGCCAGGGAGACGGCGCCCTCGTGGCCGGTGAGCGAGGCGGCGACGTCGGCCTCGGCGGCCTGGATGGCGATCATTGCGCCGCCGGCGCGTGCGGACTGCATGAGGCGGCCGCGGGCGGCGACGAGGGTGGCGGCGTCGGCCAGGGACAGGACGCCGGCGACGTGGGCGGCGGCGAGTTCGCCGATGGAGTGGCCGGCGACGAGGTCGGGGGTCAGCCCGTGGTGTTCGAGGAGCCGGTGGAGGGCGACTTCGAGGGCGAAGAGCGCGGGCTGGGTGTACCGGGTCTCGTCGAGGCCCTCGCCGGTGTCGATCACCTCGCGCAGGGGCCGGTCCAGCAGGGGGTCGAGGGCGGCGGCGACGGCGTCGAAGGCGGCGGCGAAGGCGGGGTGGGCGGCGTACAGTTCGCGGCCCATGCCGGGGCGTTGGGCGCCCTGGCCGGTGAAGAGGAACGCGGTGCGGCCGGCGCGGGCGGCGCTGCCGGTGACGAGGTGCGGCGCGCTGCCGCCGGTCGCGAGGGCGTCGAGGCCGGCGAGGAACTCCTCGGTCGTGCGGCCGGTGACGGCGGCCCGCTGGTCGAGGAGGCTGCGGCCGGTGGCCAGGGTGAGGCCGACGTCGGCGGGGTGGAGGCCGCGAGCGGCGACGTGGTCGCGCAGCCGTGCGGCCTGCTCGCGCAGGGCGTCGTCGTCGCGGGCGGAGAGCACCCAGGGGGCGGGTGCGGGCAGGTCGTCGTCCGTGCGGGGGGTGGGCGCGGGGTCGCCTTGTTCGAGGACGACGTGGGCGTTGGTGCCGCTGATGCCGAAGGAGGAGACGGCGGCGCGGCGCGGCCGGTCGACGGCCGGCCAGGCGCGCTCGGTGGTCAGGAGCTGCAGGGCGCCGGCGTTCCAGTCGATGTGGCTGGTGGGGGTGTCGGCGTGGAGGGTGCGCGGCAGGATGCCGTGCTCCATGGCCTGGATCATCTTGATGACGCCGCCGACGCCGGCGGCGGCCTGGGTGTGGCCGATGTTGGACTTGAGGGAGCCGAGGTGGACGGGCTCGTCGCGGTCGCGGCCGTAGGTGGCCTGGAGCGCCTCGGCCTCGATGGGGTCGCCGAGGCGGGTTCCGGTGCCGTGGGCCTCGACGGCGTCGACGTCGGCCGGCTGCAGGCCGGCGTCGGCGAGGGCGGCGCGGATGACGCGCTGCTGGGAGGGGCCGTTGGGGGCGGTGAGGCCGTTGGAGGCGCCGTCCTGGTTGACGGCGGAGCCCCGGATGACGGCGAGGACGCGGTGGCCGTTGCGGCGGGCGTCGGAGAGGCGTTCGACGAGGAGCAGGCCGACGCCCTCGGCCCAGGAGGTGCCGTCGGCGTCCTCGGCGAAGGACTTGGAGCGGCCGTCGGGGGCCAGGCCGCGCTGCCGGGAGAACTCGACGAACATGCCGGGCGAGGACATCACCGTCGCGCCGCCCGCGAGGGCGAGCGTGGTCTCGCCGGAGCGCAGCGACCGTACGGCCAGGTGCAGTGCCACCAGTGACGAGGAGCAGGCGGTGTCGACGGTGACGGCGGGGCCGACGAGGCCGAGCTGGTAGGCGATGCGACCGGACATGACGCTGGGGGTGGTGCCGGTGAGCAGGTGGCCTTCGACGCTTTCGGGTGCGTCGTGCATGCGCGGCCCGTAGTCGAGGGGGGTGGCACCGACGAAGACGCCGGTGCGGGTGCCCTTGAGGCGGGCGGCGTCGATGCCGGCGCGTTCGACGGCCTCCCAGGCGGTCTCCAGCAGGAGGCGCTGCTGGGGGTCCATGGCGAGGGCTTCGCGGGGGGAGATGCCGAAGAAGGCGGCGTCGAAGCGTGCGGCGTCGTGCAGGAAGCCGCCTTCGCGCACGGTGGACTTGCCGGTGCGGGCGGGGTCGGGGTCGTACAGCTCCTCGTCCCAGCCGCGGTCGGTGGGGAAGCCGCCGACGGCGTCGACGCCGTCCGCGACCAGGCGCCACAAATCCTCGGGGGAGGTGACGCCGCCGGGGTAGCGGCAGGCCATGCCGATGACGGCGATGGGCTCGTCGTGGTCGCCGGCGGCATGCGCGATGTCGTCGGAACCGTCGGCGAGGCCGGTGAGTTCGGCTTCCAGGTACGTGGCGAGGGCGGCCGGGGTGGGGTGGTCGAAGAGCAGGCCGCTGGGCAGGCGCAGGCCGGTGGCCTCGGCGAGGTTGCCGCGCAGCTCGACGGACATCAGGGAGTCGAAGCCGAGTTCCTTGAAGGGCGCGCCGGTGTCGACGGCCTGCCCGGGCCCGTACTCCAGGACGGCGGCGACGTGCGTGCCGACCAGGTCGGCGACGGCGCGGGCGCGCTCGGCGGGCGGCATCCCGGCGAGGCGGCTCCCGAGCGCGCCGCGGGGCGCGGCCGGGGCGGCCGGCGTGGCGGTGCGGGCGGGCAGGGCGGCGGCGGTGCGGCCGGTGCCGCCGTCGATCCAGTGCCGTTCGCGCTGGAAGGCGTACGTGGGCAGGGGCACCCGGCCGGTGGGGGTGCCGGCGAAGGCGGTGGCCAGGTCGACGGCGGCGCCGCGCACGAAGAGGGTGGCCAGGGCGGTGAGCAGGGTGCGCGTCTCGCCGCGGCCGGTGCGCAGGGCGGGTACGGCGGCTGCGGCGCCGGCGTCGCGCAGGGAGCCGGTGACCATGGCGGAGCACACGCCGTCGGGGCCGAGTTCGAGGAAGGTGGTGACGCCGGCGTCCTCCAGGGCGCGGGTGGCGTCGGCGAAGCGCACGGGGCGGGCGACGTGGTCGACCCAGTAGCCGGGGGTGGTCCACTGGTCGTCGGTGACGACCTCGCCGGTCACGGTGGAGACGGCGGCGATGCGCGGGGTGCGGAAGTCCAGGCCCGCGACGACTGCGCGGAACTCCTCCAGCATGGGGCGCATGAGGGGCGAGTGGAAGGCGTGGCTGACGGTCAGGCGCTTGGTCTTGCGGCCCTGCTCCTTCAGCCGGGCGGCGATCTCCTCGGCGGCGGCCTCGGTGCCGCCGACGACGACGGACCGCGGGCCGTTGACGGCGGCGACGGCCACCTCGTCCTCGCGGCCGGCGAGCAGCGGCAGCACCTCGTCCTCGGTGGCCTCGACGGCGATCATCGCGCCGCCGGCCGGCAGGGCCTGCATCAGCCGGCCGCGGGCGGTGACGAGCGCGGCGGCGTCGGCCAGGGAGAGGACGCCGGCGACGTGGGCGGCGGCGATCTCGCCGATGGAGTGCCCGGCCACGTAGTCGGGGCGTACGCCCCAGGACTCGACGAGGCGGAAGAGGGCGACCTCGACGGCGAAGAGGGCGGGCTGGGTCCAGGCGGTGTCGTCCAGGCCCTCGCCGCCGGCGATCACCTCGCGCAGGGGCCGGGGCAGGTGGGCGTCGAGGGCGGCGCAGGCTTCGTCGTAGGCGGCGGCGAAGGCGGGGAACGCGGCGTGCAGTTCCTCGCCCATGCCGGCGCGCTGGGCGCCCTGTCCGGTGAAGACCACGCCCAGCAGGCCGGGCTGGACGGTGCCGGTGACCACGTTGGGGGCGGGGGTGCCGGCGGCGAGCGCGCCGAGGCCGGCGAGCAGGTCGGCGCGGTCCTCGCCGAGGACCACGGCGCGGTGGTCGAAGACGGTGCGGGTGGTCAGGAGCGCGTGCCCGATGCCGGCGGGGGAGGCGGTGGCGTCGGCGGCGACGTGGTCCTGCAGCTTCCCGGCCTGGGCGGCGAGGGCGTCGCGGGTGCGGGCGGAGACCGCCCAGGGGGTCACGGCCGGCCCGGGGCCGGCCTCGGGGCGGGGCGCGGGGGCGGGGGCGGAGGTGAGGACGACGTGGGCGTTGGTGCCGCCCATGCCGAAGGAGGAGACGCCGGCGATGCGCTCGGCGTCGTCGCCGCCCGGCCAGTCGGTGAGCTCGCGCTGGACGGCGAGGCCGAGTTCGGCGAGCGGGATGCGGGGGTTGGGGGTGGCGAAGTTGAGGCTGGGCGGCAGCTGGCCGTGGTCGAGGGCGAGGAGCGTCTTGAGCAGGCCGACGATGCCGGCGGCGCCTTCGAGGTGGCCGACGTTGGTCTTGGCGGAGCCGACGAGCAGCGGGGTGCCGCAGGTGCGGCCGGTGCCGGCGACGGCGCCGAGGGCGGCGGCCTCGATGGGGTCGCCGACGGGGGTGCCGGTGCCGTGGAGTTCGACGTACTGCACGCGGGCCGGTTCGATGCCGGCCTTCTGGTAGGCCTCGCGCAGCACGTGTTCCTGGGCGGTCTGGCTGGGCACGGTCAGGCCGGGGGTGGTGCCGTCGTTGTTGACGGCGCTGCCACGGATGACGCCGTAGACGTGGTCGCCGTCGGCGAGGGCGGCGGCGAGCGGCTTGAGGACGACGACGCCGCCGCCCTCGCCGCGCACGAAGCCGTTGGCGCGGGCGTCGAAGGTGTAGGCGGTGCCGTCGGGGGAGAGCCCGCCGAAGCGCTCCTCGGTGACGGCCGACTCGGCGAGGATGTTGAGGTTGACGCCGGCGGCCAGGGCCATGGTCGACTCGCCGCCGCGCAGTGACTCGCAGGCCAGGTGGACGGCGACGAGCGAGGAGGACTGGGCGGCGTCGACGGTCAGGCTCGGCCCGCGCAGCCCCAGGTGGTACGAGACGCGGTTCGCGATGACGCCGCGGTTGACGCCGGTCATCGTGTGCTGGGTGAGGGCCGCTTCGCCGTGCTGGTGCAGCAGGGAGGCGTAGTCGTCGCGCAGCGTGCCGACGAAGACGGCGGTGCGGCTGCCCTCGAGTTCGCCGGGGACGATGCCGGCGTCCTCCAGCGCCTCCCAGGCCAGTTCGAGGACGAGCCGCTGCTGCGGATCCATGGTGGCGGCCTCGCGGGGCGAGATGCCGAAGAAGGCGGCGTCGAAGGTGTCGACGCGGTCGAGGAAGCCGCCGCGGCGCACGCCGCCGGCCGGCCGCTCGGCGGTGTCCTGTCCGTCGAGGACGGAGACCCAGCGGTCCTCGGGTACGTCGGTGATGGCGCTGGAGGCGCTGCGCAGCAGCTCCCAGAAGGCGGCCGCGTCGGGCGCCTGGGGGAGCCGGCAGGACAGGCCGACCACCGCGACGGCTTCGGGATCGTGCTTCTTCGTCATCGCGCTCGACAGCCCTTTCTCGGCAGAATTCCGCAACCGCACAAAGGCGTTTAGGGAAACGTGGAAAGCGCAACGATCGTAGGTGCGGGGTCTCCAGCGGAACTTCTGCGTGCGGTCACGGCACGGTAATCGGGCTTGATTGCAAGGGGCGGTGGGTCCGCCGTGACCCGGCGGTGAGCGTTTGGCGGAATGCGTCCCGTTATTGTCCGACTGCGATTTCCCGCACCGGTTGCGGAACTCGTCCCTACCCCATAGAAGTTGGGAGCAGTCTCGCCATGACGCAGCTCACGAATGACGTCGAAAAGCACACCGCGCTGTATGTGGAGGCGTTCAATGCGGGTGACGCCGACGCGGTCAACGCCTTCTACACCGAGGACGCCGTCGCGGTGTGGGAGCCCGGTCAGCCGCTGACCGGCCAGGCCCGCATCGACTCCGTCAAGGAATTCCTCGCCCACCGCCCGAAGATGACGGCCGTGCCGCGGCAGTCCTTCGTCACCGGTGACACCGCGCTGCTCATCGTCGACTGGCAGATCGACACCGTGGACGAGGACGGCAACCCCGAGCACCTGGAGGGCGTGGGCGTGGACGTGCTGCGCAAGGGTGCCGACGGCCACTGGCGCTACGCGGTCGACGACCCGTACGGCCAGGCCGAGTAGCGCGCGCCGACGGCAGGGCCGTCCCGCCCGCGCGGCCCCGCTGTCCGTCCCCGGCTCCGTGAGCCCGGGACCCGTGACCCCGTGACCCCGTCCGTCCTCAAGAGCTCGTCCCGTCCGGCATCGCCCACCGCGGTCCCGGGCCTTCGCCTAGGGGGAAGCACCTCGTGAACACTGAACGCCTCGCCGCCCGCCGGCTGTCCCGCCGTACGGTCCTCAAGGCCGGCGGCGCCGCCGCGCTCGCGGCCTCCGCCGCCACGACCCTGGCCGGGCCGGCGCACGCCGCGGAGGACGGCACCGACAGCGTCCCCCTGGACTTCATCGTCGTCGGGGCGGGCTTCGCGGGCATCACCGCGGCCCGTGAGCTGCGGGCCCGGGGCTACCGGGTGACGATCCTGGAGGCGCGCGGCCGCATCGGCGGCCGTACCTGGACGGACACCTTCGCCGGTCAGCAGGTGGAGATCGGCGGCACGTGGGTGGAGGCCACCCAGCCCAACATCGGCCGGGAGCTGCAGCGCTACAAGCTGGAGCTGGAGACGGACGAGCCGCTGGACCGGATGATGCTGCCGACGCCCACCGGCCCGAAGTCGTTCACGCCGGACGACGGCAATGCCCGGATGGGTGCGGTGATGTCGAAGCTGTTCGACGGTTCGCGGCAGTACTTCGAGAAGCCGTTCCAGCCGCTGGCCCGCCAGGACCTGCTGCAGAAGCTCGACCGGCTCTCGCTGCGCGACCGCTTCACCGAGCTGAAGCTCAGCCCCGAGGAGGAGATGCTCTTCAACGGGCAGACGGCCATCTACTCGGGCGGCTCCAGCACACAGGGCGCGCTGACGATGTTCGCCCAGTGGTGGGCGCTGTGCGGCTGGAACGTGGACGGCTGGGCGAACACCACCTGCTTCCGCTTCAAGACCGGTTCGGTGAGCCTGCTGTCGGCGATGCTGGCGGAGGCCAAGCCGACGCTGATGCTCAACACCCCGGTCACGGCGATCACCGACGACGGCAAGTGGGCCCGGGTGACCACCAAGTCCGGCAAGACCTATTCGGCGCGCGGCGTGGTCGTGGCCCTGCCGGTCAACGCCTGGAACACGATCAAGTTCTCGCCCGGTCTGCCCGCGGCCCACACGGCGGCCACCACCCAGGGCATAGCGGTGAAGAACGCGGTCAAGCTGTGGATCCACGCCAAGGGCGGCCAGGGCCGGGTCTACGGCCAGGCCGCCGAGGGCGGCTCGCCCATCCCGCTGATCATCCCCAACAAGAAGACCGCCGAGGGCCAGCTCTACATCGGCTTCAGCGTCGACCCGGCCCTCGACCCGAACAACGTGACGCAGGTGCGCGACGCGGTGCGCAAGCTCGGCGTCGACCTGGACATCATCGGCATCCGGGCGCACAACTGGGGCGCCGACGAATGGGCGCGCGGCGGCTGGGCCTTCCGCAAACCGGGCCAGCTGACCTCGCTGTACCCGGCCGTGCTCAACCAGGCGACCAGCCGGATCACCTTCGCCAGCGGTGACATCGCCGAGGGCTGGAGCGGCTTCATCGACGGCGCGATCGAGTCGGGCATGCGCGCGGCCCAGCTGGCCGCCGGCGAGATGTGACGCATCCGCCGGCACACCCCCTTAAGGCACCACCCCCAAAACAGAGAGGCAATGCCGTCATGACGACGTTCACCGTTCCTTTCGACCCGGAGAAGCCGGACCTCACCGACGACACCTGGACCCAGAACGAGATCTTCCTCCAGGTCTTCAACTCCGGTGACGGCGCGCTGTTCAACAGCCTGTACCGGGAGGACTCCATCTCCAACTTCTCCGGCGAGCCGCTGACCGGCGAGGCCCGGCTGAAGTTCTTCCAGGAGTTCCTGGCGAACAAGCCGAAGCTGGAGGCCAAGGTCACCCACTCGTACGTGGCGGGCGACGTGGCCCTGATCGGCGTGGAGTACGCCATCGACACCACCGGCCCCGACGGCGAGCCGCTGCGCCTGGAGGGCAACTGCACCGACGTCCTGGTGCGGGTGGAGGACGGCCGCTGGCTGATGGCGATCGACCGTCCCGTCGCCAAGAGCGGCCTGGTGGCCTGACGCGAGGGCCGGCCGGGCCCCGCCGCCGTGTCCTTCCCACGGCGGCGGGGCCTTCGTGTGCCCGCCGTCCGTCCGCCGCACAAAAACAAGCAGGGCAAAAACAAGCGGGGCAAAGACGAGCAGGGCAAAAACAAACCGTTTATGCGGTATGGTTCGGCTTTGGAAAGCGGTGGGGACAGCGGGATATGGGGTAGGGGAGTGGGCATGGCACAGCAGTTGTCGCAGTCGTTCACCTGCGGTCTGGTTGCGGCCCTCAACGTCATAGGCGGCAAGTGGAAGCCGCTGATCATCACCGAGCTGCACCGCCACCCCCTGCGCTTCGGCGAGCTCAGGCGGGCGATACCCGGCGTCAGCGAGAAGGTGCTCAGCCAGCAGTTGCGGGAGATGGAGCTCGACGGCGTGGTCAACCGCGAGGTGTGCCACCAGATCCTGCCCAGGGCCGTGGAGTACTCCCTGACCGAGCTGGGTATCGCCCTGCACGAGAGCCTGCAGCCGCTGGCCGCCTGGGGCGCGGACCACGAGATGCGCGCCCTGCGCCCCTCCGGCTGAGAGCCGGGCCCGCCGGCCCCGGTCCGCACACCCTCCCGACGGGACCTCGAACGGACCTCGAGAGAACCTCAAGGGTGCCCCAATAGGGCGTGGTTAGCCTGCGCGGGTGCGGTTTCGAATGCTAGGTCCCCTGGAACTCGTCGACCACGACCGGCCCCTGGCCCTCGGTGGCATCAAGCAGCGTGCCACCCTGGCCTTCCTGCTGTTGCACGCCAACCGGGTGGTGGCCACCAGCCAGCTGCTCAAGGCCCTGTGGCCGACCGACGAAGCACCCACTTCCGCCCGCAAGATCCTGCAGAACGCCGTGTGGGGTCTGCGCGGCGTGCTCACGGCCGAGGACGGCGCGCCGTCGGCCCCCGCCCTGCTCACCCAGGCCCCCGGCTACGTCCTGCGGGTCGACCCCGAGGACGTCGACCTGCACCGTTTCGTGCGCCAGGTCGAGCAGGGCCGCTCCCGCCTCGCCTCCGGCGCCCCGCAGGAGGCCGCCGCCGTGCTGCGCGAGGCCCTCACCCTCTGGCAGGGCCCGGCCCTGTCCGACCTGGTGGAGACCGGCATCGCCTGGCCCGAGCTGGCGGCGGTGGAGAAGGGCCGGCTCGATGCCATGGAGGACTACTTCGAGGCGGAGCTGGCCAGTGGCCGGCACCGGGCCGTCCTCGGCGAGCTGGAGACGATGGTCGCCACCGAGCCCCTGCGGGAACGTTCCTGCGGGCAGCTGATGCTCGCCCTGTACCGCTGCGGCCGCCAGGCCGACGCCCTGGCCGTCTACGACCGGGTGCGCTCGACCCTCGTCGAGGAACTGGGCCTCGAACCGGGCCGCTCGCTGCGCAGCCTGCAGCACGCGATCCTCACCCACGACCCCGAGCTCTCCCCGGTCTTCCCCCCGGCCCCCGCCGAGCCGTACACGGTGATCCGCGAGCCCGGGCCCGTACGCGGGGCGCCGGTACGCCCCGAGCCGGAGCCGCCCGCCGCGCGGCCCCCGCTCACCCCCGTCCCGGCCGGCGGCCCCGGCGAGCGGGAGGCCACGGTGACCGAGCGCACCCAGGTCAGCGTCGCCCTCATCGCCACCGAACTGGAATGCGGCGAGGAGGGGACGCCCGGCGGCGTCTGCGAGACGACCGACACCGCCCTGGAGTCCGTGGCCGCGGCCATCCAGGAGAAGGCCGAGTACTTCGGCGGCACCGTCGTGGCCACCATCGGCCCGGTCTCCCTCGTCGCCTTCGGCGTGCACGACGACGACCGGCACGCCGCGGATGCCGCCGAACGCGCCGTCCACGCCGGCCTGGCCGTGCGCGCCGCGCTCGGCTCCGCCGCGTACGCCGCCGTACGCCCCGCCCGCCGTCCGGCCGTCCGCGCCGCGGTGGTCACCGGCGAGGCCCTCGTGCGCCACCGGCCCGACGACCCCGCCGCACCGCCCACCATGATCGGCTCGCTCCTCCACAACGGCCAGGCGCTGCTCTCCCGCGTACCGGCCGGCGAGATCCGCGTGTGCGCCACCACCCGGCAGCGGACCGAGGGTGCCATCGTCGTCTCCTCGGCGGGCGACCCCGTCGGCGGCTGGGAGGTGCGCGGCACCCGCCGCGAGTACCCGGGCGAGCGGACGGTCCCCATCGTCGACCGCGACTGCGAGCTCGACCTGCTCGGCGGCCTCCTCGGCCGCACCCGGCACCGCGCCGTGCCGCACCTGGTGACCGTGCTGGGCGACCCCGGCATCGGCAAGACGCGCCTGGTGGCGGAGTTCGAGCGGATCGTTTCCGAGGAGGCCGAGCCGCCCCTGTTCCTGGTGGGCCGCACCCCGTCCTTCCCGCAGGACAACGCGCTCGCCGTGCACGGCGAGGTCCTCGCCGCGGCCTGCGGCATCGTGCCCGGCGAGAGCGACGAGCGGGCCCTGGGCCGGCTCGCCGCCACCGTCGGCGGGGCCGTCGCCGACCCGGCGCAGGCGCACTCCCTGGTGGAGCTGCTGACCCCGCTGGTCACCCCCGGGGCCGGCGACTGGCGGCGCACGGGCCCCGAACGGGCCCGGTTGCTGCACGCCTGGCGGCACCTCCTGGTCGCCCTGGCCGCCCGCCGTCCCCTCGTGCTCGTCGTCGACGACCTGCACCGGGCCGAGGACGCGCTGCTGGACTGCGTCGAGGAACTGGTCGAATCGGCCGCCGCCGTGCCGCTGCTGGTCGTCGCCGCCGCCCGGCCCGAGCTGCTGCAGCGCCGCCCCGGCTGGGGCGCGGGCCGGCGGCACGCCACCACCATCGGCCTCGACCCGCTCTCGGACGCGGCCATCGACCGGCTCGTGGAGTTCCTGCTCGCCGGCGACGACAGCCTGCGCGATGCCATCGAGGCCATCGACGCCGTCGGCGACGAGACCGCCGCCCGCCGCCGCCACCTGCGCAAGCTGCTGGCCTCGGGGGCGCCCACCGGCACCCTGCACCACCTGTACGGGCGCCTGCGCCGCCCGCTCGCGCTGGCCGCCCAGCCGCCCCTGGCGGTCTGAGGGCGCTTCGGGGGCGGTTCGAGGGCCCGATCGGCTCCGGTACCGGGCGGGTACGTTGAGGGACGTACCCGCCCGGTACCGGCACATCTCACGCCGGGAGCGCCGGGAGCAGCAGCCGCTCGCCGTCCTGGGCGCGCAGGATCGCGCACACGTCCCGCAGGCCGGTCTCCAGCCGGGCGATCTCCTCGTCCGTCAGGTACACCGACGGCTCGAAGCGCAGCGTGTGCACCGCGCTCGCCGTGGGGAACGTCCGCACCCGGTGCTCGCGCAGCAGGTAGCCGGCCACCAGGTAGCCGAAGGTGCCGGCGTTCTCGCGCAGGGCCTGCGAGGCGGCCTGCGTCTGGTCGCGGAACTCCAGGCCGAGCATGAGCCCCTCGCCCCGGATGTCCTCGACCACGTCCGGGAATTCCTGCCGCAGGGTCTCGAACACGTCCTTGAGCGCCTGCCCGCGCTCGGCCGCCAGCCGGTAGACCCGGCCGCCGTCCGCCTCCATCAGCTCCAGCACCTTCAGCGCGATGTGGCAGGAGAAGGCGTCCTTGGCGAACGTCGAGCTGTGCACCAGCTCGAACTCCGGGCGGTAGCGGGAGCGGCGCACCAGCATCACGGACGCCTTCGCGATGCCGCCGCCCAGGCTCTTGGCGAGGGCGTAGTAGTCGCCGCGCAGCCCGACGCGGGAGGAGGCGAAGAACGAGCCGCTGCGGCCCATGCCGCTCTGCACCTCGTCGACGATCACCGGGCAGTCGACGGCGGCGCAGACCCGCTGGATCTCCTCGGCGAACTCCCGCCCGAGGACCCGGATGCCGCCCTCGCCCTGGATGGGCTCCAGCACGAAGGCGCAGAACACCGGCGCCGCGTGCCGCACGAGCACGGCGGTGCCGTCCTCGACGGCGAGGCCCAGCAGCTCGGCCCGCTCGGCCTCGACGACCTCCTTGAGCACCTCGGGACGGTCCCGCGGCACGAACCGGGCCTGCGCGGCCAGCGCGGCGAACGGCGCCCGGTAGCCCTCGTTGTGGGTCAGCTGCACGGAGCCGACGAGCTTGCCGTGGAAGCCGCCCTCAAGAGCCAGGAACACCGGAGTCCGCTGCCGCACGGCGTCGTTGCGCCGCGTGATCTCGTCGGCCACCACCTCGACCCCGGCCCCGGCCGGCAGCCCCAGCGCCGCCACGACCGCGGCCCCCACCCCGGCCCCGGCGGCCTGCGCCGCGGCCACCTGCGCGGAGGCCGTGGCGTACGCGGCGTCCATCCGCATCCGCCGGTCCAGCTCGGCGTGCTTGACGGCCGCCTCGACGGCCTCGGCACCGGTGTTGGCGAAGATGGCCGAGTACTCCTCGGCGTCGTCCCCGAGTTCGCGCCGCAGGATCGCGTTCAGCGCCTGCGCGAGATCATTGGCGTACGGGTGCCGGGAGAACTGCGCGTGCACGGGAATTCCGCCGTCCAGCAGCGATTTCGCGTACGCGTTGATCTCCGGGTGATTGTGCCCGAGCATGAGCGAGCCGTATCCGCCGGCAAAGTCGGCGACGGGTATGTCCCGGCCCTCGGAATCACGGTAGTAGAGGGTGTTCCCCTCGCCCCGGACGTATTCCACGTCGAGCCCGACGGAAGCGAGCCACCCGAGCAGATACGGCTCCGCGAGGTCATGGGTTTCAACGGATGCACCATTCATGCCGCGGACGATACGGAGCAGCCACTAACGCCCGGGTCATTGCCGGTTCTTTGGTTTGTGGGGGCTGTGCCGCCTTCAGCCCGTCCGGCGTTTGAGGGCCGGGGGTCCGGGGGCGGAGCCCCCGGGAAACGGAGAAAGGGCGGGGCTGGGGCTCAGCCCGCCGCAGGCGCCAACACCAGCGCCTCGGCCACCACCTCGGCAACAGCCCCCACATGATGGTCCAAGTAGAAGTGCCCCCCGGAGAACACCCGCACATCCGTCCGCCCCGCCGAGAACCCCGCCCACTCCTCCGCCTCGACGACCGTCACCACCGGATCGCTGTCCCCCACCAGCACCGTGAACGGCATGCTCAGCGGCGCCCCCGGCGTCCACGCGTATCCGCCGATCGCCCGGTAGTCGGCCCGCAGGGCCGGCATGACCATGGCCAGCAGGTCGGGGTCCTGGAAGACGCCGCCCGTCGTCCCGCCGAGCCGTCGGATCGCCGCGAGGACGTGCGCGTCGGTGCGCACCTGGTCGTGCGGGTTGGGCAGGGCCCGCGGGGCGCCGCGCCCGGAGAGGAAGAGCCGTTCGGGCCCGGGCAGGGAGCGTTGTTCGAGGCGCCGGGCCGTCTCGTAGGCGAGGACGGCGCCCATGCTGTGCCCGAAGAAGGCGTAGGGGCGCCCGTCGCCGACGACGGCGGTGGCTACCTCCTGGGCCAGCCGGTCGGCGAGTCGTCCGATGTCGTCCACGGCCGGTTCCTGGTGCCGGTCCTGGCGCCCGGGGTATTGGACGGCCAGGACGTCGACGGCCGGTGCCAGGGCGCGCGAGAGCGCGACGTAGGCGCTGGCCGCGCCTCCGGCGTGCGGGAAGCACACGAGCCGGGGGCCGTCCTGCGGGGTTGTTGCCCCGGCCGCGGCCGGACCGTAGCGTCGGAACCATTCACTGCCCACTGCGCCCACTCCTTGCCTGCTCCAACCTGCGGATGGTGACGGCGCATTGTGGACGCCTGCGCTCGAGGCTGGCACGAGCCGCGCACGAGACGGCCGTGGGAGAAGGTGAATTACCCGTCGGTGGGCGGCGAGTACGAACTCCCCGGTTAGCGTCGCGTCGTCCCGAGGGACATGAAGCAACACGTAGTGGGGGGATTGCGATGGAGACCGCCGTTCCGGCCTCGACCGCCTCTTCGGGCACGTCCGCGGCCGTCCTGGGACGCGACTTCGCCCGCGCCCTGACCGAGGGGCTGGCCCGGGCGGCCACCACGACCCTGGAACGCCGCCCGGCACCCGCGGCGCCCGCGGACCCCGGTCCGGAACCGTTACCGCCGGCGGCCCTGCCCGCCGCCGCCGACGAGCACGCCGACTGCCGCTGGCACGAGCGCCGCCGCGTGGCCCGTGACCTGCACGACCACATCGGCGGCGCCCTGGCCACCGCCCGTCGGCTGATCGCCGAGTGCGCTCCGGAGGTACGCGATCCGGAGCGGCTGGCGGCGGCGGTGACGTTCCTGAGCGAGGCCGAGGGGCATCTGCGCGGGCTGCTGGGCGAGCTGGTCACGGCGACGGAGCTGCCGCCGCTGCGCGAGGCCGTCGAGGGTTTCGCCGCGGAGGCGGCCCCGCCCGGGGTGGAGGTGACGGTCAAGGTCACGGGCAATGAGCGCCTGGTGGCCACGGCCCACCGCCGTGCGCTGTTCCTGTCGGTGCGCGAGGCGCTGCGCAACAGCTTCGAGCACGCGGGCGCGCGCCGCGTCGCCGTGTCCGTACGGACGACGCGCTGGTGGGTGCATGCCGCCGTGGAGGACGACGGCTGCGGCTTCGACCCGGCGCGGGCGGGCGCCGGCATCGCCTCGATGCAGCAGCGCGTCGAGGAGATCGGCGGCCGGCTGGCCGTCGAGAGCTCCCCCGTGGACGGTACGCGTGTCGACCTGCACGTGCCGTTGCGTCCCCGTTGACCCATCCATGCCGCTTAGTTGAGGAAGTGCT
>NZ_BAAJPZ010000019.1:0-107079 GCF_057552455.1 Streptomyces sp. PKA51
GGGGGGGGGGGGGGGGGGGGGGGGGGGGGGTCTTTCCCTTTTTCTTGGGGGGGGGGGGGGGGGGGGGGGGGCGGGGGGGGGGCGCCCCCCGCCACCGCTTCAAGGGGTCAGGACGCCTTCTGCAGCGTCCAGTTCTGGTAACCGGAGCCGTCGGGGCTCTGCAGTTCCAGCAGCCATGCCCCGTAGTACGGGCGCTTGCCGACGCCCAGGACGTAGGAGCTGTCACCGGCGGTCAGCCGCAGGCCGTCGCCGGCCTTCGTCAGGCGCCACTGCTGCGCGGCGCTACCGGAGCAGGGCCGCTGCGCGACCCACTGGCCCGGGCCCGGGGCCCCGCCGAGCTGCACGCACTTGCCGGTGGCGGCCGAGCGCAGCCGCACCTTGCCGCCGCCGGTGTCGTCGGCGTACCACTGCTGGGAGGCGAAGCCGGTGGCCTGCGAGCCGACCATGACGGTGCCGTCCGCGGACTTCCCGCCCCAGATCTCGGCCGCGAGGCCGGTGTGACCGTTGGTCAGGGTGTACCGCGCGCCCGGCTTGGTGGCCGTGGCCCCGACCGCCGGCGTGTGGAAGGACACCGCGCGGCCCGCTCCGGAGTCGTGCCCGGCACCGTCGCGGACGGAGACGGCCACCGTGTAGTCGGTGTCCGGCCGCAGGTTGTAGATGCGGGCCGAGTTCTGCCCGATCCAGGCCAGGTGGCTGCCGTTGAGCAGCAGCTGGTACCAGGAGGCGGAGGGCACGGCCGGCCAGCTGACCACCGCCGAGTCGTTCGTCAGCTGTCCGACGACGGGCACGGGGCCCTTCGACGGGCCGGTGCTGCCGGTCGGCCTCGGGGTCGGGGTGGGGCTGGGGTCCGGGTTCGGGCGGGTGGTGCCGCCCGAGGTCATCAGGAACTGGTTGTTCGCGACGTTCCAGTGCGTGGCCAGGTAACTACCCGGTTGTGGACTGGTGTTGTAGTAGTCGTCGTGGTTGCAGTCCAGGCGCTCGTCGTGACCGCGTTCGGGGCAGACGGTGCGCATGGCCGGGTAGTACGGCGCGTCCGAGTAGCACATGACGTCCCACTCGTCGGTGCAGTGCGCGGCCCGGCTGGTGTTGGGGGCGCTGTTGTTGACCGCTCCCAGGTTGTGCCCGAGCTCGTGGGCGGCGGTGGAGCCGCTCCAGCACCCGGCGTCCGTCCGGCCGTAGGAGGGGCCGAAGTTGCTCAGGTTGCTCGCGCCCGGGCGCTCGTCACCGTTGAAGGTGCCGATGCCGCAGTAGACCTTGGCGTCCGCGAAGATCATGTACTTGCGGTCGCGCCGGTCGAAGCCCTGCGCGGCGAGCGCGGAGTTCAGCGCGCCGAACTCGGCGAGCGCGGAGGAGGACACCTCGACGTTGAGCACGCTCGGCACGCAGTCGGCGCCGGTGACGAAGCGGATGTGCCGCACGCCTCCGGTCTCCTGCGCGCTGGCGAAGTAGATGGCGTCCGCGTCGGCGGCCCACTTGCGGAACGACCCCAGGTACTCGGCGTACCGGTCGTTGCCGGGGGCGTGGGCGTAGACGACCTGCACGCGGTTGCCGGTGCTGCCGTCGCCGTCGCACTGCACCTGCTGGCCCGACGGCGCCGCGGGAGTGCTCGCCGTGCCGCCCCGGTCGGGGCGGGCGGGCGGCGTCTTCGCGGCGGCGGTGCCGGCCTGGCGGGCGTCGACGGAGGCGGGGGTGCCCGCCGAGGGCTTGGTCGTGCTCTTGGCGTCGCCCTTGGCGCCGTCGCCGCTGTCGCCGTCGTTCGTACCGGGCTTGTCCGGCGTCTCGGCGACGTCTCGTGTCGTGACGGCGGGCGGGGTGTCCTTGCCGATGTCGACACCCTTGGGGGGCTTGTCGGGGCCGTGCGTGCACCGGCCGTCGGCCGTGCGCAGGACGCCCGCGCAGCGGTCGCCCTTCGGGGCGGGCGACAGTCCCTTGTAGACCATGCCGTGGGCGTGGTCGTCGGAGGGTATTCGCACGACCGGGTCCGGCGTGCGGTCGTGTGCGGGCGCCGACGCCGGGGCGGGGCCGCCGTCCGCGGCCTGCGCGGCGGTGACGCCGGGCCGGTCCGGGCCCTGCTGGAAGACGCCGCCGAACACCGCGGCGCCCGCGAGCGCTCCTGCCGTGACGGCGACGGCCGCGACCACCATGCCGCGTTTTCGTCGCCGTTGCTGCTGCACCTGTCTTCTGCGACCAGGCAAAGCCACACCTCATTTCCGTGGGGGAGTTGTGGGTGGCCGGAAGCATGCCAGAGCGAACGGAGTGTCAGAAGTGATGTTTGGTGCGGAAGTTTTCGGTGCAGGATTCAGGGGAATGGCGCGCGGCATCCGCGGTGATCCTCAACTTGAGGAAGAAAACCGGAAGTTACCGATCGGTTTTGATTAGGTCTATTCCAATGCCGAGGTCGTCGCCGAGCCTCCGCTTAATAAGATCGTTACCATGGAATAGATCGTTCCGCTTGTGTGCAATTGCACAACGTGGCAACGCTGTCACCCTTGATCACCTGTCGGGGAATTCTCTTCCTGCCCGCAGTAACGTGCATGTGACGTTTCCCACTTCGTGATCTCCGGATCCGCGCCCGGCCGCCTCGCGCCGCCGTCCGCCCAGGTCGCGTCGTTCCCGCGGCGTGCCGGACGCCGAATGCCGCGATCACTCCCCGTCTCCCCGCATGATCGCTTCGTAATATTTTCGGGTCGGCGATGAGTGTCCCGTCCGGAAAATCGGCAGGGTGGGTTCCAAGAGGCCAATCGTGCCTCTGCGCAGGCATGTTGCCTGCTGCCCGGAATCGCGGGCCTGCGACGACGAGGCCCTGTGACGACGAGAAGCCGGAGGCCCGTGTGAACGATGGCGACGTCAGTGCCGACGCATCGCCCGAAGGCGAGGCGAGCGGCCGGCCGGCGGGAGACGTGCAGGCCCTGCCCCTGGACTACGAGGCGTTCTACCTCGGCCACCAGGAGTTCTTCCACGCATTCGCCGAAATCCACCTCGGCAGCCGGCACGCGGCCGAGGAGGTGGTCCACCGGGCCTTCCTGGAGATCCTCGGCGGCTGGAGCCAGTTGCTGCAGGAGGGGGACGTCGAGCAGCGCACGCTCGCCGTACTGCACCGCTGCGTGCGCAGCCAACTCGACGCCGAGGACCGTACACCGGCGTTCGTCATCAACGGGCCGATCGCCCGCGCCCTGCGGGAGGCCAAGGACAAGCTGGCGCTGATGGAGAGCAGCACCGGTCTGTACGAGGCGATCATCGAGCTGCCGACCCGGCAGTTCACCGTCATCGTCCTGCGCCACCTGCTCGGCTACGAGACCTCCCGCATCGCACGGTTCATGGGGCTGCACGAGAGGACCGTCGACTACCACGGCCGCAAGGCCAAGGAGCGGCTGCGCGCCCAGCTCGGGCTGCCCGCTGCCGGGGGCCGGACCAAGAAGAAAGGGGGAGGGCAGTGACCCACACCATCGACGAGCTCCTGGCGGGCGCGGCCGTGCCGGTCACGCCGCCGGGCGCGTTCGACGTCTCCGCCGCACTGCGCCGGCTGGCCGCCGACGCCGCCCAGGCGGCGCCGCCGCCGGACCTGGCGCGCACCGCCCAGGCGGCCCGGCACCTGGCCGTGGTCTCGCGCTGGGTCCTCAACAAGCCCGACGCGGCCGTCCACGTGGACCGGCTCGCCGAGGACACCGACGGCGCCGGGCGCGGGGAGGAGCACCTCGACGTCGACGGCGCCCTGGTCTTCGCGTGCCTGCTGTACCTGACCGGGCACCCGGAGAGCGCCCAGTTCTGGTGGCAGCTGGCGGCCGGAGCGGGCCACTGGGCCGCCGCGTACTGCCTGCATCTGCACCACCTCGCCCTCGGCGAGAACCGCGAGGCCAAGCACTGGCTGCACCAGGTGATGACCGGCGTCGTCGGCTCCGAGGCGCCCGACGAGGCCTTCCTCGACCGCCTGGAGGCGGTGGCGCGCTACGTCGGCAAGAACGGCTCCTTCGCCAGCGCGCCCACCGGTGGCCTGGAGATGGAGGTCGACCGCCTGGCGACGCAGCACCAGGGCTCCTGCATCATCGTCCGCGGCCCCGACCGCCGCCTGGCCGACCGCCTCCACGACTTCGCCGGACGCTGACCTCTCCGCCCCGTCCGACACCGCACGCACGAAGGCGAGGAGCCCCGCCCCCGCCCTCGGCCCTCGGCCACCGGACCACCGGGCCGGACGAGGACTCCCCGCCCCGCGAAACGCCCCCCTGGAGAAGAGGACATCCGCCATGCACGACGACCCCGCCCCCCTCCCGGTGCCCGGCGACGGCCGCCTCGCCCGTACGCTCCGCTGGGTGCGCCGGCGCCGGCGCACCGCCCTCGGCCTGCTCCTGCGCGGCGTGTGCTACGGCACCGGTACCGGCCTGGTGAGCATGCTCGTCTTCTGGCTCCAGCACCGCAACTGATGCCGCACCCGGCCGCGGGGCCCGCGCCCCGCGGCCGCTTCGGGACGTTCCCGCGCGGGCATCCCGAACACGAGCCGCACCTCGCGCGGCCGTCGCCGGCGGCACCCCGCTTGGCGGCGTGTCCCCCCACCCGCCCGCGGGTACCTGTGCCAGACCCGCACGAGGCGCCGAGGCACCGAAGCACGAGGGCCGAAGCGCCGGTGCACCAGGCGCCGAAGCACGACGCACCGAAGAGAGAGGACACCCCGCCGATGTCACCGATGTCGGGCCACCACGACGGACACCACGCCGAGCGCGTCAGCCGGGACATCGAGGTGAACCCCGTCTACAGCCGGGAGCCGCTCACCGTCCCCCGCTACCGGATGCCCGAGGGGGAGATGGCACCCGACACCGCCTACCAGATCGTCCACGACGAGCTGCTCCTGGACGGCAACGCCCGCCTGAACCTGGCGACGTTCGTCTCGACCTGGGCCGAGCCCCAGGCCCTGCGCCTGCTGCACGAGTGCGCCGAGAAGAACATGATCGACAAGGACGAGTACCCGCAGACCGCCGAACTGGAGACGCGCTGCGTGCACATGCTCGCCCGGCTCTGGCACGCCCCCGACCCCCGCCACGCCGTCGGCTGCTCGACCACCGGCTCCAGCGAGGCGTGCATGCTCGGCGGCCTCGCCCTCAAGCGCCGCTGGCAGCACCGCCGGCGCGCCGAGGGCAGGCCCACCGACCGCCCCAACCTGGTGATGGGCATCAACGTCCAGATCTGCTGGGAGAAGTTCGCCGACTACTTCGAGGTCGAGCCCCGCTACGTCCCCATGGAGGGCGACCGCTACCACCTCGACGCCCGGCACGCCGCCGAACTGTGCGACGAGAACACCATCGGCGTCGTCGCCGTCCTCGGCTCCACCTTCGACGGCTCCTACGAACCCGTCGCCGAGATCTGCGCGGCCCTCGACGAGCTGCAGCAGCGCACCGGCCTCGACGTCCCCGTCCACGTCGACGGCGCCTCCGGGGCCATGGTCGCCCCCTTCCTCGACCCCGACCTCACCTGGGACTTCCGCCTCCCCAGGGTCGCCTCCATCAACACCTCCGGGCACAAGTACGGCCTGGTGATGCCCGGAGTCGGCTGGGCCCTGTGGCGCGACGCCGACGCCCTCCCGCAGGACCTCGTCTTCCACGTGAACTACCTCGGCGGCGACATGCCCACCTTCGCGCTGAACTTCTCCCGCCCCGGCGCCCAGATCGTCGCCCAGTACTACAACTTCCTGCGCCTGGGCTTCGACGGCTACCGCCGCGTCCAGCAGACCTGCCGCGACGTCGCCACCCGCCTGGCCCGCCGGATCGCCGCCCTCGGCCCGTTCGAGCTCCTCACCGACGGCGGCGACATCCCCGTCTTCGCCTTCACGCTGCGCGAGGACATCCGCAACTACACCGTCTTCGACGTCTCGGCCGCCCTGCGCGAACGCGGCTGGCTCGTCCCCGCCTACACCTTCCCCCGCAACCGCACCGACCTCGCCGCCCTGCGCGTCGTCGTGCGCAACGGATTCAGCCACGACCTCGCCGACATGCTCCTGGCCGACCTGCGCCGCGTCCTGCCCCGCCTGGAGAAGCAGGGCGAGCCGCACCGCAGCGAGGACGACGCCGGCGGCTTCGCCCACGGCGCCGAGACCAAGAACCCCCGCCGCCCCGGCCGCCACTGACCCCGAACGACCCACCACCCCGTCAGGAGACCCCGATGTGCCGTCTGTTCGGCCTCACCAGCGCCCCCGAGCGCACCCGCGCCACCTTCTGGCTCCTCGACGCCCCCGACAGCCTCAGCACCCAGAGCCACCACGACCCCGACGGCACCGGCCTGGGCTCCTTCGCCCCCGACGGCACCCCCCACGTGAGCAAGGCCCCGCTCGCCGCGTACGCGGACCGCGCCTTCGCCGAGGAGGCCAAGCAGACCGAGTCGGCCACCTTCGTCGCCCACATCCGCTACGCCTCCACCGGCAGCCTGGAGATCCGCAACACCCACCCCTTCGAGCAGGACGGCCGCCTCTTCGCCCACAACGGCGTCATCGAAGGGCTCGACGCCCTCGACGCCCACCTCGGCCCCGACCGCGCGGCCGTCGCCGGCGAGACCGACTCCGAGCGCTTCTTCGCCCTGATCACCCGCGAGACCCGGGCCCACGGCGGCGACGTCGCCGCCGGCATCGCCGCGGCCGCCGGATGGATCGCCGCCCACCTGCCCGTCTACGCCCTCAACTTCGTCCTCGTCACCCCCGCCGACCTGTGGGCGCTGAGATACCCCGACACCCACGACCTGTACGTCCTGCACCGCCCGGCCGGCGGCCACCACGGCGACCGCCACCTCGACCACAGCGGCACCGCCGGCCGCATGCGCGTCCACTCCCGCGACCTGACCGGCACCGACGCCGTCGTCGTCGCCAGCGAGCGCATGGACGACAACCCCCACTGGCGCCTGATGGAGCCCGGCGTCCTCCTGCACGCCGGCCCCGACGGCGTCACCACGACCACCGTCGTGCTGCCCGACCCGCCCGCGCACCGCCTGACCCTCGACGACCTGCACCCGGTGGCCGCCGCCTCCCAGAAGGCCGCCTGAAAACCCCTACGCTCGGTCGGGTGACCCCCGCCCACCCCCGGCGCAGCCGCCGCAACCGACCGGCCGCGGCCCTCCTCTTCACCGTCGAACGCCTCTCGCCGCTGCCGGCGCAGGAGGCGTGGCGTCGGCTGACGGACTGGGAGCGGCACACGGCGTACGTCCCCCTGACCACGGTCACGGTGACGACACCGCCTCCCACTGGGGCCGGCACCCGGATCCTGGCCCGCACCGGCCGCGGCCCGGTCGCCTTCACCGACCCCATGGAGGTCGTGCACTGGGAGCCCCCGGCACCGGCCGCCCCGGGCCGCTGCCGGCTCGTCAAGCACGGCCGTGTCGTGGGCGGCCGGACGGACCTCGAGGTGCACCCCGGTGCGGCGGGCTCGCGCGTCGTGTGGACCGCCGCCCTCCACGTGCGCGCCCTGCCCGCCGCCCTCACCCCCGCGGCCGCGTTCGCGGCCCGGCGCCTGTACGGCCGCCTGGTCGACGGACTCCTCGGCGGGTGACCCACGGACCGTGCGGCGCTCAGCGCCCCGCGCCCCCGCGGGACGCCGTGACCCAGGGCCTGTCCGGCGGATCTTCGTCACGCGCCACCACGGTGCCCCGTAGGGGCGCGGGGCGTTGTCGATCTGCGGCTGCCGCCGCGCGGGCGCGACAAGCCACGACGCGCCCGCAGTTCGCCCGGGCCCCGGGGTGGTGTGTCAGCTGCGGGCCGTCGCCGGCCGGTCGCGCCCACGCGACGGCAGCCGAAGCCGCGGCCGGCCCGGCCATGTGGCCCAGCGCAGCCCGGCCGCCTCCTGCGGCGGCAGCAGGCCCGCGGCGATCAGCGCGGCCCGGCCCGCCTGCCGGCCGGCGAGGAGGTAGCCGAGCTCGCTGGAGTCGACCTCGTGGAAGGTGCCATCCGTGATGAGCACCGCTGCCGCGACCCCGTCGAGCCCCTCCTCGATCCCCTCGCGCAGGGCGGGCAGGTACGCGTGGGGCAGCCGTTGCGGAGGCACCACGGACAGCAGTTCCAGCCCCTCGCCACCGGCGGCGGGCGGTTCGAAGTCCGCCACGATGTGCGCGTACGGACCGCAGGCTCCCACGTTCTTCTTCACGCGGACGCACACATCGGGGACCGCCACGGGCAGCCGGCGCCTGCCGGCGGGCCGGGTCACCGGGTGCCGGCCCGGTGCGCGCGCCACTGCGGAGCCAGGACGGACCAGACCTCCATGTCGTGGCGCACGCCCCGGTGGGGATAGGACTCCCGCAGCACGCCGTCGAGGGTCATGCCCAGGCGCCGCGCGACGTTGATGCTCGCGGTGTTGGCCGAGGAGACGTGCCACTCCATGCGGTGCATGCCGCGCACCTCGACCGCCCAGTCGATGAGCAGCGTGCACGCCCGGGTGACGAGCCCGCGGCCGACGGCGGACTCCTCCAGCCAGCTGCCCAGTTCGCAGGTCTGCCGTTCGGTGTCGAAGGTGCGGAAGAGGACGCCGCCGACGAGGGTGCCCTGCAGCCAGATGCCGTACATGCGGCCGCTGTCGGCGAGCGCCTTGTCCGCGTACTGCTGCAGGAAGGCGCGGGCGGAGGCGAGGTCGGTGGCGTGGTCCGTCAGGGCGATGTAGCGGCCTATGGACTCCCGCGACCGGTCGATGTGGGCGAGGTACTCCTCGGCGTTCCAGGGTTCGAGCGTGCGCAGTTCGGCACCGTCGCCCAGCGGCATCGCCAGCATGTCATCCCCTCCAAAAGATCTTTCCTGCCGGGCACCCTACTGCCGCACGGGTTCCGGCAGGCCCGCCGGGCGCCGCAACCGCTGCCGCACCAGGCGGTGCTGCACCAGGCAGGTGCCGGCGATCGCCGTGCCGAAGACGGTCCAGCCGAGCGGGCCGGCGGCGATGGCGGCCGTGACGGCCAGCGGGCCCACCGTGCGCTGCGTGGCCTGGGCCAGCCCGTGCACGCCCAGGTAGGCGCCCTGGGCGGCCTCCGGCGCGAGGGCGACGGACAGCTCCCAGGAGACGACGGCGTGGAGCATCTCGGCCACGGTGAAGGCGGTGGCGGCCAGCAGCAGCGACACCGACGCGAGCCCGGGACCGCCCGTGGCGGAGGCGGCCATCGCCAGACCGGCGACGGCGAAGGCGCCGCACAGCGGCAGCAGCAGGCGGCGGGCCGCGGCGGTGGTGGCCCCGAAGCGGGCGAGGGGCACCTGCAGGGCGACGACCAGCACGCTGTTGAGCACCAGCAGGACGGGAACGAGGCCGTGCGGCGCCTTCGTGGCGTGGACCGCCCACAGGGACAGGCCCACCTTGAAGACGGCGTCGTCGAGGAAGAGCACGCAGTCGGTGACCATGTACGCGAGGTAGGTGCGGTCGCGCCACGGGCTCGGCGCCTGCGCCGGTGCCGGCGCGGGGCCGGACGTGGGCGGCACGGGCCCGGCGGCCACGACGCGCGACGGCGCGGCGGCGTCGGCGCACCGCAGGGTGATCAGGGCGGCGGCCACGAAGGAGACGGCGTCGCCCAGGAGCAGGCAGCGATAGACGGTGGCGGACCCGGCGCCGAGCGCCACGGCCGCGCCGAGGCCGCCGAGGGCCCAGCCGGCGTTGGCGACGGTCCGGTTGACGGCCTGGTAGCGGACCCGTTGGTCGCCGGCGATCCGGGTGCCGTACAGCTTGGTCAGGACGTTGGCCGCGCGGTCGCCGAACCCGCCGGCCGCCGAGCAGACCAGCAGCAGGGCGTAGTCGCCGGAGACGAGGAGGCCGGCGGCGGCGAGGGCGCGCAGGACCTGGAAGGCGGCCAGCACGCGGGTCAGCGGCAGGCGGTCGGCGAGCCGGCCGCCGAGAGGCGCCCCCGCGATGCCGGTGACGCCGGCGGTCGCCACGAGGGTGCCCACCTCGCCCAGTCCGAGGTGGGCGACGTAGGTGAAGTACAGCACGGAGGCGGCGGCCCACAGGCCGCTGCCGACCCGGTCCACCAGGGCCACCGCCAGCATCAGGCGCCCGTCGCGCCCTCCCGGTATGCGTGCGAGGACGCGTCCCACGTTGTCGTTCCCCCGTTCACCGGCGGCCGGGTGCCCTTGCCAACCGGTTATGTATCAATACATAATTGACTGTGTGGCAGCACAATATGGGATCACCGGTACGACGGCCAAGGCCCTTTCCGCATCCATCGAACGCGCCGTGACCGACGGCACCCTCGCCCCCGGGGCCGCCCTGCCCCCGGTGCGCCGGCTCGCCGAGGACCTCGGCATCAGCCCCGGCACCGTGGCGACCGCCTACAAGGAGCTGCGCCGCCGCGGCATCGTGCTCACCCGCGGCCGCGGCGGTACGGTCGTCGCCCCCGCGCCCGCCGTCGCCACCCGGCGCCCGCCCCGCGTGCCCGAGGGCCTGTGCGACCTGGCCGGCGGCCACCCCGACCCGGCCTTCCTGCCCGACCTCGTCCCGCCCGCACCGCCCACGCCCGGCGCCCGCTCCCACCGCGCGGCACCGCGGCTGCCGCTCCTGGAGGAGGAGGTCCGCGCATGGCTGGGGCACCAGGGCGTGCCGACCGAACACGTCACCTTCGCCCACGGCGCGCTGGACCTGATCGGCCGGCTCCTCTCCGTCGAACTGCGGCCCGGCGACGCCGTCGCCATGGAGGACCCCGGCTACCACCACCTCCTCGACCTCGTCACCGCCCTCGGCCTGCGCACGGTCGCCGTCGAGGTCGACGCCGAGGGCATGCGCCCCGAGTCCCTGCGCGCCGCCCTGCGGGCGGGAGTGCGGGCGGTGGTGTGCAGCCCGCGCGCCCAGAACCCCTACGGCGGCTGCCTGTCCGCCGCCCGCCGCGACGCCCTCGTCGGCGTGCTCGGCGAGGCCCCCGACGTCCTGGTCATCGAGAACGACCACGCCGGCGCCATCGCCGCCGCCCCCCTGCACACCCTCACCGCGGGCGGCGCCCTGACCCGCTGGGCCCACGTGGCCACGGTGACCAAATACCTGGGCACCGACCTGCGCTGGGCGGCGGCCGCCTGCGACCCGGCGACCCTGGCCCGCCACGACGGCCGGCTGCTGCTGACCTCGGGATGGGTCAGCCACCTGCTGCAGCGGACCGTGCTCGCCCTGATGACCGACGACGCGACACGCGCCCTGGTCGGGCGCGCACGGCAGACCTACGCCGAGCGCCGCCGCGCCCTCACCGCGGAGCTCGGCCGGCACGGCATCCCCGCCCACGGTGCGAGCGGCATGAACGTCTGGGTGCCCGTACGGGACGAATCCGCCGTGGTCAACGGACTGCGCACCTACGGATGGTGGGTGGCCGCCGGCACCCGCTTCCGCATCCACAGCGCACCCGGCGTCCGCATCACCACCGCGGCCCTGCCGCCGGCCGACGCCGCCCGCCTGGCCCGGGACTTCGCGGCCGTCCTGGGAGAGTCCCAACCCACATACGGCGGCTAGCGGCTGCCACCACGTGGGCGCGACACGGCACCCCGTCTGCGGGTGCGTCGTGGCTTGTCGCGCAGTTCCCCGCGCCCCTACGGGGCGCCCCGTAGGGGCGCGGGGAACTGCGCGATCGGCCACCGACGGCCCGCAGTCGACGCACCGCCCCGCGCCCCTTCGGGGCGCCTCTAGTCGGACACTCCTTCGAGCGCAGCGAGCACCGTGGTGCAGGATGTCTGACGCACCGTGACCTCCGGGTCCGGCGCATCGGTGATCCCTGGCTACAGGCAGGTACATGTGACGAACAACTCCTCCGGGACCGCGCCGCACGGCGCCCCCGCCCCCCTCCGCCCGGAACGGGGGCGACGCCGGTGACCCGGGACCTGACCCTGCACGACGCCGTCGTCGCAGGCATCGCCGTGGCCGCCGGCCTGCTGGCGGCCCTCGTCCTGAAGGTGGTGCTGCGCTGGCTCGCCGAGCGGGCCCTGCGCACCAAGTGGATCGGCGACGACATCATCGTCGACGTGCTGCGCACGGTGGCGCCCTTCTCCGCGGTGGCCGCCGGCGTGGCGTCGGGAGCCGCGGCCCTGCCGCTGAACCACTCCGTCGGGCACACGCTCAACGAGGTGCTGGAGACCCTGGTCATCCTGGTCGCCTCGATCGCCGTCGCCCGCGTGACGGGCGACCTGGTGCAGACCGTGGCGCAGTCCCGGTCAGGCGTCGCCGGATCGGCCACCATATTCGTCAACATCACGCGCATCGTGGTGTTCGCGATGGGTTTCCTCATCGTCCTGCAGACCCTGGGCATATCCATCGCCCCTCTGCTCACCGCCCTCGGCGTCGGTGGTCTGGCCATCGCCCTGGCCCTGAAGGACACCCTCGCCAACCTCTTCGCCGGCGTCCACATCCTGGTCTCCAAGACGGTTCAGCCTGGCGACTACATCCGCCTGACCACCGGTGAGGAGGGCTACGTCGTCGACATCAACTGGCGCAACACCGTCGTCAAGCAGATCTCGAACAACCTCGTCATCATCCCCAACGGCAAACTCGCCGGCACGAACATGACCAACTTCAGCCGCCCCGAGCAGAAGCTGTCGGTCAGTGTGCAGGTCGGCGTCGCCTACGACAGCGACCTGGACGAGGTCGAGCGCATCACCATCGAGGTCGCCGACGGCGTGATGAAGGACATCGCCGGCGCGGTGCCCGACCACGAACCGGCCGTCCGCTTCCACACCTTCGGCGACAACCGGATCGGCTTCTCGGTGATCCTGGGCGTCGGCGAGTTCAGCGACAAGTGGCGCATCAAGCACGAGTTCATCAAGCGCCTGCACCAGCGCTACCGCGCCGAGGGCATCCGCATCCCCGTCCCCGAGCGCACCGTCTCCCTGCACCGGGGCGACCTGCACCAGGGCGACCTGCGCCAGGGCGACCGCGCCGGCCTCGTCCCGCACCCCCGCGCGTGTCCCGACCCGGCCGCGGACGTCCCCTTCGACGACCGTCGAAGCCCCTCGAATCCCTCACGCAGCGTGTGAAGAATCTCGCTGTGCGTGGCCACGGCATCGCCTTCCGGCCACGCACGGCGACTTCCTCCACCGCGAGAAGGGACATCCCATGACCAGCAACCGCCCCGCCCGTACCCGCTCCTGGGCCCTGATGGCCGCGCTCTCCCTGGCCGCCCTGGTGCTGCCGGCGTCCAACGCCTCGGCCGCGCCCGACCTGGCGCCCTCCTGTCCGGGCGGCTCCGTGTGCTTCTTCTCCGGCACCGACTACCACGGCACCAGCTGGGAGTGGACGGCCGCGAGCGGCTACCGCGACATGCCGCCGGCGCTGCACGACAACGTCGGCTCCTTCGTGGCGAGCACCGAGGCGTGCTTCATCAACTGGGACCCCAAGGAGACCCGCCAGGTCAACAACGGCGACTGGCGCCGCGCCTACGGCGGCGACTTCGGCGGCCGGATCGACGGCGTCAACGCGGGCCGCTGCTGAGCGGCACATGACGGCGCGGGCCGTCCGCGGGGTCAGGGCCGGATGAGCACCTTCAGCGCCTCGCGGGCGGCCATCGCACGGTAGCCGTCGGGCACCTCCTCCAGGCCGATCGTCCGGTCGAAGACCCGGCCCGGCTCCAGCCGGCCCTCCAGCACCTCCGGCAGCAGCTCCTCGATGTACGCCCGGGCCGGGGCCACCCCGCCGGTCAGCGTGACGTTCCGCAGGAAGACCGAGGGGCCCACCGGCGCCTGTTCGTACTGCGGCACGCCGACCCGGCTGACCGTACCGCCGTCCCGGACCACGCCGAAGGCGGTCTCCAGGGACTGCGCCGTGCCGACGCATTCGAGCACCGCGTGGGTGCCGTCGCCGCCGGTCAGCTCCCGCACCCGCGCGATGCCCTCCTCGCCGCGCTCGGGGACCACGTCCGTGGCCCCGAAGTCCCGGCCCAGGTCCGTACGGGTGCGGTGCCGGCCCATCAGGACGATCCGCGGGGCGCCCAGCCGCCGGGAGGCCAGTACCGCCGACAGCCCGACCGCGCCGTCCCCGATCACGGTCACCGTCGTGTGCGGCCCGACACCGGCCCGCACGGCGCAGTGATGACCCGTGGGAAAGACGTCCGAGAGCGTCAGCAGCGACGGCAGCAGCGCGGAGTCCTCCCCGACGGGCACCTTCACCAGCGTGCCCTCGGCCTGCGGTACCCGCACCGCCTCGCCCTGGCAGCCGTCCACGCCGTCCGCCCCCCAGAATCCGCCATGGCGGCAGGAGGTGTGCAGGCCCTCGGCGCAGAAGTCGCAGGTGTTGTCCGACCACACGAACGGCGCCACCACCACGTCGCCCCGCTTCAGCCCGGTCACCCGCCGCCCGGTCTCCTCCACCACGCCGAGGAACTCGTGCCCGATCCGGTCGCCCTTCTCGGTGCGCGGCCGGGATCCGTACGGCCACAGATCACTGCCGCAGATGCACGAGCGCAGCACGCGCACCAGCGCGTCCGTGTCGTCCCTGAGCACCGGATCGGGCACGTCCTCCACCCGTACGTCCCCCGCACCGTAGATGACAGTCGCTCGCATGACGGGGCCTTTCGTGGACCGATGTGCTCCCGCCATCGTCACCCGCCCGCCCGCGCCCGGCCTGCCGCCGTTCCCCCGGTCGGCCCAACGCCGCCTCGCGCACCCGGGCCCGTCCGGGCACCCTCGAAAGCGGGTACGCCGAAGGAGGACCGGCCGGGATGAAGCTCGTCGTCGACCTGAACCGCTGCCAGGCCTTCGCCCAGTGCGTCTTCCTGGCCCCCCAGGTCTTCACGCTGCAGGGCGAGGAGACGCTGCTGTACGAGCCGCGCTTCGACGCCGCTCACCGCGACGACGTCCTGCGGGCCGCCGCCGCCTGCCCCGTCCAGGCGATCCTCGTCGACCGCCTCGACGACCCCGGGCCCGACGACCCCGGGGCGGGAGGCACCGATGGCCGCTGAGGACGCCGCAGGGAAACCGGTGAAGAACGGCCGCATCGTGATCGTCGGCGCCTCGCTCGCCGGCCTGCGCGCCGCCGAACACCTGCGCGAGGAGGGCTTCACCGGCTCCCTCACCCTCATCGGCGACGAACCCCACGAGCCCTACGACCGGCCGCCGCTGTCCAAACAGGTGCTCCTCGGCCGGGCGGCACCCGAGGACACCGGCCTGCCCCGGCGTCGCGCCGTCGACGCCGTATGGCGCCTGGGCACCGCCGCCACCGGCCTCGACCGCGACGGCCGGCGGGTCCTGCTGGCGGACGGCAACGCCGTCCCCTACGACCGCCTGCTCATCGCCACCGGCGTCCGCGCCCGGCCCTGGCCGCAGGAGAACGAGGCCGCCCTGGACGGGGTGTGCCTGCTGCGCACCCGCGACGACACCGCCCGGCTCGCCCGGCGACTGGCCGCCCGCCCGCGCCGCGTCCTGGTCGTCGGCGCCGGCTTCACCGGCTCGGAGATCGCCTCCGCCTGCCGGCACCGCGGCATCGAGGTCACCGTCGCCGAACGCGGACCCGCCCCCCTGGTCGGCGCCCTCGGCGGAGTCGTCGGAGCCGTCGCGGCGGACCTGCAGCGCGCCCACGGCGTCGACCTGCGCTGCTCGGTCACCGTCACCGCCCTGGAGGGCGACCCCGCCGGCCGGCTGCGCCGCGCCCACCTCTCCGACGGCACGGTCCTCGACGTCGACGTCGCCGTGATCGCCCTGGGCTCGATCCGCAACACCGCCTGGCTGGAGGGCTCCGGCCTGGCCGCCGGCCCCCGCGGCATCGCCTGCGACGCGGGATGCCGGGCCTTCGACGTCCACGGCATCGTCACCGACGACGTCTTCGCCGCGGGCGACGTGGCCCGCACCCCGCACCCGTTGTTCGGCTACCAGTTCCTGTCGCTGGAGCACTGGGGCAACGCGGTGGCACAGGCGGAGACCGCCGCACACAACATGATCAGCACCGGCCCGGCCCGCCGCCCGCACCTGTGGATGCCCGCCTTCTGGTCGGCCCAGTTCGGAGTGAACATCAAGTCGGTGGGCGTCCCCTCCATGGCCGACGAGGTGATCGTCACCCAGGGCTCCCTGGCCGAACGCCGCTTCGTGGCCGCCTACGGCCACCAGGGGCGCATCATCGCCGCGGCCGCCTTCGACCAGGCGAAGTGGATGGGCTTCTACGCGGACCTCATCGAGCGGGCCGCGCCCTTCCCGCCGGCATTCCCCACCGTCGACCGCCGCCCCGAGGGACTGCACCCCGTGCCCGCCGCCTTCCCCGACCCCGCCCTGCCCAGCCACGGCCCCACGGTCACCCTCACCGGCCACTCGCCCAGCGAACGCCGCGTGCACTTCACCCCCGCCCGGGCCTGACCGGCCGGCCCTGCCCGCCCCGAGGAGATACGACCCGTGCCGTCCAGCAGCCCGGTCCAGCGGATCACCGATCCCGCCCACCGCGCCGACCCCTACCCCCTCTACGCCGAACTGCGCCGCACCCCCGTCGTCCGCGACGACAGCGGCATCCACCTGGTCACCACCTACTGGGAGATCCGGCAACTGCTCGGCGACCCGCGCATCAGCTCCGACGCCCGCAACCTCGCGCCCGGAGCGAAGAGTCTGCTCGCCTCCGACGAGGACAACCCCGCCCTGCCACCGTCCTTCATCCGCCTCGACCCGCCCGAGCACGACCGGCTGCGCCGCCTGGCCACCCGCCCCTTCGGCCCGCCCCACAGCCCCCGCCGCATCCACGACATGCGCGGCGAACTGGCCCGCACCGTCACCGGCCTGATCGACAGCCTCGACGGGCGCGACGACTTCGACGTCGTCGACGACGTCGCCTACCCCTTCCCGGTCGCCGTGATCTGCCGGCTGCTCGGCGTCCCCAGACAGGACGAGCCGCACTTCCGGCGCATGGTCGACGTCGTCGTCGCCGGCATCGACCCCGGCGAGGACGACCCCGAGCGGCGCCGCACGATCCAGCAGGGCCGTCTCGAACTGGGCCAGTACATGGCCGAGCTGATCGACAAACACCGCCGGGCCCCCGGCGACGACATGCTCTCCGCCCTCGCCACCGACGAGGGACCCGAGGGCAGCCTGTCCACGATCGAACAGATCAGCACCTCCGTACTCCTGCTCATCGCCGGCCACGAGACCACCGTCAACCTCATCACCAACGGAATGCTCACCCTCCTGCGCCACCCCGAGGCACTGGCCCGCCTGCGCGAGGCCCCGCAGACGGCGCCCGCCGTCGTCGAGGAACTCCTGCGCTACGAGCCTCCCGTGCAGCTCCTGCCCCAACGCACCACCCTCGACGACATCGACATCGCCGGCACCGTCATCCCCAAGGGCGCCCCCGTCTGGCTGCTGCTCGCCTCCGGCAACCGCGACCCGCACCGCTTCACGGATCCCGACCGCTTCGACCCCGCCCGCCCCGACCTCCAGCACCTGGGCTTCGGCTTCGGTGTGCACCACTGCTTCGGGGCACCGCTGGCCCGGCTGGAGGCCCAGCTGGCCCTGACCGAATTCGCCCGCCGCCTGCGCGCTCCGCGCCTGATCGCCGACCCGCCCCCGTACCGCCCCAGCCCCGTCCTGCGCGGCCCCCGCCACCTGCGGGTGGCCTTCGACGGCCTGAACCACGGCGCCCCGTAGGGGGCGCGGGGCGGTGTCGCGTGACGACGGTCCGCAGACGGGGTATCGCGGTGCCGCGCATGGAGTGCCCCGTCAGGGGCGCGGGGCGGCGTCGATCTGCGGCTGCCGCCGCGTGGGCGCGATCAGCCACCGACGGCCCGCAGTCGAACGCGCTGCCCCGAGACCCGGGCGAAGGACGGCACCCTGTCTGCGGGCACGTCGTGGCTTGTCGCGCCCACGCGGCGCAGCCGCAAACCGGGGGGCGCCGGGCACGGCCTACGCCCCGCGGACCCCTTGGGCGGCGCGGACGACCAGGGCGTAGTCGCCCAGCCCGGTCACGCGCTCCCCGGGCACCGCACCGAGCGTCGTGTAGAGCGTGTGGATCCGCCCGGTGGCGGGGTCGAAGGCGATGTCCTCGACCGTGCCGTGCTCGTTGCCCAGGTCCGTCAGGACCCGGGCGCCCAGGGCCTCGTGCTGCTGCGGGGCCCCGTCCTCGCCGTCGTCCGCCACCTCGGCGGCCCGTACGAGGACGGCGTCCGGCCCCGCGGCGTGCACCGCGCTCCACGGCACCAGGCGCGGATGCCGGCCGGTACCGCTCACCCGGAGGTGGGCGACGGCCGCCCCGGCCGGTGCCAGGCCGACGGCCTCGACCCGGCCGAGGTCCTCGGCCTCCTCGATGCCGACCACGGGACAGTGCCGCAGCGCGGAGAACAGCATCACCACGAGCTCGCCTCCCGGGTGAGGAACACCTCGGCCTGCGAGGTGAAACTGGGCAGTTCCTCGGCCACCAGGCGCCGGGCGTCGGCCGGGACGACCAGGGCGTGGCCGGAGAGCGAGAGCACCTGGTCGTGCGGGACGAAGACGTCCCGGCGCCGGCCGTCGGCGGAGTCGGCCGCGGTGATCCGCAGCCCGGCCACCCGGCCGCTGGTGCCGCCCTCGACCACCACGTCCTTCACCGACCCGACCTCCATGCCGGCGTCGGTCAGCACCTTCACGCCCAGCACGGCCCCGCGGGCCGCGTCGCCGGGCGTCACCACGGCCTTCGGCCCGGCCAGGGCTTCCTTGCCGGTGACCATCACCGCGTGCCGGCCCAGCGCGTGGACGCCCGGCCACGGCAGGCTCTCCTTGAGCGGGCCGGCCAGCACCCCGCGGCCGCTGAGGGTGAAGCCGACGATCCGCCCCGCGGGCACGTCGAAGACGGTGTCCTTGACCTGCGCCAGGACGTCCCCGCCCAGGGTCACCACCGGGCGCCCGGACAGCTCGGACGCCAGCATCAACGGGGCCCTCATCGCGCCCCCCTCCGACCCGTCGCGTGCCGCCGGCGCACGGCCAGCACCGTCCCCGACCGCCTGCGGGCCTGCACGCCCGCCACCGCAACGGCCGCCACCAGCACGCATGCGACGGCCACGACCAGCCACGACCACCACACCATCGCGTCACCTCCCGTCCCCCACAGGGCAGTTGTCGCCTGACCGCACCGGGCGCCCGCCGCCGGCCGGCGCCCGCACTGCGCGTATGCCCTGCGTGGCCCCTCCGATGCACTGCGTTGCCTACGAGGGCGCCCGTAAGGGGCGCGGGGCGTTGTCGATGCGCGGCTGCCGCCGCGTGGGGCACAGGCGCTGGCGCGTCGACTGCGGGCCGCCGGTGCCCGATCGCGCAGTTCCCCGCGCCCTACGGGGCGCCCCCGTCAGGGGCGCGGGGCGGTGCCGATCTGCGGCTGCCGCCGCGTGGGCGCGACAAGCCACGACGCACCCGCAGACGGGGCGCCGGGCCGCACCCACGCGGCGGGCGGTCAGCGCTCCTCGTGGTGGCTCTCCGGCTCGCAGATCCACTCGGACCAGTCCACGCCGAGCGCGTCGGCGAGCCGCAGCAGCGCCTGTTCGCTGCGGCCGTAGGCGACGAACCCGAAGTCGCCGAATCCGGTGTTGTGGGCCACGATCACGTCCCGGCCGCCGAAGTACTCGGTACGGGCGCCCAGTTCGCGCCAGGGCGGCAGGCCGAGGGGGCACAGGTGCTGCGTCAGCCGCGCCAGGACCTCCTCGTCCACGTCGCCCTCCTCGACGGTCCAGCCGAAGTGGGCGGGCAGTCGGGTCAGGGCCAGCTGCAGGAAGAACTCGGACACCGAGTGGCTCTGCAGGTGCCACCCCGCCTCCCCGTCGTCGCCGAGCCCGGAGACCAGTACCGGCGGATCGGCGAGGGCACTGCGGGCGGCGGGATAGCCCCACTCGTTGCAGTACTGGTTCTCGGCCATGAAGACGCACACCCGCTGGTCCTCGTCCGGCCCGGCGAAGGGATTGCCGGGCGGCAGACCGTCGGCGACGCCGTAGCCGGTGGGGTCCGGGCGGACGGTGGGCGGCCACACGGGGTTGGTCTCGTACAGCTCGCAGCGGTCCGCGAAGGAGTTGAAGGGCAGCTCCCACCACTCCGTGAGGGCCTCGGGTATCGCGAGTGCGGGATCGACGTCCTGCGGCCCGTCCTGCGCCGCACCGTCGCCGGCGGCTTCCCGCAGCCCGGCCACGTACTCCCGGTGCGCGTCCGGCTCCTCCTGCCCCCGGCGCGGCCCGCCGGCGGGCTCGTACCCCCACTCCTGCTGGAAGCGGCGCAGCAGCTCCCAGCGGGCGGCGCCGCCGCCGGCCGCGGTGCGCGCCCGGCGCAGGTCCTCGTGCAAACGTCCGTAGTCGATCTCGGTCACCCGCCGGATCCTACGGCGGTGGGTCCGTACCCCACACGGCGCAAGCCCCTTGTGTGGCCCGGCACCATAGGAGCCGGGCCCGCAGCCCCCTAAGGTCTGCCGCCATGACGAGCGAACTCCCCACCCCGCCGCCGCACCCGGCGAGCCCCGACCTGCGCGGCCGGACGGCACTGGTGACCGGGGCGGGCAGCGGCATCGGCCGGGCCTGCGCCCTCCACCTGGCCCGGGCCGGCGCCACCGTGCACGTCGTCGACGTGGACGCCGGCTCCGCAACGGCGGTCGCGGAGTCGATCGGCGGCCTGCCCCACGTCGCCGACCTCGCCGACCCGGCCGCCCCCGACGCCCTGCCCTCGGCCGTCGACATCCTGGTGAACAACGCCGGCCTGCAGCACGTGGCACCCCTCACCGAGTTCCCCCCGGAGCGCTTCGCCCTGATCCAGCAGGTCATGGTCACCGCGCCGTTCCTGCTGCTGCGCCGGGTGCTGCCGCACATGTACGCCGCAGGCTGGGGCCGCGTCGTGAACGTCTCCAGCGTCCACGGACACCGCGCGAGCGCCTTCAAGTCCGCCTACGTCGCGGCCAAGCACGCCCTGGAGGGCCTGAGCAAGGTGGCCGCCGTCGAAGGCGCCCCCCACGGTGTCACCAGCAACTGCGTCAGCCCCGGCTATGTCCGTACCCCGCTGGTCGAGGCGCAGATCCGCACCCAGGCGGCCGCCCACGGCATCACGGAGGACGCCGTGCTCGGCGACGTCCTGCTGGCCCGCTCGCCCCTGGGGCGCCTGCTCGAACCCGACGAGGTCGCGGCGGCCGTCGTCTGGCTGTGCGGCCCGTCCGCCGGTGGCATCAACGGCGCCTCGATCGCCCTCGACGGCGGCTGGACCGCGACCTGACCCCCTTCCCCGAAGGCTGGTGACCCACCCCATGACCCGTCCCCCGACCGGCGGCATCGCCCGCGTCGTCGCCGCGAGCCTGATCGGCACCACCGTCGAGTGGTACGACTTCTTCCTCTACGGCTCGGCCGCCGCGCTGGTGTTCAACACCCTTTTCTTCCCCGCCGACGACCCCCTCGTGGGCACGCTGATCGCCTTCGTCACGTACGCGATCGGCTTCGCCGCCAGGCCGCTCGGCGGCATCGTCTTCGGGCACTTCGGCGACCGGACGGGCCGCAAGAAGCTCCTCGTCCTGAGCCTGCTGATGATGGGCGGCGCGACCTTCGCCATGGGTCTGCTGCCCACGTACGACACCATCGGCGTCGCCGCGCCGGTCCTGCTGACGGTGCTGCGGCTCGTCCAGGGCTTCGCGCTCGGCGGCGAGTGGGGCGGGGCGGTGCTGCTGGTCTCGGAGCACGGCGGCGCCGACCGGCGAGGTTTCTGGGCGTCGTGGCCGCAGTGCGGTGCCCCCGGCGGCAACCTGCTGGCCACCGGCGTCCTGGCCCTGCTGGCGGCCGTCCAGTCCGAGGCGGAGTTCCGGGCCTGGGGCTGGCGCGTGCCCTTCCTGCTGTCCGGCGTGCTGGTCCTGATCGGCCTGTGGGTACGCGTCCGCGTCACCGAGTCCCCCCTCTTCCTGCAGGCCCGGGCCGCGGCCGAGGCCGCGCCGGGCGGCGCGCCGCGCGCCCCCGTCGCCGAAGTGCTGCGCAGGAACCGGCGCGAGGTGCTCACCGCCATGGGCACGCGCTTCGGCGAGAACGTCTCCTACTACGTCCTCACGTCCTTCCTCCTGGTCTACGTCACCACCCAGCTGCACCTTCCCAAGGGCACCGCCCTCAACGCCGTCCTCATCGGCTCCGCCGTGCACTTCGTCACCATCCCGCTGTGGGGCGCGCTGTCCGATCGGGCCGGCCGCAGACCGGTCACCCTCGTCGGCTCGGTCGGCATGGCCCTGTGGGCCTTCGCCTTCTTCGCGCTGCTGGACACCCGCTCCTTCGCCGCGATCACCGCGTCCGTGACCGTGGGACTGGTGCTGCACGGCGCCATGTACGGGCCCCAGGCCGCCTTCGTCTCCGAGATGTTCGACACCCGCGTCCGTTACTCCGGCGCCTCCCTGGGCTCCCAGCTCGCCTCCATCGCCGCCGGCGCCCTGGCCCCCGTCATCGCCGTCGAACTCCTCACGACCTACCGCTCGTCCACGCCGATCGCCCTGTACCTGTGCCTGGCCGCCGTGATCACCTCCGTCACGGTCGCCGTCGCCCGCGAGACCCGCGGACGCGACCTCGCCCGCCCCGCACCCCGGGCGGCCACCGGCGCCGACCAGGCCCCGCTCACCGGCGCCGAACCCACGTGACACAAGGGACCGGACCCTCGCACCGGCACGAAGGACACCATGGTGACCATGAACGAGGACCGCGCCGTGCACCCCACCCGGCCCGCCACGGCCGCACTGCTGAACCTGCTCCGCCACCTCGCCGCCGGAGCCCCCGCCGAGATGCTCGCCCCCGCGGCCGCCGCCGACCGCGCCGCACTCGACGACCCGGCCGAACGGGCCGCCCTCGACGCGGCCCTGGACGCCGCCCTCGACATCCGGCACGCCCTCGACCAGCACCGGCGCCGCGAAGCCGAACTCGCCGCGCTCTTCGACACCGCGAGCGACCTGGCCGCCCTGCGCGACACGGACGCCGTCCTGCGCGCCATCGTCCACCGCGCCCGTACCCTCCTCGGCACCGACGTCGCCTACCTGACCCTGCACGATGCGGCCGCCGGCGACACCTTCATGCGCGTCACCGACGGCTCGGCGTCCGCCGGCTTCCAGCAACTGCGCCTGGGCATGGGCGAGGGCCTCGGCGGCCTGGTGGCCCAGACCGCCCGCCCGTACACCAGCACCGACTACCGCACCGACGGCCGCTTCCAGCACACCGACGCCATCGACACCGCGGTCGCCGACGAGGGACTGCGCGGCATCCTCGGCGTCCCGCTGCGCGTGGGCGCCCGCGTCATCGGCGTCCTGTTCGCCGCCGACCGCCGCCCGCGCACCTTCGCCCCCGACGCCGTCGCCCTGCTCGCCTCCCTCGCCGACCACGCCGCCGTCGCCCTCGACAACGCCCGGCTGCTGGAGGAGACGCGCACCGCCCTGGTCGGCCTCGATGCCGCCAACCGGACCGCCCGCGCCCACGGCGAGGCCCTGCGCCGCGCCGCGGACGCGCACGACCGCCTCACCGCCCTCGTCCTGCGCGGCGCCACCGTCGGCGAGGTCGCCGCCCAGATCGCCGCCCTGCTCGGCGGCGGCCTGAGCGTCCACGACGCCGACGGCACCGCGCTGGCCCGCGTCGGCACTGGCCCCGCCGCCCCACCGGCCGACGCCGTCGTCGCCTCCGGCGGCCGGGCGGTGCCCGCGGACGGCACCTGGGTGTGCGCGGTCCCGGCCGGCTCCGAACTCCTCGGCAGCCTCGTGCTCACCGGCCGCACCGACCTGACCGACGCCGACCGGCGCCTGTTCGAGCGCGCCGCCCTCGTCACCGCCCTGCTGCTGCTCCTGCGCCGCTCCGTCGCCGAAGCGGAGGACCGCATACGCGGCGAACTCCTCGACGACCTGCTGACCCCCCGGACCCCCGGCACGCACCACGACACGGGCCGGCTCGCCCGGCGGGCCGGCCGCCTCGGCATCGACCTCGCCCGCCCGCACGCCGTCCTCGCCCTCGACTGCGACGCCGAGACGCGCCCGCGCCTGGTGGCCGAGGCCGCCCGGCACGCCCGCCGGCACGGCGGCCTCGCCGGCACCCGCGACGGCCACGTGCTCCTCCTGCTCCCCGCTGGCGACTGCGCCCGGCTCGCCCGCGAGCTGGCCGAGGCCCTCGGCCGGCGCCTCGGCACCCCCGTCACCGCGGGCGCCGCCGGGCCGGCCGGCGGCCCCGAGCACCTGCCCGCCGCCCACGCCGAGGCGCTGCGCTGCCTGGCCGCCCTGCACGCCCTCGGCCGCACCGGCGACGGCGCCGACCTCGCCGGGCTCGGCTTCCTCGGCGTCCTGCTCGCCGACCGCGGCGACGTACCGGGCTTCGTCCGCCGTGTGCTGGGCCCCGTCCTGGACTACGACGAGCGGCGCGGCACCGACCTCATCCGCACCCTGGACGCGTACTTCGCCTGCGGCGCGAGCCTCGCCCGGGCCAAGGACGACCTCCACGTCCACGTCAACACCGTCGTCCAGCGCCTGGACCGCGTCGGCCGCCTCCTGGGCCCCGACTGGAACACCCCCGCCCGCGCCCTCGAACTCCAGCTGGCCCTGCGGCTGCACCGGCTCGCCCGCCGCCCCTGACCCCACCGCCCCCGACCCCGACCCCGCCGAGCGGCCGGCGCGTCGGGCATTCAGGCCCCACCCCGCCCCACGTGCCGCAGGTACGCCGCACGGTCGAGGGGGTCGCCGTCCGTGCGCTCGCGCACGGGCGGGCGGCCCGGCAGCGGGCGGTCCTCGGCCGGGGCCGTCCACCACAGGGCCTCACCCCGGGTCAGACCCGGCAACCGCCGTTCCACCGCGGCGGCGTGCCGGGCCGGTACCAGGCCCCTGAGGACCCACCCGTCCCGGCCCGGTGCCGCCTCGCGCACGGGAGCGTCGTGCCCGGCCAGCAGGCCCGTCACCGCGCTCAGGGCGTCGTGCGGCAGCTCCAGCTCGTAGGCGTGGCACGGCTCGTACACCCGCGTGCCCGCCTCGGCCAGGGCCCGCATCAGCACCAGCGGGGTCAGCCGGCGGAAGTCGGTGCCGGTGCTCACGGGGCTGGCGTAGCCCGAGTGGGTGAGGGTGACCACGACGTCGGTGACCGGCCAGCCGTACAGGCCCTGGGCGAGCGTGCGGCGGGCCGTCTCCTCGATGGCGCGGTCGAAGCCCAGGGGGATCGCCCCCAGCTCCGTCTCCCGTCGGAAGACCGTGCCCGAGCCGTGCGCCCCGGGCTCCACGCGCAGCCCGATCGTGGCCCAGAAGGCCGGAGTGTCATGGCGGTCGATGCCCTCGTAGGCGGCGCCCGTCCCGCCGGGCCGCTCACGGAAGACCGGGCGGCTCTCCTCGAAGACCGCGCCGACGCCGAACTCCTCCTGAAGCCGCGCCGCGAGGACTTCCTTGTGCACCTCGCCGTAGAGCAGGACCGCCGTCCCCCTCCCGTCCGGCAGCGGGCGGATGCCGATGAGGGGGTCCTGGTCGGCGAGCGCGCCGAGCGCGGCGTGCAGCCGCACGGGGTCCTCGCCGCGCACCGGGCGCACGACCGCCTCCAGGCTCGGCGGGGCGAAGTGCCGCACCGCCTCCTCCTCCCCGCCCGGGCCCAGCCGGTCCCCGACCCGGACCGCCGGCAGCCCCCCGATCCGCGCGATGCCGCCCGCGCCGAGCCGCCCGCCGGCGCCGCAGGGACCGGTGCCGAGCACCTCCAGCGAGGTGAGGCGCCCCGCGTGCGCGACCACGCTGCCGTCCGCCTCGCGCCGGCGCAGCGTGACCCGCTCGCGCCGCGCCAGGCTGCCGGAGAACAGGCGCAGGTACGCGATCTTCTCGCCCGACGGCCCGCGGTCGACGGCGAAGACGGTGCCCACGGCCTCGCCCTCGTCCGCCCGCCGGGCGGGCGGCAGCCACCGGGCGATGCCCTCGGCGAGTGCGCCGACGCCGTCCCCCGACAGGGCGGAGCCGAAGTACAGCGGGTGCAGCAGCCCCCGCGCGGTGTGCGCGGCGAGCCCCGCCGCCAGCCGCCCGGCCGGGGGCACCCGGCCGTCCTCGACGAGGGCGGCCAGGACCTCCTCGTCGTCCTCGGCCAGCGCCTCGGCGACGCGTTCGCGAAAGCCGGGATCGTCGAAGGAGGCGGGAACGACCCGGGCGGCGGGGGAGCCCATGCCGCGCACCGTGCCCATCGGCACCACGCGCGGCGTCAGCCGGGCACGGATGCCGGCCAGGACGCGCGCCTCGTCGGCGCCCGCCCGGTCGGTCTTGTTGACGAAGACCAGCGTCGGCAGCGCCAGCCGGCGCAGGCTCTTCATCAGCACGCGCGTGCGCGCCTGCACGCCCTCGACGGCGGAGACGACCAGCACCGCCCCGTCGAGCACGCCGAGCGCCCGCTCGACCTCGGCGACGAAATCCCCGTGGCCGGGCGTGTCGACGAGGTTGACCTGCAGGTCGCCCACCGAGAAGGGGGCGACAGCGGTACGGATGGTGATGCCGCGCCGGCGCTCGATCTCCCCGCTGTCGGTGCGGGTGGTGCCGGCGTCGACGCTGCCGAGCCGCGGCAGCGCCCCGGCCTCGAACAGCAGCCGCTCGGTCAGGCTGGTCTTACCGGCGTCGACGTGCGCCAGGATGCCGACGTTGACGATGCCCCGGGCTGCCGGGGCGTGGGGAAGTGGCATGGGTGGAGAAGTCCTCGGAAACGTGGTCGCGGCAGGGACGCAGGGGTGCTTCGAAGACCTGCCGCATGATTCCCGCTTCCTCCTGAGGACGGCGTCGGTGACGGTGATCAGCCTGCCGGTGCCACCCACCGCCCCGCCACCGGTTTTCCGCCCCGGCCGGGCCGGGCCCGCACATCCCTTCCCGACATCCCTTGTTCGTCAGGGACTTGATCGCCGAGCACCCACAGGGGGTCAATGCCGACGCCGCGGTCGCGGAGGAGGATGAACATACTCTCCGCTCGTAGGGCAGACGGTTTTTCGTACGCAAGACTCTTTCTTGCCAGAGCCTTTGCCTGGCGCTTCCCCCCAACCCATTGGAGAGCCATGAGCATCCGCAACGCCGCCGCCGTGACCGCCCTCGCCGCCGCGGCCGTCGGAGCCGGCGCCGCCGGCGCGAGCGCCGCCCCGCAGGCCGCCGCGGAGACGGCGAAGTCCCCGGGCGTGGCCGCCGCCAACATCGTCCAGGTCGCCCCGCGCGTCTCCCCGAACGTCGGCGGCAACACCGTTTCCGTGCTCGGCGTCGGCAACATGAGCCACGGCAACACCCTGATCAACAAGTAAGCCCCGGGTTCCAGCCGCCGAGGGGCCGTAAGGGGCCGCGCACCCCGTGACCTTCCCGGGGCGCGCGGCCCCGACGCGTGTCCGGCGGATCTTCGCCATACGGCACCGGGGCGCCCCGAAGGGGCGCGGGGAACTGCGCGATCGGCCACCGACGGCCCGCAGCCGAACGCGCCACCCCGAAGCCCGGGCGCAGCACCCTGCCTGCGGGCACGTCGTGGCTTGTCGCGCCCACGCGGCGGCAGCCGCAGGTCGGGCACTGCCCCGCGCCCCTATCGGGGCGCCGCGGTGCCCCGCGCCGAAGATCCGCCGGAAACGGCCTAGGCGCGTGCTCCCCGGACGTACAGCGGGTGGCCCACGTACGCGTCGGGGTGCTCCGAGACGTCCGTGAACCGGCCGTCGCCCCGCAGCAGCGCCGGCACCGTCTCGCCGTGCTGGTGCCCGTGCTCCAGGACCAGCGTGCCGCCCGGCCGCAGCAGCCGGGCCGCCGCCTCGACGACGTGCCGGGTCACGCGCAGGCCGTCGGGGCCGCCGAAGACCGCCTCCCGCGGCTGGTGCACGCCGAACTCGTCCGGAACCGCCACCTCCTCCGGCTGGTACGGCGGCGAGGACAGCACCAGGTCGACCGTGCCGTTCAGCTCGGCCAGCGTTTTCGGCAGCGTGACGTCACCCTGGTGCAGCTCGACGGGCCGGTCGCCGAGCGCGGCCCGCCGCGCACGGTTGCGGCGGGCGTAGGCGAGGGCGTCCGGATCGTGCTCCACGGCATGCACCCTCGCCCCGGGTACGTGGTGCGCCACCGCGAGCGCGAACGCCCCCGATCCGGCGCACAGGTCCACCACGAGCGGGGCGGGCAGCGGTGCGATCGCGTCCAGCCCGGCCGCGACGACGGCCTCGCTGACGATCAGGGGCACGAACACCCCGGGCCCCACCTCCACCTCGACGCCCGCCAGCGACGCCGACCCGGTCAGGTAGCCCAGCGGCACCCCCTCGCTCCTGCGGCGCACGAGAGCGCGGTAGCGGGCGAGGGACTCCTCGTCGGGCTCGCCGTCCAGCGCAAGTTCCGCGACCGCCACCCCGAGCACGTGCGCCGCCAGCACCTCCGCCTCGCCCCGGGGCACCATCACCGCGCCCGTGCGCTGCATGACCTCCACCGCGTCCTCGATGTGCTCCTTGAGCGTTCCCGCCACCACGGCCACCGCCTCTTTGGGGTCCTGTTCGAGCGGAAGCAATCATGCACCGGGGGCGACCGTTCAATCCGCCGAATCGGTAAGGCGGTTACTGCTGCCGGCCGGCCGGGTTCAGGTGGGCGAACACCCCTCGGACGCACGTGCCGTCGGCGGCCTCCCACGAACCCCCGACGTGCCCGGCGGCCCCCTCGGGAAGCGGGGTCTCGGGGCCCGGGCGCAGCACACGGTGCAGCCGCAGGGACGCGCCGTACGACGTGGACACCGACGTGCCGTCCTCATCGTCGGCGGCCGTGGTGGTGAAGCCCGCCGGAGCCGGGCCGTGACCGGTGAAGGAACGGGTGACGTCGTCGTCGAGGGTGTCGCTGACGCTCTGTGCCTGCGCCTGCACGCGGCCCTCGACCAGGGCCACCAGCTGGGCCGTCAGCACCGGGTCGTGGCAGCCGTCGTACACCCAGCGCTGTCCGAGCACCCCGTGGTGCAGCGTCCCCACGAGGGCGTGCTCGGCCCCCCGGAGCGGGGCGCCGCGGTAGGTGAGCGGCACGAGGTAGCCGGCCGGACCCTCCGGCGCCGAGGCGTCGGTGACCACCATGAACTCGATCCCCACCTCGCCCTCGGGATCGTCGAGCCGGAACCCGCCCGCCTTGACCGGCTCCGGCGCGCCCGTACCGCCGCGGTACCAGGGCCGGGAGGGCAGCCAGTCGGTGAGCAGTTCGAGCTTGGTCGGCTTGAGCTCCGTGCGATGGATGATGGACATGCCGGCACCGTTTCCTTCCTTGAGGCCGATCACGAACGGTGTCACCTTGCCACCGATCCCCGGCGGCACCGCCCTCGGCTGCCTGTTGCCTGCGTCACCCATGACCGGGGGAGGGTGCGGGGCCGCCCTCCCCCGAAGGGGGGAAGTCGCCCGAAAGCCCCCTCCCGCCCACCCGCCCCGCACTAGGGTTCGGGAGCCCTACGGATTCACGGGAGGGAAAGCGACGTGTCCAGCTATCGGTACCGGTGCGCGGCGTGCGGCATCACGTGGGACGAGGTGACCTCCAAGCGCCAGGCCGAGCAGGAGCGCGAGCGGCACCGCAGCGAGGTCCACGGCGGCGGCGCGCCCGACGGCGACGGCATCCAGGCGCGGGATTCCCAACCCTGGCCCGGCGGGGGAGCACTCCTCGCCGGGCTCGTCCTCGTCCTGCTCCTGCTCTACGGCAGCCGGCACGGCCAGTAGCCGCCCCGCCGCCTCACCCGTTCGCCCCGCGCACGACGACCGCCACCGGGCGGGGCCCGACGATGGAGAGAAGTGTCGGCGGCAGGAGAGGGGCTCCATGGTGAGCGGGCCGGACGGCGCGGCGTCATCGCAGGAGCGCTTCTCCTGGACCATGTTCGATCCCGTGCCGGTGCCCGTGGCGATCACCCGGGGGCCGCGGCACGAGCTCGTCTACGTCAACCCCGTCCACCGCGACACCTTCGGCGACCGGCCCCTCGGTCTGCCCCTGGCGCAGGCGTTCGCCGAGCAGCGGCAGCAGAGCTATTTCGGGCTCGTCGACGAGGTCTACCGCACCGGGGAGCCCGTCCGCCTGGCCGCGGCGCCCAGCGAGTTCCACGGGCCGCACGGTGCCCTCACCAAGCGCTACTTCACCTTCAGCCTCTCCCGCGTCCCCGTCTCCGGCGACGGGCACGGCGTACTCGTGGTGGCCGTCGACGTCACCGAACAGGTCGACGCCGCCGAGCGCAGCCGCCGGGTCTCCGAGGAACGGCTGCGTGCCCTGCGCAGGTTCGAGAACCTCGTCGCCGCCGGCACCCAGATCGTCTGGGTCTCGGCCGCCAGGGGCGGCGCGATCGAACCCAGCCCCGGCTGGGAGCGCGTGACCGGGCAGACGTGGGAGGAGTTCCGCGGCGCGGGCTGGCTGGACGCCGTGCACCCCCAGGACCGGGAACCGGTGCGCATCGCCTGGCACCGCGCCCTGGAGGAGGTACCCGACGAGTTCACCGACGTCTACCGGCTGCGCACCACCGACGGCACCTACCACCACTTCGACGCCCGCGCCGTGCCCGTCCGCGACGACGACGGCAGGGTCGTGGAGTGGGTGGGCACCTGCACCGACATCGAGCAGCAGTGGCAGGAACGGCGCCGCGTGGAGGTGCTGGCCCGGGCGGCGGCCGTCCTCGCCGAGTCCACCCAGCCCCGCAGCGCCTTCGCCGCCCTCGGCGACGTCATCGTGCCCACGCTGGCCGACAAGTGCGGCATCTACCTCTTCCCCGATCCGGCCGAGCAGCTGACCGGCGACGGCCCGTTCACCGTCGAACGCATCGCGGCCCGCACCCGCGAGGGACTGCCCGCCGACCCGCCGCGCCTGGGCGTCGAGCACGTCCCGGCGCACAGCGCCTTCGCCCGGGCCGTGCGCGAGCGCCGGCCCGTCCACACCGCGTTCGACCCGCACACCGTCACGGAGGAGATCGCCCCGCCCGACACCGTCTCCTGGCTCAGGCGCGCCGGCGCCCACGGCATGGTTCTGGTGCCCGTGCTCATCGACGGGACGCTCGCCGCCGTCGTGGACGCCTTCGTCTGCGGCGACCGCGACCCCATCGGCCCCGCCGACATGGCCCTGATGCGCGAACTGCTCGAACAGGCCCACGACCCGCTGCGCAACATCATCGAGTTCCAGCGCACCCAGCGCGTCGCCCTCGCCCTGCAGCACAGCCTGCTCACCACGCCCCCGCCCTACGACGACCTGCGGATCGTCTCCCGCTACCTGCCCAGCCCCGCCGCGGCCGAGGTGGGCGGCGACTGGTACGACTCCTTCGTCCTCGCCGACGGCGCGCTGGTGCTGGCCATCGGCGACGTGGCCGGCCACGACATCGCGGCCGCGGTGAACATGAGCAAGATGCGCAACATGCTGCGCGGCCTGGCGGCCGACCGCGAGGAGCCGCCCGGCGAGATCATCCGCCGCCTGGACCACGCCAGCCAGCTGCTCGACCCCGACGGCGGCACCACGACCTGCGCCGTGGTGCGCATCGAGAAGAGCCCGGCGGGAGGCCGGCAGGCGTACTACAGCGTCGCCGGCCACCCACCGCCGCTGCTGGTGACCGAGGACGGCCGGGTCGCCTTCCTGGAGGCGGCGACCTCGCCCCTGCTCGGGCTGCCCGTCCCGGACGACTGGCGCGTCAGCGCCATCGAGGAACTTCCCCCCGGCAGCACCCTGCTGCTGTACACCGACGGTCTGGTGGAACACCCCGACGAGGACATCGACGACAGCCTCGCCCGGCTGGCCCGCACGGCCCGGGAGCTCGCCGGCGCGCCGCTCGACGTCTTCTGCGACACCCTCGTCTCCGGCATCTCCGCCACGGGCAACGACGACATCTGCCTCATCGCCGCCCGTCTCCCGCACTGACCGCGCGCCGCAGTGACCGCGCGCCGTGCGGGCCCGCGCCGCGTCAGCCGAAGCTGCGCCGGTAGGCGTGGGGACTGACACCGGTGGTCCTCTTGAAACGGTCACGGAAGGCGGTGGGGGAGCCGAAGCCGACCTGGGCGCCGATGCGCTCGACGGAGTGCGCCGTGGCCTCCAGCAGGTGCTGGGCCCGGCGGACGCGGGCCCGCTGCAGCCACTGCAGCGGCGTGGTACCGGTGTGCTCCCGGAAGCGGCGGATCAGCGTCCGCGTGCTCATCCCCGCCTGCGCGGCGATGTCGTCGAGCGTCAGACTGCGCGCCAGGTTCTCCTGCAGCCAGCCCAGCAGCGGCTCCAGGGCGGAGCCCTGCGGGGCGGGCGGCCGGTCGTGGACGATGAACTGGGCCTGCCCGCCCTCGCGTTCCAGCGGCATGACGGACAGCCGTGCCGCGTCGGCGGCCACGGCCGAGCCGTAGTCGCGGCGCACCATGTGCAGGCACAGATCCAGCCCGGCCGCCGCGCCCGCCGAGGTGAGGAACTGCCCGTTGTCCACGTACAGCACCCCCGGGTCGACGGTGAGGGCCGGATAGGCGGCGGCCAGCAGGTCGGCGGCCTGCCAGTGCGTGGTCACCCGCAGCCCGTCGAGCAGCCCGGTGGCGGCCAGCGGGAAGGTGCCGGTGCAGATGGAGGCGATACGGGTGCCCGCCGCGGCCGCGGCCCGCAGCGCCTCGCGGACCTCCGCCGGCAGCGGCGCCGCCGGGGTGGCGGTGCCGGGCACGACGACGGTGTCCGCACCGTCGAGCCCGTCCAGTCCCCAGGGAGCGCGCAGAACGAACGTGCCGGCATCGGTCTGCGGCTGCCCGGCGCACACCCGCACCCGGTAGCCGGGACGCCCGTCCGGCAGCCGGGTACGGGCGAAGGTCTCGATCGGCGTGGCCAGATCGAACGGGATCACCTGGTCCAGCGCGAGAACGGCGACGGTGTGCATGGCGGGAACCTACGGGAACCTACCGGACCGCCACACCGCCGGCCCCCGGACCGGCAGGCCGTTTCCCCAGGCCATCACCCCTGCACCAGCCGTGGCACTTTTCCGTTGAAAGGTGTCACTCACGCCACTGGGGCGCCGCCCGGCGCCTGCCTATCGTCGGGTGCGGGCCGGAGCGAACCGGCCGTACGCGTACAAGAGGGGCATCGCCATGCATGCACAGATCGTCCTGTTCGACGGCTTCGACCCGCTCGACGTCATCGCCCCCTACGAGGTGCTGTACGCCGGAGGACTCCTCTCCGGCGGAGCGGTCGGCGTCGAACTCGTCTCCGCCGAGGGACCCCGCGACGTACCGAGCGGCACCCCGGCCGTCTCCCTGCGCGCCACCGCCGACCTGACCCCCGGCCGGGCGGACCTCGTCCTCGTACCCGGCGCCCTGGGCCGCGTCACGCCGGGCGACGGCGACGCCGCGGAACACCCGGAACACGTCTCCGTCGTCCTGGGCCGGGCCCTGGCCACCCCGCTGCCCGGGCTGCTGCGGCAGGCCATGGACCGCCCGCAGGTCACCGTCGCCACGGTCTGCGGCGGATCCCTCCTCCTGGCCATGGCCGGCCTGCTCCGTGGCCGCCACGCCACCACCCATCACGCGGCCGCCGAGGCCCTCGGCGCCGCCGGCGCCCACGCCGTGCCCGCCCGCGTCGTCGACGACGGCGACCTGGTCACCGGCGCAGGAGTCACCTCCGGACTCGACCTCGGCCTGTACCTGCTCGAACGCGAGGCCGGCCCGCGCATCGCCCACGCCGTCGAGGAACTCTTCGCCCACGAGCGCCGCGGCACCGTCTGGCGCCCCCAGGGCCCGGCACCCCTCCCCCTCTGACCCCTCCTCAAACCCCCGCCGGCTCCCCGGACGCCCCTCGGCCCGGACGACGTACGGCGCCAGGACCTGTCCGGCGGATCTTCGTCGCGGGGGCACCACGGCGCCCCGTAAGGGGCGCGGGGCGGTGCACGATCTGCGGCTGCCGCCGCGTGGGCGCGACAAGCAACGACGCGCCCGCAGGCAGGGAGCCGTGCTGCGCCCGGGCCTCGGGCTGGCGCGTCGCCTGCGGGCGCGTCGTGGCCGATCGCGCAGTTCCCCGCGCCCCTGACGGGGCCATCGTGTCGCGCCCACGCGGCACCAGCCGCACGGGACTACCTGATCCGCCGGACAGGCCCTAGCATCCGCCCATGGATGCGAGTGCCGGCTTCGACCCGTGGTCCCCCCGCTTCGCCGCCGACCCCTACCCCGGCCTCGCCCGGTTGCGCGAGGCCGGCCGCGTCCACTGGTTCGCCCCCAGCCGGCAGTGGCTCGTACCCCACCACGCCGACGTCCGCGCCCTGTTGCGCGACCGGCGTCTGGGACGCACCTACCTGCACCGCTTCACCCACGAGGAGTTCGGCCGGACGCCGCCCCCGGCGCACCACGCGCCCTTCCACACGCTCAACGACAACGGCCTGCTCGACCTGGAACCGCCCGACCACACCCGCATCCGGCGCCTGGTCTCCCAGGCCTTCACCCCGCGCACCGTGCAGGACCTCGCCCCCGTCGTCGAGCGCCTGGCCCGCGACCTGGTCGCGGACCTCGTCGCCGACGGCGGCGGCGACCTGATCGCCCGGGTCGCCGAGCCGCTGCCCGTCACCGTCATCGCGGAAATGCTCGGCATCCCCGCCTCCGACCGCCCTCTCCTGCGCCCCTGGTCCGCCGACATCTGCGGCATGTACGAGCTCAACCCCGGCGAGGAGACCGCCCGTCGCGCCGTGCGCGCCAGCGAGGAGTTCTCCGCCTATCTGCGCGAGCTGATCGCCGCCCGGCGCGCCCGCCCCGGCACCGACCTCGTCAGCGCCCTGATCGCCGCGCACGACCAGGGCGAACGCCTCACCGAGCAGGAGATGGTCTCCACCTGCGCCCTGCTGCTCAACGCCGGCCACGAGGCCACCGTGGGCAGCATCGGCAACGCCTGGTGGGCCCTGCTGCGCAACCCCGGCCAGCTCGCGGCCCTGCGCGCCGACCCCGCGCTGCTGCCCCGCGCCGTCGAGGAACTCCTGCGCTACGACACCCCGCTGCACCTCTTCGAACGCTGGGTGCTGGAGGACATCGAGATCGCCGGCACCCGCATCCCGCGCGGCCACGAAGTCGCTCTGCTCCTCGGGTCGGCCAACCACGACCCCGCCCGCTTCACCGACCCCGCCCGCCTGGATCTCACCCGCAGCGACAACCCCCACCTCGCCTTCGGCGCCGGCATCCACTACTGCCTGGGCGCCCCCCTCGCCCGCGCCGAACTCCTCGCCGTCCACGGCGAACTGCTGCGCCAGGCCCCCGCGCTGCGCCTCCTGCGCGAACCGCTGCGCAAACCGGGCTTCGTCATCCGCGGCCTGCGGGAACTGCTCGTCGCCTGCTGACACCGGGGCCGTTTCCGAGGCTCGAGAGGGGGAAGACGCCTGCCGGCCCACCAGAGGCGGAGGTCGGTGGCTATGGGACGGTGGACCGGAGGCGGACGCACCGCGCGGACCGCCCGCGATCGGACGACACGGGCCGCGGCCCGTGCCGGTCTCGCGGCGCGCGGAGTGCTGTACCTGCTGGTGGGCGTCATGGCGGCACGCATCGCGCTGACCGGCACCCAGGACCAGGCGGACCGCGGGGGCGCCGTCCAGGAACTGGCCCGGCAGCCCTTCGGCCGGGCCCTGGTCTGGGCCGTGGGCCTCGGCCTGGTCGGCATGGCCCTGTGGCGGCTGTCGCAGGTGTTCCTGCCGCCGTCCGGCAGCGCTCCCGGCACCCGTCACCGCACCCGCCGGCGGCTGGGCAAGCGTGCGGCGGCCGCCGCACGCTTCCTCTTCTACACGGTGACCGCCGTGTCCGTCCTGGCCTTCGCCGCCGGCCGGCGCGACAGCGGCGCGGGCTCGACGGACGAGCGCTCCCGCGACGTCACGGCCCGTGCACTGGGTTGGCCGGCCGGCCGGGAGCTGGTCGCCGCCGCCGGGCTCGCCCTGGTGGCGGCCGGGCTGTGGATCGCCGTACGGGCCGCACAGCGCCGCTACCGCCGGTACCTGGACACCTCGGCCATGCCCGCGGGCCTGCGCAGGAGCGTGGACGTGCTGGGCGTCGGCGGCGGCGTCGGCCGGGGCGTGATGTTCGCCGCGGCCGGCGTGTTCACCGTCCGCGCCGCGGTCGCGTTCGACCCCGGCCAGGCCAAGGGGCTCGACGACACCCTGCGTGCCTTCGTCGCCCTGTCGGCCGGCCCGTGGCTGCTGACGGCCCTCGCGGTCGGCCTGGTCCTGTTCGGGCTGTTCTCCCTGGTGCTGGCGCGCCGGCGCATCCTGTGACGGGGCCGGCAACGGTCAGTGCAGCGGCGGTTCGTAGAGCCGGTTGCCGTCGCTGAGCAGCCCCGCCCGCTTGACGTGCCGCAGCACGGGCAGCACCTCCAGCCGGTGCACGGAGTGCAGGCCGCCGATGCCCTCGGTCATGACCCGGTACAGGTCGCGCTCGTCACGGCACAGCACCGTCGCGGCGAGGTTGGCGGCACCGGTGGTCGCGGCCGCGAAGGGCACCTGGGGATGCTCGGCGAGCGCGCGCCCGGCCGCGGCGAGGTCCCCGGGGGCGACGGTGGCGTACAGCCCGGCCTCGGTCTGGTAGCCCAGGTGGCGGGGGAGCACCTCGACGTCGAACTCCAGGGCCCCGGTGCGGCGTAGCTGCTCCAGACGGCGCCGCACGGTGGACTCCGAGCGGCCGGTGGCGCGGGCCAGCTCCGGGTAGCCGGTGCGCCCGTCCCGGGCGAGGACGGCCAGCAGCGCGTGGTCCTGCGCGTCGAGGCGTACGACGCCGTCGCCGTCGCCGCCGTCGCCGCCCGGCTCACCCGCCTCGGGCGGGGGCGGGGTCAGGGCCGCGATCTGCTCCTCGTCCAGGCCGTCGGTGCCCAGCCAGCGCACGGGCTCCGCCGAGAAGCGGTGCAGCATGCTCTGGGCGGAGACGCCGGTGACCCGGTGGGTGCGCGGAAGCTTGCGCAGCAGCAGCGCCTCGTGGTCCTCACGGGTGCGCGAGGCCACCAGGCACCCCACCTCCGTCCCCCCGGAGAAGATCTTCACCCACCCCGTGTCGGGCCGGCGGGCGAGCGACTCGGCGATCCCGAGGGCGGCACCGGGCGCGCACTGGATGCGCAACCGCGACTCCAGCAGCCCGACCCGCTCGGCCACCGGCAGCCCGAGCACCCGCAGCAGCCCGGCCCCGCGCAGCCGGCGGTAGCGGCGGATCACCGTCTGGTCGGTGGTCCCGAGGACGGCCGCGATCCGGCTGAACGCGGCGCGCCCGTCGATCATCAGCGCATGCGCCAGCCGCCGGTCGAGAGGGTCGAACACGTCGTTGTCCATGGTTTCCATCATGACAGACCCGCATTGCCGTCGGATTCCGTCACAGTGCCCGGGTTGATTTCCGGAAACCGTCCCCGCGGTGCGACCTTCGAGGGCGCCGGCCCCCGGTTCTGGTGGGGCGGGTGAGTCAACAGAAATCAACGGAGGAATCCCATGCGCAAGTGGCTGCCGCTGACCGCGGTGTGCCTGGGGACGTTCATGCTGCTGGTGGACGTCACGATCGTGGTCGTGGCACTGCCCGACATGGCGGCGAGCCTGCACACGTCCTTCGCCGACCTGCAGTGGGTCATGGACGGCTACGCGCTCGCGCTCGCCGCCCTGCTGCTGGGCATCGGCGCGCTCGCCGACCGGGCCGGCCACCGGCGCGTGTACGTCGCGGGTTTGGGCTTCTTCGCCCTGGCCTCGCTGGCCTGCGGGCTGGCGTCCGGCCCGCAGGCCCTCATCGCCTTCCGCTGCGTCCAGGGCGTCGGCGGCGCCGCGATGCTCGCCACCACCACCGCCCTGATCGGCCGGATCTACCACGGCCGGGACCGGGGCGTGGCCTTCGGCGTGTGGGGCGCGGTCAGCGGCGCCGCCTCGGCGGCCGGCCCCGTCCTCGGCGGGCTGCTGACCGAGCACCTCGACTGGCGGTGGATCTTCTTCGTCAACCTGCCCCTGAGCGTGCTTGCCATCGCCATGACCCTGCGCTACGTCGCCGACCTGCCCGGTGCCCGCTCGCGCGGCGTGGACCTGCCCGGCACCGCGACCTTCACGCTCGCCGCGGGCAGCGTCACGTACGCCCTGATCAAGGGCGGCGACAACGGCTGGACCTCGGCCACCACCCTGGGGCTGTTCGCCCTCGCCGCGGTGGCCCTGGCGGCCTTCGTGGCCGTCGAACGGCGCCGGGAACAACCGCTGCTGGACCTCTCCCTCTTCCGCGGCGGCTCCTTCACCGGCCTGATGATCGTCGGCGTCCTGCTGTCCGTGGCCGCCTTCTCCTACCTCGCCTACATCTCGCTGTGGCTGCAGTCGGTCAAGGGCATGGGCCCGGTCGCCGCCGGCCTGGCCTGCGTGCCCATGAGCGCGGCCGCGTTCGTCGTCGCCTCCCTCTCCGGACGCCTCCTGCAGGGCGTCGCCCCCCGCTGGACCATCGGGGCGGGCATGCTGCTCATCGGCGCCGGTGCACTCCTGCAGGCCACCGTCGACGCCGACTCGGACTGGACCACCCTGGCGGCCGGCCTGGCCGTCACGGGCGTCGGCGTGGGCCTCGCCACCCCCGTCCTCGCCTCCACCGCCATGGCCTCCGTCGCGCCCGAACGGGCCGGCATGGCCAGCGGCGCCGTCAACACCGCCCGCCAGCTCGGCAACGCCCTCGGCATCGCCGTGCTCGGCGTCGTCTTCCACGCCGGCCTGACCGGGGCGCTGAAGGACCACGGCCCCGCCGTGCCCGACCCCTCCGGCACGGCCGACGCCCTCGCCGGAGGCCAGGCCGCGGCCGTCATCGCGCACGCGGGCCCGGCCGGCCGCGCGCTGGCGCACGAGGCGTTCGCCTCCGGCCTGCGCGAGACGTTCCTGGTCTCGGGAACGCTCGGCATCCTCGGCGGCCTCGCGGCCCTGCTCCTGGTCCGCCGCACCACGGCCCCCCTCACCACGGTCCGCCCCGCCGACCGCGAGACGCCGGTGGCGGCCCCGAGCCACTGACGGACCGCCGGCCGCCGTCTTCCCTCAGGGGCGGGCGGCGGCCAGCAGGCAGTCGGCGACGGACGTCCGCGCGTACAGCACCGAGCGCCCCACCCGGTGGGCGCCGACCAGGCCCGCCCCGCGCAACGCGGTCAGGTTCTGCGACACCCCGGCGGGGGACAGGCCCGTGCGGCCGGCCAGTTCGGTGGTGGACGCCGGGCCGTCCAGCTCCGCCAGCAGCATCGCCCGTGACCGGCCGAGCACCGCGGCCAGGGCCGCCGTGGCGGCCGCGGGCCGCGGCGCCCACAGTGACCCGTAGCCGCGGGCGGGGTAGGCCAGTTGCGGCGGATCGACCGGGGTGATGCGCGTGAACGGGCCCGGGCCCGTGAAGACGGACGGGATCAGCAACAGCCCCCGGCCCGCCCGCCGGGAGAGTGCCGCAGGCCGGCGCGGCACCCGCAAGATGCCGTCGTCCCAGCGCACCGACGCGTGCAGGTCGTTCAGGACGCGGGCCGCGCCCTGCCCGGCGGCCTGCCGGGCCCGGTGCGTGACATCGGCGTCCAACACCGCCCGGATCCGCGCCCAGTACGGCGCGAGCGCCACCTGCCAGTAGCGCCCGATCTCCTCGGCGACCTCCGCCAGGTGCTCCCGCGGCCGGGCGTACAGGGCCCGGGCGCGCGGCCCCAGCCCGCCCTGCTCCCGCCCCAGGCGGTCCAGATCGCCGCGCACGTCCTCGGCCCGGGCGGCCGCGATGCCCGCGAGCTCCTCCGCAAGCCCGGGCGCGGGCCGGCGGGGCGTCGGGTTCAAAAAGTCCGGCACATAACCCGAGGACGGGACCAGCTCCGCGAGCCACCCCCGCTCCAGCCCGGCCGCGACCAGTCGCGGCCGCACCTGCCCGACCCACGTCCCGTGCACCGCATGCACGCCCCCTGCGGCCAGCAGCCGGAAGCTCGGGCCGACCTCCCACATGGGCGAGACGGCGAACCGCATCTGCGCCAGATCGCCCGCCGAGAACACCAGCTCCGCCACGCCACCCCCGTGAACATTCACCCATGCGTGAATCAGTGGCCCGAACTCTACGGGTTCGCCGATCATCCCGGCATGACCCCACCGACGACACCGACACCGACACCGGCAGCGGCAGCAGGCACCTGGACGCTCGGCGACCTCCCCGTCCACCGCATCGGCTTCGGCGCCATGCGCCTGCCGCAGACCGGCGGCGCACTCGTCCCGCACGCCGTCCCGCGCGACCGCGACCAGGCCGTCGCCGTCCTGCGCCGCGCCCTCGAACTCGGCGTGAACCACATCGACACCGCGGCCTTCTACTTCTCCCCCCTGCGGTCCGCCAACGAACTGATCAACCGGGCCCTCGCCCCCTACCCCGACGACCTCGTCATCACCACCAAGGTCGGGCCCGGCCGCGACCTCTCGGGACGCTGGCAACCGCATGCCACCGCCCGGCAGCTGCGCGGCCAGGTCGAGGAGAACCTCCGTCAGCTCGGCCGCGACCACCTGGACGTGGTCAACCTGCGCATCGTCGGCGACGATTCCCTCGCCGAGCGGTTCGGCGCCCTGGCCGAGCTGCGCGAGGCCGGGCTCGTCCGCCACCTCGGCCTGTCCAACGTCACGCCCGCCCACCTCGCCGAAGCCCGGGCCATCGCACCCGTGGTGTGCGTCCAGAACATGTACGGCCTCGCCGTGCGGCCCGAGCAGGACGCCTTCGTCGACGCCTGCGGCCGGCAGGGCATCGCCTTCGTGCCGTTCTACGCGATCGCCGGCACCGGCCGCGAAGGCGGTGCGCAAGGCGGCGACGACCCGCGGATCGAGGCCGTCGCCCGGGCCCACGGGGCGAGCCCGGCCCAGGTCCGCATCGCCTGGACCCTGCACCGCGGTGCGCACCTGCTGGCCATCCCCGGCACCGGCGACCTCGACCACCTCGCCGACAACGTGGCGGCCGGCGCCCTGCGCCTGACCGACGACGACCTGGCCACCTTGGACCGCGTGCACCGAGGCCGGGCGGCACACCCTGCCGAGGGAGCCGGACACCGCACCGCATAGGCTCCGCCCCATGCGACTTCCGGCCGATGCCCTGCTGTTCGACTGCGACGAAACCCTGGTCTCCTCCTTGGGATCGGTCGTCCACGTGTGGCAACAGTGGCTCGAGTCGTACGGGATGACGCTCGAAGAGGCCATGACCCGCGTCGAGGTGCACGGGCGCCCGGCCGCCGCCGTCGTCGCCGACCTCCTGCCGGCCGGCCAGGTGGCCGAGGGCGTCCGCCGCCTGCAGGAGGCGGAGCGGGCGGACGCCCTGGCCGGCAACGTCACCCCCGTCGCCGGCGCCGTCGAACTCCTGGCCGCCCTGCCCGCGGACCGGTGGGCGGTGGTGACCTCCAGCGCGCACCGGGTGGCCGAGGCCCGGCTCGCCGGTGCGGGCATCCACCCGAAGGTCCTGGTCACCTCCGACGACCTCACCCACCACAAGCCCCACCCGCAGCCGTTCCTGCTGGCCGCCGAGCGCCTCGGCGTGCCACCCGAGCGCTGCATTGTGGTCGAGGATGCCCCCGCGGGCCTGACCGCCGCCCGCGCGGCCGGCATGCCGGCCATCGCCCTGAGCACCACGCACGCCGCCGCGGACCTCCGGGCGGACGCGGTCGTCGCCGATCTGACCGCCGTCCACGTCCGGGTGGCCCCGACCGGACGCCTGACCGTGGAGGTCGCGTCATGAGTGGCGGTCCGTACGACTACTTCGTCGAACTCCGCAACGAGGACACGGCCCGGCGCCCCCGCGCCCTGTGGCGAGCCGGGGCCCGGGCCGGGCGTCCTGGTCGACGACCGCATGGGCCTGGCGGCCGGCCGGCGGACGACGCACGCTGACTGGACCGACCGCGCCGGCGCCGCCCGACTCCTGGCGGACGTCCACGACCTGACGGGCGTCCTGGAGGACTGACGCCCGCCCGTCACCGCCCGCCGTCACTGACCGGGCGGCAGCGACCGGGCCGGGCCGGGGGCGGCGTCCAGGGCCACCGCTCCCGCGCCGTCGTGCGCTTCCTCCGCCCGCAGCCGGGCCGCCACCACGTCCGTGCGGGCGCGCAGCGCGTGCACGCGCTCGGCCGCGGACGTCCCGTGCGTGGGAAGCCCGGCCGGCAGGACGGGGACCCCCCGGGCCTGCGCCGTGCATACGAGACTGTGCATGACCTGCGGCTGCTGGGCGAGCAGAGCGGTACTGAACAGGTTGGCCCGCAACGTCTTCTTGAGGCCGAGCGCGCCCCGGTAGGTGATCTCGCAGGCGACGCCCACGGTGTCGAGCCGCTGCTCCGCCGCCTGCTCCAGCGCGGCGAGCATGACGGCCGCAAGGCCCTCCACCACCTGGGTGACCGCCCACTTGCGCCCCGGCAGGGGCGGCAGCAGATCCCGTATCCGGTCGATCTCGGCGTCCAGCGCCTCGGTGGTCATCGCGCTGAACGCGTCGTGCACGTGCAGGTGGACGACCTTGGACCAGGGGATGTCCTCGCCGTCGAAGCCGATGGACTCGGGCCCGAAGCGCACGGCACCGAGCCCGTCGAGGCAGCGCAGGGCCTTGGCGGTGACGGCGGGCACGCGGGGGTGCCGGCAGATGAGCGCCCCGAGGGAGAACTCCCATTCCTCGTGCGCGGGGGCGGCGGGCGCCGGCAGGGCCCGCAGGGCCGAGACCACCCAGTCCCCGGAGGCGGTGGTGGTGGCCCGCCCGGTGTCGACACCTCGCTGCACCGTCTCCGCGATGCCCTTGCCGAGCGCGGTGGCCGCCGCGCCGACCGTTCCGCCCAGGCTCCTGACCTTGCCGAGCGCTCCCATGTCCCGGTCCCCGTTTCTTGCTGTGGTGCTTGTGTGGCCGGGACACTCTAATGGGACGTCGGGATCACCGGCTGACCGGAGGCTCCGGCATCTGCGGCATGCCGGTCGGCCAACCGCCCGGCGGCGTGGGGAAGTCGTCGGGCGGGCCGGTGGGCAGAGGCGGCAGGGCGGGTTGCGACGGAGCGGCGGGCGGGGACACCGGTGCGGCGGGGGAGGAGGGGAAGCCGGGGGACGAGGGCAGGCCGGGGGAGTCGCCGGCGTCCGCCAACAGGCTCCCGACCATGGAGAAGACGGCTGTTACCGCCACACACAGCAGCGTGGCGAAGGTGAGGAAGGCCAAATGCCGGCGGAAGGCGGCCTTCGTCGCGCGGTCACCGGGCGGCCGGGCCGTGGCCAGGTCCGGGCGGCCCGGCGGGTAGCGGACGGCGACGACGTCACCCTCGAAAATGGTGGAGGGGCCGTTCTCCTCGAACCGGAGGGTGCGCCCTTCCGGGGTGGTGAACTCGTACGCGTGGCTGATCGTGCGGTTCGTGCTCCGCTGCGTGCCGCGCTGCCAGGTGGTCGTCGTCAGGAATGTCCGCAGGCACCGTCCCTCGACGGTGACCCCTCTGTACCAGGCGGCGTTCAGGCGCCGGCGCCGGACGACCAGTCCGGCAGCGGCGGCCAGGGCTCCGACGGTCATGCAGGCGGGCACGGCCGGGAGGATGTACTCGATCAATGAAGTCCTCGATGAGGTCACGGGGGGATGCACTGGCCCGTACCGGGCGAGGAATGATCTTTCCGCCTCAAACCTCCCCGAGCAACGCACGATTTCCGTGTCCTCCACCACACGCGCACGGCCCGGCGCACCGCATGAGGCCGCGCTGTACGAGCTATATGAGCGCGAAAGGTGTCGGCGGCCGGCCCTCCCAGATCCGCCAGGACGCCTGCTGCGGATAGCGCGTCGTCCGGGACCGCGCATCGAGCACGCGCGTCAGCTGCTCGCCGGGCCGGTAGGCGGCCCACCCCGGGTCCCCGGTGGTGACGAAGCCGATCCACGCCTTGTGCAGCTCCCGCGACACCGCCACCGCCTCGGCGGCGGGCGGGGCGCCCAGCAGTGCGGCCCCCGTGGGGCTGCCGGTCGTGCCGAAGGCCAGGGGAACGTCCAGGCTGTGGCACGCCCCCAGGGCGCCGCCGTGCACCGGCGAGGCCAGCTGCAGCTCGAACATGTACGAGGTGCCGCCGGCCGCGGCGTTGGCGTGGGCCAGGTGCAGCGACGGCATCCGGAACAGCGCGTCGGAGTACACCGTCTCCACCAGCTCCCCGGCCCCCGCCCGCGGATAGGCGGAGCGGTAGGCGCTGGCACCGCCCGGCACCGGGGCGAACAGGTCGAGGGCCACGGCGGCCTCCTCGTCCGTGAACGTGCCCGCTCGCCCGCTCATCACGCTGAACAACCGGAACTCGTCGCGGGTGTGACCGGCCAGCAGCTCGATGCCGCCCCCGTGGCCGGCGGCCAGGGCCTGCCAGGGCGACGCCGCCAGGACCTCTCCGTCGACGACCGGGCACACGGCGACGCCCGTGCGGGCCAGCCGCCCCCACCGCTGCTCATGGCGCGGAAGCTCCGCACCGAGGGAGGTGAGCTCGGCGGCCAGCCGCCCCGGGGACACGCAGGCGAGCGCCGCGGCGGTGGGGTCCGTGCCGAGCCGGTCGGCGAGCACGGTGGCGACCTGCTCGGCCAGCGCACGGGTGCAGTGGGTGCCCGGCACGGAGTGCGTGACGGCCCGGTGGAAGAGCCCGCGCGCGGACGGCATCGTCAGCATGGCCGCGATGGCCCCCGCCCCGGCGGACTGACCGGCCACGGTGACCCGGCCGGGATCCCCGCCGAATCCGGCGATGTTCCGCCGCACCCAGTGCAGCGCCTCGATCTGGTCGAGGAGGCCGCGGTTGGCCGGTGCGCCTTCCGGGAGCGCGAACCCCTCGGCACCCACCCGGTAGTTGACGGCGACCACGACGATGCCCGCCCCGGTCAGCGCGGCCGGGTCGTACATCGGGTCGCTCGTGGCGCCCGAGACGTACCCACCGCCGTGGATCCACACCAGCACCGGCAGCCCCGCGGCGCCCGGGTCCGGCGTGCTGACGTCGACCGTCAGCCAGTCGGTGCCCTCCTGCCCGCCCGGCGGAGCCGGCGCCGGACCCGACTGCGGTGCCGGGGGCCCGAACTCCACCGCCGGCCTGACCCCGTCCCACGGCTGTGGCGGTGCGGGCGCGGCGAAACGCAGCGCGCCCACCGGCGGCCGGGCGTAGGGGATTCCGCGGAAGAGCGCATGCCCGCCCGTCCAACGTCCCTGCACCACGCCCTGCGTGGTGCGCACCTGGGGGTGTTCCGTCATGACGCCCTCCCTGTTCCGTCCGACCCTCCCCAGCTTCTTGGGTCAGTTGTATTATGTCAATCGTATTGAAAAGACGGCCGATGTGACGGAGAATCGGACCATGCCGAAGCAGGTGGACCACCGAGAACGTCGCGAGGCGATCGCCCGCGCCCTGTGGCGCGTGGTGGAGGAGCGCGGCATCGTGCACCTGACCATGCGTGAGGTCGCCCAGGAGGCGGGCATGTCACTGGGGCAGCTGCAGCACTACTTCGCCTCGCGGCAGGCGATGCTCTCCTTCGCCATGGACTTCGCCTCCGAGCAGACGACCGTGCGCGTCGACAGCGGCCTGAAGCACCTCGGCGACCAGCCGCACCCGCGCGACGTGCTCCGCCTGATGATCACGGAGATGCTTCCCCTGCACGCGGACGCCCGGGCGACCAGCCGCATGAGCGCCGCCTACGTCCTGGAGGCCCTGCACGACGAGGCCGTGCGCGCCCGCGCCCGCGACGGGCTGCTCCAAGGCCGCAGCCTCGTCGAGCAGCTGCTCCGCCAGGCGATCGCCGACGGCCTTATCGCCGCCGACCGCGACCCGGTGACCGAGACCGACCTGCTCCTCGCCCTCACCGGCTTCACCACCCTCCTGGAACTGGACGTCGTCGCCCCGCAGGACGCGCTCGCCGCGGTCGACGCCCACCTGGACAGGCTGTTCACCGAGGACGCGGGGAGCGCGCGCGGCCGGTGACGCCCCGCGCAGACGGCTCACCCGCCGGCCAGGGCCTCCCGCATCGCCTGCGCGGTCACGGCGGGGTCGTAGCCCTCGGGCACGCCGTCGACGAGGACGATGTCCCCGGCCACGTGCCGCGAGCGCAGGGGCACGATCTCCCGGTAGGCGGGGGAGTCCCACCAGGCGCGGGCCTCGGCGATGCCGGGGAAGCCGATGACGACGACGTGCCCGGGCCAGGAGCCCTCCTTCACCTCGTGCTGCGCGGCGTGGACGAGGAAGCGGCCGCCGAACGGCTCGAAGGTGGCGGTGATGCGCTCGATGTACTCGGCGATCTCCGGGTGCGGGGCGGCTGCCCGGAGGTGGGCTATGGCATAGGCGGTCATGGCGGTGTCCTTCCGGTTTCCGGCCGAGGGGCGGGGTTTGGCCCCGGGCGTCCCCCCGATGATGGCCGCCGGCCCGCACCAGGGTCGATGACCTGACAGGTAAGTGCCGCCTCAGCCCTCCGCCAGCACCTCCCGGATCACGTGCCGGGCGTTGCGCGCCATCGCCGGGTTCGTCCGCCGGTAGTACGGCAAGGCGATCAGCGCCTGGGACAGCGCGCGCCCCCGGCCCCGGACCCAGGCCGCCTCGTCCTCACCGAGCGCCGCGCGGAAGACCTCCCGTGCGCCGGCCGGCAGCAGATTCCACGCGGGGAACAGGTCGCACGCGGGATCGCCCGCGCCCGTGCACCCGAAGTCGATGACCGCCGTCAGCCTGCCACCCGCCACCAGCACATTGCCCGGCATCAGGTCGGCGTGCAGCCACACCGGCGGACCGTCCGGGCCCGGTGCCCGAAGCGCCTGCTCCCACACGGCGGTCGCGGCATCGCAGTCGACGCCCTCCTCCGGCATGCCGCGCAGCTGCTCGATCGCCGCCCTCGTCCCCGTGTCCAGCGCGGCGAGCGGCCCACCGCGATGGGCGCGTGGCGCGCCCGGCAGCGCGATACCGCGCATCGCCGTCACGAACCGGGCCAGATCCTCGGCCAGCAGCACCGGCTCGCTCAGCGCCCCGGGCTCCGGTGGCTCCCCGGGCAGCCACCGGTACACCGACCACGGCCACGGATATCCCTCGGCCGGCTCCCCGGCCCCGAGCACCTCGGGGACGGCGGCGGGCAGGTGCGGTGCGAGGCGTGGCAGCCACTCCCGCTCCAGGACCACGTCCCCGGCGCCGCCCTCCACCAGCGGCAGCCGTACGACCATGTCCTCGCCCAGCCGGTACATGGCGTTGACGGTGCCCCCCGACGGGAACCGCTCCACATTCAGCCCCGCCCACTGCGGGAACCGGCCACCGACCAACCGCCGTACGAGATCGCCGTCGACGGGGTGCATGCCGGGGTGCATCTGCCCAGTGCTCATGGACTGCCATCCGACCCCGGACACCGCCGGAGGTCAAACGTATTTAGGGTACGGGGATGATTGCGACGCCGAAGGAATTCGCCCGCAGCACCATCGCCCGGGAGGGGGAGCCCGGGGCCGCCTGGATCGCCGCTCTGCCCGGCATCGTGGAGGCGCTGCTGGCGCGCTGGGAGTGCGCACCGGACGGCCGGGTCGTCCACGGCGGCGTGGGCGTCATCGTCCCGGTCCGCCGGCGGACCGGGGAGGCCGCCGTGATGAAGGTGTCCTTCCCCCATCCCGGCAATGTCCACGAACCCGACGCCTTCGCCGTGTGGCAAGGGCGCGGGGCCGTCCTGCTGCACGAGCGCGACGACGCACGGTACGCGATGCTGCTGGAGCGCGCGCGGAGCTCGACGCTCGCGGAGGTCGAGGACGGCGACGAGGTGGCGGCGGTCGCCGGCCGGCTCGGCCGCCGCCTCGCCGTGCCCGCGCCGCCCGGCCTGCCGCGGCTGCGCGAGCAGGCCGGCGCCTGGGTGGAGGAGCTGCACAAGGACGCCCGGGAACTGGCGCACGCACTGCCGCGCCCCGTCGTGGACGCCGCCGTGGCCACCGCCGCCGAGCTGGGCGGCGCCCAGCCCGACACCGTGATCCACGGCGACCTCCATGCCCGGAACATCCTGCGCGCCGACCGCGAGCCGTGGCTGGCCGTCGACCCCAAGGGGTACGCGGGGGACCCGGCGTACGACGGGGGGACGTTGCTGAAGTCGCGCGCCCTCGCGCTCGTGGGCGCGGACGACCTGCGCCGGGCCGTCCACCGCACGATCGACGTCTTCGCCGAGGCCGCGGAACTCGACCGCGAACGCGTCCGGCGCTGGGCCCAGCTCCATGCCGTCCAGGCCGCCTTCTGGGCCCGCCGTCACGGATTCCGGGCGGCCCGCGGCGGCCCCCACCTGGACCGGCTCACCGCATTCGCCGACGCCCTGTCGGCCCTTCTGCTGGCGAGGAGCGCCTGAAACGGCCGGCCGGTGGGACGGCGGGTGATTACGCGTCGACGGTGCCGGAGGCGGCGACCACGATCTTGGCCGCGGTGTTGCCCGAACGGGAACCGAGCGACTCGATCTTCTTGACGACCTCGGTGCCCTCGACGACCTCGCCGAAGACGACGTGCTTGCCGTCGAGCCACGGGGTCACGACGGTGGTGACGAAGAACTGCGAGCCGTTGGTGTTGCGGCCGGCGTTCGCCATCGACAGCAGGAACGGACGGTCGTGCTTGAGCTGGAAGTTCTCGTCCGCGAACTCCCCGCCCCATATGCTCTTGCCACCGGTGCCGTTGCCGTTGGTGAAGTCGCCGCCCTGGAGCATGAACTCGGGGATGACACGGTGGAAGGGCGAACCGGCGTAGCCGTAACCGTGCTGCCCGGTGGCGAGCTCACGGAAGTTCTGCGCGGTCTTGGGAACGATGTCGTCGAAAAGACGGAAAACGATGCGGCCGGCGGCCTCGCCGTTGATGGTGATGTCGAAGTAGACGTTGCTCATGCCCCTATCCTGTCACCTCTCCCGCCCCACCCGTGCCGCCCCCCACACGCCGTGCCCACGGGGAAGCGCTGGTGAACGCAGGAGCAACGACCCTCACGGCGCTTCTTCGGCTCCCGCCGCCGCCCGGTAGGCGGTGGCCTGGAGGGTGAACAGCTGGGCGTACTCCCCGGGTTCACCGCTGCCGTTCCGGCGGGACATCAAGGTGCGGTGGTCGCCGGACTCGACGATGCGCCCGTCGCGGAAGACGTAGATCATGTCGCATGCGGTCACGCTGGCCAGCCGGTGCGAGATCAGGACGGTGATGCGGTCCGGGCGGCGCCGGCCGTGCAGGACGGCCTCGTAGACCGCGTGCTCGGCGCGGGCGTCCATGCTGGCCGTCGGCTCGTCCAGCACCAGCATCGCGGCGTCCTGGTACAGGCCCCGGGCCACGGCCACCTTCGCCCAGTTGCCGCCGGACAACTCCTGGCCGCCCTTGAAGCGCTTGGACAGCGGAGTGGCCCACTGCTGCGGCAGACCGGCGATGACACGATCCGCGCCCGACTCCCGCACCGCCGCAAGAGCCCGCTGCGGATCGGCCTCGGTGATGCTCCCCGCGCCGATCGTGACGTTGGCCAGCGCCGACAGCGGCCAGGCGACCGGATCCTGCAGCACCATGGCGACCTGCGCCTGGATGCTCTCGGCGTCGACCTCCCGCACCTCCACGTCGTCCCAGCAGATTCTGCCCTTGGTCGGCGTGTACAGCCCGGCCAGCAGCTTGGCCATCGTCGACTTGCCCGACCCGTTCGCCCCGACGAAGGCCACCGTGGAACCCGCCGTCAGCGTCATCGACACCCCGCGCAGCGCGTCCCGGCCCGCCTCGGGGTAGGTGTAGTGGACGTCGCTGACGGTGATGGTCTTCACACGGTCCGCCAGGCGCCTGCCCGTCCGGTGCGGCTGCAGGGCGCGGCAGCGCTCCAGATGCCGCTCCAGGTCGTCGATCCACAGGGCGTGCTCGTAGATCTGGTGCATGGCCAGCACGACGCTCACCAGCGTGCCCCGGCTGGAGCGGATCGCCAGGAACGCCCCGCCGCCCGCCGCCAGCGGCAGCCACCCCGTCGCCGTCATCCACCCCAGCACCGCATACGTGGCACCGACCGCCAGGCCGCCCACCGCCCGGCCGCCCAGGGAGACGTTCGCCTCCTGCCGGCCCAGCCGGGCGTCCTCCGCCTCGATCCGCCGCGCGAAACGCTCGTGCTCCTCCAGCAGCGCCTGCTGCGCCGTGGAGGCGCGCACCTCCGGCGCGGAGTCGCGGTCGAGGAGCAGCCAGGTGAACATGCGGATACGGCGCTGAAGGGTGCTGTAGCGGCTGTGGGAGAGGAACTGCGCCCGCGCCGAGCGCACCGCCGCATACCCCTGAGGAACCACGGACAGCACCAGAAGGGGCAGCAGCAAGGGATGCAGCACGGCCAGGACGCCGGCGGACCCGATCAGCCCCAGTACGGCGTGCGCGAGCGAGACCAGCTGCGGAACCGCCTGCCGCATGTAGTACAGACCACGGTCGTTGGCCTTGTTCGCCTCGTCCGCGAAGGCGGCATCGTCCACCGCCTCCAGGCGCACGTGGCAGTTCAGCCGCAAGAACTCCTCCTCCACCGCGCGCCGGACCTTCGGCGTGAGCACCGCCTGCCCCCGCGCGACACCGAAGTCGAGCAGGCCCTGCGCCGCCAGCAGCCCGGCGACCAGTACGAGGGACGGCAGGGCGTGGTGGATGCGCTCGGAGGTCGCGCCCTGCGCGAAGAGCGCCGAGAGCACCTGCACGGAGGCCAGCAGCCCGAAGGCGCTCATCAGCGACGAGGCGAGCTGCAGCACCACGACCGCGACCGTGGCCCGCGCATCGGCCCGGTAGGCCAGAGCGAGCACCCGGCGGCAGATCGCCGGCAGCCGGACGAGGATCCGCCCCACGCTGGTGCGGGCGGCCTCACCGTCCCACTGCATCCAGTACGCACTCTTCAGCTCGTCGCCGACCTCCTCGCCCTCCGGCGCCGCCGCGGCCCTGGCCGGAGGCGGCGGCAACGACACGTCCCGGCTCAGACGAGGACCGGGGACTTCTGCCCCATGATGGTTCTGCGACCTGTCGCTGTCCGTGTCACTCAACCGCGCTCTCCCTCACCCTCGTAGATGGCCCCAGCACGCGTGGGCAGCTCCCACGCGAGCATGCCCGTGCCTGCGGCGGTGATGTACTGCCGGCCATCGGCAGCGCACTCCAGCCGGTACGTCTCCGGTCGCCCGGCGCGCGTACACCGCGGGCATGTGCGCCGTCCATGCAAGCGACTCAGGACCGCATCGAGGTCTGCCTGGCCGCCGACGAGGTCGACCCCGGCATCGCCTTCGCGGGGCCCACCCGCACCGTCACCCTGCTCAGCCGCGAAGGCGCCTACCGGGTCCGCCGCGGCCCGCGCCTTCACCCACCTCGTCCACGACCACGTCACAGCCCGCGCCTGCACCCCCGCCTGAACCACACCCCACAACGTGCCGGCCCCGCCTGCATTTGAGGCAGGCGGGGCCGGCACGTTGCGGGCGGACCACCGGTTCCACGGCGAAGCCGGCCCGGCACACCCCGGCTGGGGCGATGCGCCGTGGTGTCGTCCGCTACCGGTCAAGGTGCCGTCGGCCGCGACGTGGTGGCGTGGGCGAAGCGGAAGCCGGTGAGGGTCTGCGGATGGATGCGCAGCAAGGTGTCGTGCGGGCCGTGGGCCCAGGCGGGGAGAGTGCGGCGGTAGTGGGCGGCTTCGTCGGGGTCGGCGACGACTTCGGCCGGTCCGCAGGCCGTCACGGCCCAGCCGGTTCCGGTCGTGGGGTGGAGGTGGTCGCTGTGGTAGGTGAGGGTGACGCGGCCGGCGAGTGCGGTGCCGGGGAGGGGAGCGCGCACGACGAGGCGCCCGTACTCCAGGACGTGCGAGGCCGGCCGCACGGCGATCGCGTCCCGCTGCTGGTGCACCAGGCGCCCCTGGGAGGCGCCGCCGAGCAGGTACCAGCTCTCCTCGGCGGAGACCTCGATCACGCGGCGGAGCGGCGGTGGGGTGGTCATCGGGGTGGCTCCTCGGTGGTCACGGTCGCGGTGGCCGGGGCGGTGAGGACCCCGGCGCCGTGCAGGTGGGCCCGGGCGGCGGCGATGGCCTCGGGTGTGGTGGCATGGTCGCCGCCGTCCTTGCGGAGCAGGGCCAGGGCGCCGACGGAGTCGAGGACCTGGCGCTGGCCGGGGCGGATGCCGGAGGCCAGGACGGTGATGCCGCGCCGGTGGAGCTTGGTGACCGCGTCCTTGAGCACGAGGGCGCCGGTGGCGTCCATGGTGGTCACGCGGGACATGCGCAGGATCACCACCCGCACGTCGGCGACCTCGGACAGCTCCAGCAGGAAGCGGTGGGCGGCGGCGAAGAACAGCGGTCCGTCGATGCGGTACGCCACGATGTGCTCGGCGAGCAGCGCGTACTCCTCGGCCCTGTGATCGTCGGACGCGTCCGCTTTGAGCGGCACCTGGTCCAGGCGGGCCTGCCGGGCCACGGCCCGCAGGGCGAGCGCGCCGGCCACGAGCAGGCCGATGACGACCGCGTACACCAGGTCGAGGGCCAGGGTGGCCGCGGCGGTCAGGGTCAGGACCAGGGCGTCGGAGCGGGTGGCGCGGGCCATCGCCCGCAGGCTGCCGACCTCGACCATCCGGATCGCGGTCGCGATCAGCACGCCGGCCAGGGCGGCGAGGGGGATGCGGGAGACCAGCGGTGCGGCGGCGAAGACGATGACCGCGAGGACGGCCGCGTGCGTGAGGGAGGCGAGGCGCGAACCGGCGCCGGTACGGACGTTGACGGCGGTTCGGGCTATGGCGCCGGTGGCCGGCACGCCGCCGAACAAGGGGGCGGCCAGGTTGGCGATGCCCTGCCCGAACAGCTCCCGGTCCGGGTCGTGCTTCTGTCCCACCGTCATGCCGTCCGCCACGGACGCCGAGAGCAGCGACTCCAGCGCGGCCAGGGACGCCACCGCCACCGCGGGTACCAGGAGCGAGCCGAGCGCGCTCATGTCGAGGAAGCCGAGGGAGGGGGCGGGCAGCCCCGCCGGCAGGTCCCCGATCGGCCGGGCCCCGTCCAGGCCGAGGACCTGCGCCGCGATCGTCGCTGCGGTCACCGCGAGGATCGAGAAGGGGATCGTCGGCCGCCGGCGCGCGCCGGCCAGCATGACGGCGGCCACCGCGGCCGCCAGGGCGACGGCGGTCCAGTTCGGGGCCTTCACGAACGCCTCGACCGCGCGCCAGGTCACCACCAGGACCTTGTCGCCGTCGGGCTTGGCCACCCCCAGCGCGTTGGGCACCTGCTGGAGGCCGATCACGCAGGCGATGCCGAGCGTGAAGCCCTCGACCACGGGAGCCGGCACGTACTGCATGTAGCGTCCGGCGCGGGCGAGGGCCAGGGCGATCAGCAGCAGTCCGGCGAGCAGGCCGACGGTGAGGACGCCGCCGGGCCCGTACCGGGCGACGATCGGGACCAGGACGACGGTCATGGCCCCCGTGGGGCCGGACACCTGGAGGTTCGACCCGCCGAACAGTGCGGCCAGCGCGCCGGCGACCACCGCCGTGGCCAGCCCGGACTCCGCGCCGAGACCGGAGGAGACCCCGAAGCCCAGGGCGAGCGGCAGGGCGACGATCGCCACGGTCAGGCCGGCCAGGAGATCGCGCCGCGGCGCACGGCCCATGGCCGTCATGTCGGCACGGCCCGGCAGGAGGGTACGCATCCGGGACCACTGCCGGACGGCAAAGGAGCTCACTCTGTGCCGACCTCGGCTTCCCGCAGCTCTTCGAGCAGTTCGTTCTGCCCCGCGAGCATCTCGGTGAGGATGCGGCGGGCCGCGCGCATCAGCTCGGCGACGTCCCCGCCGGCCAGTTCGTAGACGACCGTGGAGCCGGTACGGGTGGAGGTGACGATGCCGGACCGGCGCAGCACCGCGAGCTGCTGCGACAGGGCCGCCGGTTCGATCTCGAGCGCGCCCAGCAGGTCCCGCACCGGCCGCGGCCCGTCCTGCAGCAGTTCGAGCACCCGGATGCGCACCGGGTGCCCCAGCATCCGGAAGAACTCGGCCTTCGCCTGATACAGCGGAACCGGCACGGAACCCCAGCCTTTCGTCTCATGGCTCCCGCGGCTGCCCGCGGACATCGCCGACAACATCATGTAGTGAATTGCAGAATTCTGCAATTCACTACATGATCCATGCCGGATCCGGGTCGGCCGGGGGCGGTCGCCTCAGGAGTGCGGCCCTCGGCCGGGGCGTGCGCGAGCAGCCGCGGTCGCCAAGGCCGCTCCCGTGACGGTCAGGGCGGTCGCCACCGCGGTCGTGGCGTCGGCGAGCAGCAAAAGGGCCGCTCCGGCGGCCGAGGCGAGAGCCGCCCCGCACAGGATCCACACGAGGAAGGCCCGCGGGGACGCCCCGGTGCCGGCCCCGGGCGGAGTGTGGCCCAGGGCCGCCCAGCAGGCACGCGTCTCCCGTCGTTCCGCGCGGTGGTGCGCGCCGGCCCGCAGTCGCAGGAGCACCGTGGCCGCGGCGCCGACGCCGGCCACGGCGAAGAGCGCCTGACGGGGCCCGGGCACGCACATGAGCACGGTGACCAGCAGGCACGTCGTCCATCCGGTCAGGCAGGCCCGGGCGGCGAGCCGCCGGGAGGACGGCCGGTCGTCGCCGGCCCGCAGATCGGCGACGGCCGGCAGGTACCAGGTGCAGCCGGAGGCGCACAGCACCGCCCCTGCGAGTGCCAGGACGACGTCGGACATGCGCAGTCTCCTCGGAGGATCGATCTCAGGGGCGGGCGGGCTCGAGTTCGGCGACCTCGGGATGGTGCAGGTCGAACGCCGGGGACTCGGAGCGGATGCGCGGCAGGGAGGCGAAGTTGTGCCGGGGCGGTGGGCAGGAGGTGGCCCACTCCAGCGAGCGGCCGTAGCCCCAGGGGTCGTCGACCTCGACCTTCCTGCCGTACTTGGCGGTCTTCCAGACGTTGTAGAAGAACGGCAGGAAGGACAGACCGAGCAGGAACGAGCCGATCGTCGACACCGTGTTCAGTGCGGTGAAGCCGTCGGAGGCGAGGTAGTCGGCGTAGCGGCGCGGCATGCCCTCGGCGCCCAGCCAGTGCTGGACGAGGAAGGTGCAGTGGAAGCCCACCGTGAGCGTCCAGAACGTGACCTTGCCCAGTCGCTCGTCGAGCATCTTCCCCGTGAACTTCGGCCACCAGAAGTGGAAGCCGGCGAACATCGCGTAGACGACGGTGCCGAAGAGCGTGTAGTGGAAGTGCGCGACGACGAAGTACGAGTCGGAGACGTGGAAGTCCAGTGGGGGCGCGGCCAGGATGACGCCGGTCAGACCGCCGAAGACGAAGGTGAGCAGGAATCCGGTGGTCCACAGCATCGGGGTCTCGAAGGACAGCGAGCCCTTCCACAGGGTGCCGATCCAGTTGAAGAACTTCACGCCGGTCGGCACGGCGATGAGGAAGGTCATGAAGGCGAAGAACGGCAGCAGGACGCCGCCGGTGACGTACATGTGGTGGGCCCATACCGTCACCGACAGGCCGGCGATGGAGATGGTGGCCGCGATCAGGCCCCAGTAGCCGAACATCGGCTTGCGGGAGAAGACCGGGATGATCTCGGAGACGATGCCGAAGAACGGCAGCGCCAGGACGTAGACCTCTGGGTGGCCGAAGAACCAGAACAGGTGCTGCCACAGCAGCGCGCCGCCGTTGGCGGGGTCGAAGACGTGCGAGCCGAATTTGCGGTCCATTTCCAGGGCGAACAGGGCTGCCGCCAGGACGGGGAAGACCAGCAGGATGAGCAGCGCGGTCAGCAGCACGTTCCAGGTGAAGATCGGCATCCGGAACATGGTCATGCCGGGTGCGCGCATGCAGATGATCGTGGTGATGAAGTTGACGGCGCCCAGGATGGAACCGAAGCCGGACAGCGCCACACCCATGATCCACATGTCGGCGCCGACCCCGGGGGAGTGCACCGAGTCCGACAGCGGCGCGTACGCGAACCAGCCGAAGTCCGCCGCGCCCTGCGGGGTCAAAAATCCGCAGGCCGCTATCAGCGAGCCGAACAGGAACAGCCAGAAGGCCAGCATGTTCAGCCGGGGGAAGGCCACGTCGGGCGCGCCGATCTGCAGTGGCATGAGCCAGTTGGCGAATCCGGTGAACAGCGGCATCGCAAAGAGCAGCAGCATGATCGAGCCGTGCATCGTGAACGCCTGGTTGAACTGCTCGTTCGACATGATCTGCATGCCGGGACGGGCCAGTTCCGCCCGCATCAGCAGCGCCATGAGGCCACCGACGACGAAGAACACGAACGCCGCGACGAGGTAGAGCGTTCCGATCTTCTTGTGGTCGGTGGTCGTCAGCCACTCCACCACCGTGCTGCGGGGCGCCACGGCGGCCCCTTCGCCGGCCTGGGGGCGCCCCTGTGCGGGCTCCCTCCCCTTCGTACCCACCGTGTCCACTGCTGGGGGACCTCCGCTCGCATGGTGCTGAAGACAACGGCCGCGAAGGACTCGGTGAGGGGGAGCCATGACTCTTCCCGGCCGCCGTCACATGATCAACCGCGCCGGAAGGGGGCCGGATGAGGCGAAAAGTCCTTCGAGCAGGGGCCGATGGTCCCGGCCGGTCCCGCCCGGAGCAGGGAGGGCCGGTACGGCGAGGGCCTGGTCGTAGGGCAGTTTGGCCACCGAGAGGGCGGAGGCCGCCATGCCGTGGCGGTCCCGGCCGTTCATGGGGTTGGCGCCGGGCGCGAAGGGAGCACCCGCCCGCCGCCCGTCGGGGGTGTTGCCGGTGTGCTTGCCGTAGACGACGTTGGAGGTGATGGTGAGCACCGACTGGGTGTGCTCGGCACCGCGGTACGTGGGGTGCCGGCGGATTTTGGCCATGAACGAGGCGACGAGGTCGCAGGCGAGGCAATCCGCGCGCTCGTCGTTGTTGCCGTAGGCCGGGTACTCGCCTTCCACCTCGTAGTCGACCGCAAGGCCGGTACTGTCGCGGATCACCCGCACCCGCGCGTGCCTGACGGCCGAGAGGCTGTCGGCGGCCACCGACAGGCCGGCGATGCCGCAGGCCATGGTGCGCCGCACGGGGTGGTCGTGCAGGGCCATCTCCAGCCGCTCGTAGGCGTACTTGTCGTGCATGTAGTGGATGACGTTGAGCGCGTCGACGTACGTCCCCGTCAGCCAGTCCAGCATCCGGTCGTACGCCGCGCGCAGCTCCTCGTAGTCCAGGTACTCGCCGGTCAGAGGTGGGCAGGGCGGAGCGATCTGCTCGCCGGTCCTCTCGTCCCGGCCGCCGTTGATCGCGTACAGCAGTGCCTTGGCGAGGTTGACCCGCGCGCCGAAGAACTGCATCTGCTTGCCCACCGTCATGGCCGACACGCAGCAGGCGATGGCGGTGTCGTCGCCGGTGCGCGGCCGCATCAGGTCGTCCGACTCGTACTGGATGGAGCTGGTGTCGATGGAGACCTGGGCGCAGTAGCGCTTGAAGCCCTCGGGCAGCGCCGGCGACCACAGAACCGTCAGGTTCGGCTCGGGGGCCGGGCCGAGGTTGTACAGGGTGCGCAGGAAGCGGAAGGAGGTGCGGGTGACCAGGGGCCGGCCGTCGGTCCCGATGCCGCCGATCGTCTCCGTCACCCAGGTCGGGTCACCGGAGAACAGCTCGTCGTACTCCGGCGTGCGCAGGAAGCGCACGATCCGCAGCTTGATCACGAAGTCGTCGACGAGCTCCTGGGCGTGGCTCTCGTCGATGCGGCCTTCCGTCAGGTCGCGTTCGAGATACACGTCGAGGAACGTCGACGTGCGGCCCAGGGACATGGCCGCGCCGTTCTGCTCCTTGACCGCCGCCAGGTAGCCCAGGTACAGCCACTGCACGGCCTCGTGGGCGGTGACGGCGGGGCGGGAGACGTCGCAGCCGTAGCCGGCCGCCATGCCCTTCAGCTCCTGAAGCGCCCGCAGCTGCTCGGCGAGCTCCTCGCGGTCGCGGATGACGTCCTCGGTGGACGGCACGCCGTCCAGCCGTGCCCGCTCGGCCCGCTTGGCCTCGATGAGCCGGTCCACTCCGTACAGCGCCACCCGGCGGTAGTCCCCGATGATGCGTCCCCGCCCGTAGGCGTCCGGGAGCCCGGTGATGATGCCCGCCTTGCGGGCCCGGCGCATCTCGGGGGTGTAGGCGTCGAAGACGCCGTCGTTGTGGGTCCTGCGGTAGGTGCCGAAGACCTTGGTGATGAACGGGTCGGGCTCGTAGCCGTAGGCGCGCAGGCCGTTCTCCACCATCCGCAGGCCGCCGTTGGGCATGATCGCGCGCTTGAGCGGGGCGTCGGTCTGCAGGCCGACGATCAGCTCGCGGTCCCGGTCGATGTATCCGGGGCGGTGCGAGGTGATGGTCGAGGGCGTCGCGGAGTCGACGTCGAGGATTCCCTTGCGCCGTTCCTCCGGGAACAGCGCGGTGACGCGGCTCCACACGGCGCGGGTCCGTTCGGTCGGGCCCGCCAGGAAGGAGGCGTCCCCCCGGTAGGGGGTGACGTTCGCCTGGATGAAGTCCCGTACGTCGATCCGCTCGCGCCAGTCCTGTCCGGCGAACCCGTGCCAGGCGCCGGCGGCGGCGTCGGCTGCGGGCTCGGTCACCACGGTCATCACTCTCTCCGATCGTTCAGGACGTTTGCTCGCCGGTCGGTTCTGCGAGGGTCACGCGTGAGGGACCACGGCGACGGGGCACAGCGCGTGGTGCAGCGCCGCGTGGGCGACCGACCCGAGCCGCCGGAGGTCGTGACTGCCGGGCAGGCGGCGTCCGACGACCATGAGGGCGGCGCCGGAGCCGTTGGAGAGCAGGACCTCCGCTGCGCTGCCGATCTCCACGTGCTCGACGACCTCGACCTGCGGGTACTTCTCCCGCCAGGGGCGCAGGGCCTCGGCCAGCCGCTCGCGTTCGAGCGCCTCCAGGCCACCGGCCTCATCGGCCAGGTACATCGAGCCCGGGCTCCAGGCGAAGACCGGTGGAACGGTCCAGGCCCGTACGGCCCGGACGCGCGCGTCGCGGGCCGCCGCTGCGGCGAAGGCGAACTCCAGCACCGGCCCGCCGGTCTCCTCCGTCTCCTGCACGCCCACGACCACCTCGTCCCTCGTCGGCCGGGGCTCGTCCGGGCGCGCGGGGCGCACCACGACCACCGGCCGCACCGCCTGGCGCAGCACCTTCAGGGAGACGGAGCCCAGGAGGTGGCCGACCACTGCTCCATGGCCCGGGGAACCGAGGACGAGCAGATCGGCCCGGGCCGCCTCGGCCAGCAGCGCAGGCACGGGATCGGCCGGAACCAGCTCGCTCGTCACCGTCAGGTCGGGGAACGCGGCGCTCAGCCTCTCCTGCGCCTCGCGCAGTGCTCCGGCAGCCCACTGCTGCTGCACGTCCGCGTCCGCGGCGACGGCCGCATCCAGTGGTTGCCACGTCCATGCGTGGACGAGCCGCAGTGCCGCGCCGCGGCGCGCGGCCTCGGCCGCCGCCCAGTCCGCTGCGGCGAGGCTGTGGTCCGTTCCGTCCAGTCCGACGGTGATCGTGCCGGGCATGAGAGCCTCCGGGGAAAGAGCCGATAGGGCAGGGATGATGCGCACCCTTGCCGAGACCACTGTCTGCCGGCGCCCTGCCACGCGGCGAGGGACCGAAGGTCCCCGGCACGGGGGCGAGCGTCCCTGCCCGGCCCGGTGCCGTCACCTGTGCAGCCGCTTCGACCAGAGCGGTTCCACGACCCGCCACTCGGCGGCCCACTGCTCGTACCGCTTGCGGTCGATCGCAGCGACGAGCCCGGCCCGGGCAGCGAGGTAGGCGAGCAACAGCACCAGGGCCGCCACCATGCCGGTGAAACAACCCGTGGTCAGCGCCTCCTGCCGGGTCGTCGGAGGCGGGACGATCCTGTCCTTCCCGTCCACCCACACCTGGACCGCTGCGCCCTGCGCGGTGTCGCCGGGGACGTCGGCGAGGCCGAGGTGGGGGACACCCCGGGCGTCGGTCCAGCGGACCTGCGCCCACTGGCCGCCGAACCCGGAGGAGGTCCCCTGCACCTCGGTGGCCGCGTGCGCGGTGACCTGGTGCCTGGCGGCCGACTGCTCCACCGCCGTCCGTATCGCGGCGGCATGGGTGCTCCTGCCCACCAGGAACGGGACGACGGCCAGGGCGAGGACGAGAAGGATCAACAGACAGGCGCAGAGCCGGTCCTGGTACCGGTCGCAGGGGCGCCGCATCCGGTGGTGCCGGCGGGACGTGCGGTGCGTTGTCATGGTGTGCCTCCGCGAGCGGGAATCCGTACGGCTCAGCGCGTTCCTCCCACCGTCGGATCCCCGGCGAGCCGCAGTCACGGGGTCGAAGGTCCCGCGGATGCCGACGGACGCCGGGCCCGAGGGGGACCGAACGGCGGCGGTCGCCTCCCGGTGCCGTTCGGCCCTGGCGCCAGCCGCGGGAGAGAGCCAATGTCGGTGGCGTGGGCCCGGCGGACGGAACCGGGCCCGGGGAGGTCGTGATGACCGGATGCCTTCCACTGCCCCGGCGGGTACGGCGGGAGTGGGCCGCCCTGGCCGCCCCCACGGCGTCACCGGCCCGGTTCACCCCGGACATGACCGACGGTCTGCCGTCGCCCGTGCGGAGGTGGCTGGCCCGCGCCATCGCACCGGGCGCGCCCCTGCTGCAAGCGGTCGAGCTGGTCATGCACGGCGAGATCCGGATGGGCACCTGGCGGCGCTTCGGTGCCCACCAGGTGCTCGCGCCGCCGCGGGGGCTGATCTGGGCGGCCGGGTCGCGCCTCGCGGGACTGCCCGTCAGCGGCTTCGACCGCTACAGCAGCAGCACCGGCGAGATGCGATGGCGGCTGCTGCACGCCGTGCCCGTCATGTCCGGCTCCGGCCCCGACATCACCCGCAGTGCGGCCGGCCGCCTGGCCTGTGAATTCCCCCTCGTGCCGCCAGTGGCCCTGGGGCCGGCGGTGCGCTGGGAGCCGGTCGATGAGCAGCAGACGGTGGCGCACATCCGCATAGGTGTGGAGGAATACCAGCAGGACTTCGCCGTCACCCTGCGCGTGTCGCCTTCCGGCCGCCTGGAGTCGGTCGCCGTGCCCCGGTGGGGGAACCCCGATCGGCGCGGGTACGCGGAACACCCCTTCGGCGCCGTCTTCGAGGGGGAGACCCGCTTCGGTGCGTTCACGCTGCCGCGCACCATCCGTGCCGGCTGGTGGTTCGGCACCGACCGGTGGCCCGAAGGGGAGTTCATCCGCTTCACCCTCGACGAGGCCGCGCACCGCTGACGGCGGTAGGCGGCCGCGCACGGGGCCTTCACGCGGTGGCGTCGGCCAGCCACAGGTCGGGGCCGAAGACCTCGTACGTGATGTCACGCGCCGGCACCCCGACGCGGAGCAGCTCGTCGCGGACAGCGCGCATGAACGGCAGGGGGCCGCACAGGTAGACGCGCGCGTTCTTCGGCAGGTCGCCGTCGTCGAGGCTCATGAATCCGGTCGGGGCCGTCGGCTCCTCGGCGCCGGGACGCTCGTACGAACGGTTCCCGGCCAACTCCGTTCCGGCGGGACTGCAGCCCTGTCCGGTGGGGCACCCGGGAGTAACGTTCCCTTCCGCATTGATCGAACAGAACATCGACAGGAGGGCACATGAAAATCCGCTTCCGGGCCGCAACCGTGGGCATGGTGCTCGCCCTGGCGGGTGCGGGTGCCGTGACCGGCGCAGCGCCCGCTTCCGCCTCGACTTCCGGCACCACCGCCACGTCGTCCTTCTCCTGCGATGCGTGGCACTACCAGAGGGGCAGCCGTGGGCACGGCGCATCGATCACGTGCCACGGCAGTGCGTTCACCGGGTACGTCGTCTGTCACCAACCCGACGGCTTCGTCTACCTCGGCTTCGGCAACCGCGCGCGTTCCGGTGGCACCTCGACCGCCTGGTGCGAGCTGAATGCGGAGGTCGTGGAGGCGGGGGCCTTCCCGGTCTGACCGGGCAGGGTACGCGGCCGGACGGCGGGAGGCACGGGCCCTGTGGCCCATGGGCCACAGGGACGCCATGCCCTGTGATGGGTGCCGTCAGCGACTTGAGGAGGCAGCCGATGCGCCCGCTCGCCCGTGTACCCGACCACGCTTGCCCGGTCCTGCCCCCGCGCATCCGCGCGGTCGTCCTCGACGCCGACTCGGTCGTCACCGACCTCGTACACGTGCAGGCGGCCACCTGGACCTACGTCCTGGACGAGTACCTGTGCACGCACGCACCGGGTTCGGGGGCGGCGGGCCCCGATCCGCAGACGGAGGTGGCGCGGTTCCTGGACGGGAGCCACCTGCTGAGCGCGGTGACCTCGTTCCTCGAAGCACGGGGACTACCGGTGGGCGGTTACGACGCAGCCGCGCGGATCACGCACGGCCTCGCCGTCCACCAGCAGGAGATGCTCCGCAGGTACCTGCACCACTACGGCATCGGCATCCGGCGGGGAACCGTCGAACTCCTCACGGCGCTGCACGCCCGGGGCATCGCCTGCGCCGCCGTGTCGGGCACCGCCCGCGCCCGTGGTCTGCTCGCCGCACGAGGAGTGCTGCCCCTGCTGGACGTGGTGCTCGACGGGGACGACCGGACCCGCCTGCGCCTGCCCGCGCGACCGGACCCGGCACTGCTGCACCACGCCGCCCGGCTGCTGGGCGCCGGCCCCCATGGGACGGCCGTGGTGGACGCCTGCCCGTACGGGGTCGCAGCCGCCGCACGGGCGGGCTTCGGCCACGTCGTCGGGCTCACGCCCGCCGGGGACGTCCGGCGGATGACGCAGATGTTCCGCCACGGTGCCGACGTGGTGGTGCACGGTCTCGACGAGCTGGCCGCGATGTCCGCAGTGGCGGGCGCCGTGGCCTGACCTCCAGTGGTTCGGCGACCGCTCTACGACCAGGTCCAGTCGGTGATTTCGGGCATGTCGGTGCCGTGGGCCCGTGCCCAGGCGTGGTGGCGGGTGCGGGCGTCCGCCGGGGAAGGAGTCATGCCAGGCCCCCGAGCGGGGCGAGGGCCGCCCGGAAGCCGGTCCCGGGACCTTCGGCCCGTCATCCCACCGGCCGACCGGAAGCTTTGCCTCACATCAGGGCGCGTTGTGGCTCGGGAGAGGCCGGTGTGCGCTTCCGTGCGCCGGGGTTGCGCCTCTTCGCGCTGTAGCGGATGGCTCCCACCCTGATGCCCACCGAGCCAGGACATCAGCGGAAGGCAGCCTCTCATGACCTCGCCCACAGCTTGCTCCACAAGCCGGGTGGACCTGCCGGGCATTCACCAGGCCGTCGATGCCTGCCTGCGAGGTTTCCTCGACGACAAGGCGCGCGCTGCCACCGCCCAGTACCTGCCGACAGAAGTCGTGGCGATCCTCGGGGAGTTCGTCCTGGGCGGCGGCAAGCGGCTGCGCCCCTTGCTGTGCGCGTGCGGCTGGTATGCCGCCGGCGGTACGGGTGACGACACGGCGGTGATCAAAGTGGCCGCCTCACTGGAGGTGTTCCACGCCTTCACCCTCATCCACGACGACGTCATGGACCGCTCCGCCATCCGCCGCGGTCGCCCGACGGTGCACCGTGCCTTCACCCACCGCCTGCGCCCCGGCCGCTCCCGCGAGGTGGCCGAACGCCTGGGCTCCGCAGCCGCCGTGCTCCTGGGAGACCTCGCCCTGGCCTGGTCCGACGAAATCCTGCACACCGCCGCTCTGCCACCCGCCCGTCTGGCATTTCTCTGGCCGGTGATCGACGCGATGCGCACAGAGGTGATGTACGGCCAGTACCTCGACCTGATGACCACGGGGGATTTCAGCGGCGGCATCGAGGTCCCGCTGAAGGTGATCCGCTACAAGACCGCCAAATACACGGTGGAACGCCCCCTGCACATCGGCGCCACCGTCGCCGGTGCAGGACCCGGCACTCTGGACGTCCTGAGCGCCTACGCCGTGCCACTGGGCGAGGCGTTCCAGCTGCGCGACGACCTGCTCGGTGTCTTCGGAGCCACCGAGGCGACCGGCAAATCCCCCGTGGACGACCTGAGGGAGGGCAAGCACACCGTCCTGCTTGCCCTCGCGCTGCGCAATGCCGATGCGGCGCAGCGGGAAACACTGCGGCGACTGACCGGCAGCCCGCGCCTCGGCGAAGAGGGTGCCGAGCGCATCCGCGCCATCCTCACCGCCACCGGCGCGCGCCCAGGTCGAGGACCTGATCAAAGCCCGCCGCAGACAGGCATGCCAGGCCCTTCGCCGGGGCGGCTTGCCCGCGTCCGCGGTACGGGCCCTGCGCCGGCTCGCCGATGCCGCCACCGCCAGGGACTCGTGAAACGTCGCTCCACGATGCGAAAGGAGGAGACCGGATGTCAGCGAAGGCACCCGAGACCCGCTCGGCGATGTTGGTCGAGGTACCCGGAGCTCCTGTCGTCGGGCATGTACTGCAGTTGCTCCGGGACCCCCTGGGGTTCATCGGCAAGGTGCATCAGCAAGGCGATATCGCCCTCATCCGGCTCGGTCGGCGTCCGGTCTATGTGATCAACGCCCCCGCGCTGGTGACACGCGTGCTGTTGCAGGACGCCGGACTCTACGCGCCGGGGCGTCAGTACGAGAAGGCCATGCCCACCGTGGGCGCGGGACTCGGAACGTCGTACGGCGAAGCGCAGCGGCGGGAGCGCAAGAGGCTCCAGCCTCATCTGCGGCAGTCCCACGTCGGCCGCTACACGGAGGACCTGTATCAGGTGGCGCGGAAACGGACAGGGACGTGGCGGGACGGTCAGACCGTCGACGTGAACGCGGCTTTCCGCACCATCACGTTGGAGAACCTCAACCGGACGCTTTTCGGCGAGAAGTTCACGGCAGCCGATGCCCAGGAGTTCTCCGAGACCTTTCCGGTCGTGATGGGTGGACTCCTCCCGAGGGCGTTGCTCCCTGGATGGGCGGCCAGGCTGCCCTTGCCGCCGAATCGCCGTTACGACACGGCAGCCGCCCGGATGGACGCCACCGTCCATCGTCTGATCAGCGCGGCCCGGTCCGGCGGCGACGATGACGGGACATTGCTGTCCGCGCTGGTGGGACACAGGGATCCGCTCACTCGCCAACCCCTCTCCGACAAGGAAATCCGCGACTATGTGATGGCCCTGATCTGGGGTGGAAGTGAGAGCGTTGCCACCACCATGAGCTGGGCCGTCCATCTCCTGGGGCGGCACCAGGACGTCCAGGCCCGGCTGTGCCAAGAAGTCGATGGGGTCCTGGACGCAGGACAGGCGGACGACCGCCGTGTGCAGCAACTGGGTTATGTACGGCGGGTGATCGACGAAACCTTGAGGATGTACCCCCCGTTCTACCTCAACTCCAAGCGTGTGGTGGCCGACACCGAACTGGGCGGAGTGCCGCTTCCCGCCGGCGCCATGGTCCTGCTGCCCTATCACGCGCTGCACAACAACCCGCTGCTGTTCGCCGACCCGGACCGGTTCGATCCCGACCGCTGGCTGCCCACGTGCCCGCGTCCGGTCAAAGGCTCCTACCTCCCCTTCAGCGAAGGCGGACGACGGTGCATCGGAGAGCACTACGGCATTCATGAAATCGCGGTCGTGCTCGCCGTGATTGCCGAGCGGTGGACCGTGCATCCGGCCCCGGGCAGCTCCGTCGTACTGCGCCCCGGCGTGTCCCTCTTCCCCGACAGGCTCCGAATGATCGTCCGCCGCCGTCACACGGAGCAATAAACCGTCTGACCCCCAGGGGAAGGAGACGACGTTGCCGGCCACCACCCGTACCGACCACACCATAGAAGAGCTGCGCTTCCGCCACCCGGAGGCGGGGGAACTGCGGGTCCCCCGGATCCGGTATCCGTACCCGCTCGAATTCAACCGCCACTACTCCGAGGTCAAGGACCGGCACCAGGCGTGGTACCTGTCCTTCGGCACCAGCGAGACGGAAGATCGCGCGAAGGCGGACGTCGCGCAAGACCTTGCGGCCATGTGCGCCCTCGCCTACGCACACTGCCCCCCGGAAAAGCTGCGCGTCATCGCGGACTACTCAGCGGCGATCGCCCTGCGGGACGACCGGTTCGACGATGTGGTCAACGCGGAACGCACCCAGCTGCACGACGCCTGCATACGTTCGTTCCGTACTTCCTACGCGGGGGACGACACGGCCTGGGGCAGGATGTTCCGTGACATCGACACGCGGTTCACCTCGGAACTGACCCCCGTCCAGTACCGGCGTTGGAGAGGGAACTTCCAGAACTACATGGAAGGAGTGGTCGGAGTCCTCGACGACCAGGCCCATCGTTCGCTCGCCGATTATGTCGCCTATCGGCGCAAGTCGGTCGGGCAGCGCATCGACACCAGCTTCGTGGAGTACAGCATCACCGGGCTGGAACTCACGGAGGACGTCATGCGTGAACCCCTCGTCCAGGACCTGGTCGGCTGCCATGTGGACTGCGTATGGATCATGCAGGACCTCCTGTCCTGCGAGCCCGAGTTGTTCACCGGCGTGGAGCACAATATCGTGCGCCGGATTCAGGTTGAAGAACAGTCGTCGCTCCAGGAAGCGATCGACAAAGCCGCCGCCATTCTCCACAACACCATCGACCGATGGGTCGACCTGAGGGAACGGGCCCGCGTCCACACATCCGACCGGCGACAGCTGTCCCTCTTCATCGACGGACTGGACAATTTCACGGTGGGCTGGGGGGAATGGACCCGCTGGAGCCCTCGCTACCATTCCCGGTACGGGACGCGTCCGCACCGTGTGGACTGGGCGGCCCGATACGGCCACTTCGCACCCCGCACAGCACAGCCGCCTGCGATGAGAACGGGGGCCGGACGTGAACCCCGGCCCTGACGCCGGCATCCGAGCCGCCGGCTGGGCGGGACTGAGCATTGCGCCGCTGTGCCTGGCGATCCTGCCCCTGACCGGAAACTTCCCGCACCTGTTTCCCGTGGTCGCCCAGTCCGACGCGTCGATCGCAGCGTGGTACCACCGCCACGACATCGCGGACCTCGTACAAGTCATGGCCGTCGACATCGGCGTGATGTTGGCGATCCCCTTCTCCTTCGGGCTCGCCCGAGCCATCGGGATCCCACCCCGATCGGACAGAAAATGGCTGGTCGTCATCCCGTTCACGCTCATGGCCGGCAACTACGTCATGGCCAACTCCCTGTGGCTCACCGCCCACCGCATGGCGGCGGACCCGGCCCGGTGGGCAGCCATGCGAGCCTTCATGGAAGGCGCCATCGCGGTGCTCTTCGCCACGAGCGCTCCCCTTGCCTTCGCCCTGGGCTTCGCCGGACACCACATCCTGCGCAGCCGGCTGTTCCCCCGCTGGATCGCGTGGTACGCCTTCGTCGCAGGCGGGGTCAACTTGGCCGCTGATTTCCTGATCCTGGTGCGCCGCGGCTGGGCCGCCCCGATGGGACCCGCCGCCTGCCTGCCCTATGTCCTGCTGTTCTCCTGGGTCGTCACGACCAGCATCATGATGATCCGGTCGGCCCGGTTCGCGGACGGCAGCCGATGAAAGCCGCTCCCGGAGGCCTGCCCATGCTGGGGCACCTCATCCCGCTCAGCCGTCACCCCCTCGATCTCCTGGCATCCTTGAGCGGCTGCGGCGACGTGGCCGAGATCCGGCTCGGCCCGCACCGCGCCTATGTGGCCTGCCGGCCCGATTCCGCCAAAGAGGTGCTGTTCAACCCACGGACCTTCGACAAAGGCGGCCCACTGATCGAGACCTCTCGGCTGCTCGTCGGGAACGGCCTTGCTTCCTGCAGCTGGGACGAACACCGCGGACAGCGGCGGCTTTTGCAGCCGCTTTTTCACCCCGTCCACATAGCGGCCTATGCGCCGGTGATGCGTGACGAAATGGAGAGCATCACCGCATCCTGGGCGCCCGGCCGGACGGTGGACATCAGCGCTGAGATGTACGCCTACGCCGTCAAGGTCGCCGCCAGGACCCTCTGCGCCGGCCCCCTGGGGGCCGACGCCGTCGCGGAAATCCAGCATGCCCTGCCCGAAGTCCTGCGCGGCCTCTACTGGAGAATGCTCGTACCGTGGGGGCTGTCCTATCCGGGACACCGGCGCTTCGCCGCCGCACTGGGCACCTTGCGCCGCGTCATCAAGGACATCATCCGGATCTACCGTGCCTCCCCCCGGGAACACGGTGACCTGCTGTCGCTGCTGCTCGCCCACCGGGACCCGCAGACCGGACAGGGACTGACCGACCGCGGCATCCACGACCAGGTGATGACGCTCCTCGTCGCGGGAACCGAGACCTCGGCCAACACACTGGCCTGGGCCCTGTACCACGTGGGCCGGGACCCGACGGCGGAGTCCGCCTTGCACGAGGAGATCGACAGGGTCCTGGCCGGCACGCCGGCGGACGCGGCCGTCGTTCCCCGACTGGTCTGCACGCGACGCATCCTCACGGAGACCCTGCGCCTGCACCCGCCCGTCTGGGCGGTCACGCGCATCGCCACCACCGACACCCGGCTGGCAGGGCATCTTGTCGCCGCGGGCACCACCGTCGTGTGGAGCGCTCATGTGCTGCACCGCAACCCGCGGCTGTTCCCCGATCCGCACCGATTCGCCCCCGAACGCTGGCTGCCCGAGAACGCCGCCACCATCCCACGCGGTGCCTTCCTGCCCTTCGGCGCCGGCAGCCGCAAATGCATCGGGGAAGCCTTCGCCATGACCGAGACCACCCTCGCCCTCGCGACTCTCGCCGCGCGCTGGCGGCTGCGCCTGCCTCAGGGAGCGCCGGCACCGACCCCGCAGCCGAGAATCACGCTTGGCACGGGTCGGCTGCCCATGCGGTGCACTCCCCGCCGGCGCGGATGAGCAGGGCGACAACCTGCTCATCCATTCGAGTGAAGGTGGGCGGGCGGGTTCTTTGTCCCGTACGTGGAGTGGCCAGATCTGTCGGCGCCCCCGCGTCGTACGTCCCGAACGGAGAACCCCACCGTGCCCCTGCCCTCGGCCATCGACCACCGCTGCCGTGGCTACAGCCTCGAGGGCTTCGAGAAGGTGCGGCGCCACCGCACACGGTTCACGCCGCCCTTCCCGCTGGAGGACACCCAGGCGTACACCGTCGCCAGCCACCACATGATCGTCACCGCCTTCCGCGGCACGGAGCCGGCCCAGATCCGCGACTGGCTCTCCGACGCCACCACCCCGCCCCGGCGTTCCGCTTCGTCAACAACAACGACATCGTCCCGACACTGCCACCGGAGCCCGCCCACACCCACGTCGACACCCTGCGCTACATCGCCGCGCTGGAGAAGAACCTGGCCTGACATCGCGGCGTCGGTGCCGGGTGCCCGCCGGGGCACACAAGTGCGCTCGGACAGGTGACGGTGCGACGCCGCGCCCACCCTGCTTGATCACGATGCCCTAGCGTGACCGGGACGGGGCCGCCCCGGCGGTGTGTCCAGCGTGATGCGAGGTGTGGTGGGCGAGAACGAGCAGGAGCAGCAGCCGCGGGACGGCGTGCCCGGGCCGTCCCTGGACGAGGGCCTGGAAAGCATCGCCGAGCAGGTCGGCCAACTGGGCCGCGCCCAGGGAAGGATGCAGGCGCTGCTGGACGCAGTCCTTGCCGTCAGCCGCGAACTGGACCTGCCCGTGGTGCTCCGGCGCATCATCACCGCTGCGATGGAGCTGGTCGACGCCCGCTACGGCGCCCTGGGCGTGCTGAACGAGGAGCGCACCGCACTGGAGGAGTTCATCCCCCTCGGGCTGAACGACCAGGAGCGGGCGAATCTCGCGGGAGTGGACCTGCCGCACGGGCGCGGACTGCTCGGTCACCTCATCGAGCATCCCGAACCACTGCGCGTCGACGACCTCCCGCACCACCCCGGATCCGCGGGCTTCCCCCAGGGCCACCCCCCGATGCGGACCCTCCTCGGTGTCGCCATCGGCGTCCGCGGGCACGTCTACGGCAACCTCTACCTGTCCGACCGCCGCGACGGCAAACCCTTCGACGAGCAGGACGAGGCCGTCGTCCTCGCCCTGGCCGGCGCCGCCGGCGTGGCCATCGAGAACGCCCGGCTGTACGACCAGGTCCGCTCCGGCGCCGAGCAGTTCCAGCGCCTGCTCCTGCCCCGGCTGCCCGACCTGGCGCCCTTCGGCGCGGCCGCCGAGTACCGCCCCGCCACCGCACCGGGCCACCACCTGGGGGGCGACTGGTACGACACGCTGCTGCTGCCCGACGGCGCCTGTGCCGCCGTCATCGGGGACGTGGTCGGGCACGACCTGAAGGCCGCGGCCACCATGGCCCAGACCCGCAACATGCTCCGCGCCCTGCTCTACGACCGGCGCACCCCGCCCAGCTCCGTCCTCGGGCAGCTCGACGACACCCTCCTCGCCATCGCCGAGTCACCCGTGACCACGGCCTGCCTGGCCCGCATCGAGCCCGCCGCCGACGGGTGGACCCTCCACTGGTCGAGCGCCGGCCACCTGCCGCCCCTCGTCGTCGCCCCGGACGGCCGGACGCAGTTTCTGTACGCCGAGCCCGGGCTGCCGCTCGGCGTCGACGCCGATCTGCCGCGCCCCGACCACGTACATCCCCTGCGGCCGGGAAGCACCGTGGTGCTGTTCACGGACGGCCTGGTGGAGCATCCCCGGCACTCCATCGACACCGGCATGGAGCAACTGGCAGCCCTCGCCGCGCGCCATGCCCGGCTCCCCGTGGAGCAGCTGTGCCGCCTCCTGGCGGAGGAACACCCCAGCGACGGCCACGACGACCTGGCGATCCTTGCCGTCCGCACTCCCGGGGCAGGGGGACCGACGGGCCCATCGGCCCCCGCCCGTACCCCGTAGGCCCTGCCCGGCACCGGGGAACACCGGTCAGTGTGGGAGCGGCAGGCAGCCCTACGGGCGGGGCCTCGCGGAAGGAGAAGGCACCATGCAGCGAACCGGTGTACTGCAAGCCATCCCTCAGGGGCCGTGCAACCGACTCCTGCAGCGGGGCCGGGAGGTGACGTTCCCGGCGGGCACCCGCATCTTCGCGGAGGGCGCACGGGCGGACCGGTTCTGGGTGATCCGCGACGGCACGGTCGACCTCGACCTGCACGTCCCGGGCCGGCGTGCCGCCGTCGTCGAGACCGTCGGCGGGGGAGGGCTGCTCGGCTGGTCCTGGCTCTGCCCGCCCCGCCGGTGGCACCTGGGCGCCGAGGCGAGGAGCATCGTGCGGGCCTGGGAATTCGACGCCGCCGACGTGCTGGGCCTGTGCCGGCGCGACCCGGAGCTCGACCACGCGCTGCTCACCTACGTGATCGAGGTGATGGGCCACCGCCTGCGCTCGGCCCGGACACGGCTGCTCGACCTCTACGGCCCGTACGGCAGCGGCCCGGCGCGGTGACTCACGTGCGCGGCAGCAGGCCGCGGCCCGATTCGTCGCCGGCTCCGGCGATCCGCGGCTGAGGCGGCTGGGGGTTGCGGTCGGTGACTTCGACGGTGAGTTCGTCCGTGCGCAGCCGTACGCGCAACTGGACGGGACCGGCCGCGTGGCAGATGGCGTTGGTCAGGACCTCTGAGGTGAGCAGCTGGGCGTCGTCGAGGGCGTCGTGACACTTCCACGTGGTGAGGGCGGCCGTCAGGAACCGCCGGCCCGTGACGGCCGCCGAGGGCTCGGACGGCAGCTCGATGCCGGCGCAGGCCAGGGGCGCGGGCGGCAGCCGGACGAGGAGAAGGGTGACGTCGTCGTTGTGGCCCGCGGTGAGAACTGCAGGTTGCTCGTCCGCCACTCCAGCGCGTGCACGATCCGCAGCGGCGCGCCCCGTGCCACCGCGTCCTGCGCCGCCCAGGCAGCGGCGGCCAGGCTCTCCTCGGAACCGTCCACGCCCGCGACGACCGGTCGTACCACCGGGACCACCTCTCACCGCTGCCCGGGCAGCTCCTCGGTCGCGATGCTGCCGAGCAGGACGACGCCGGGAGCGGTACGCCCGGCCTCGTGAGCGAGCCGGGCGTACGCCTGGGCAAGCAGGGGCCGTTGACGGGAGGGCTCATCCGCTTCTCGCGGATCCTCATTGCGCGGTGCACGGCCGTCAGCCGCTTCCCCGCGTCTCCCGAACCCTGCAGCGGAGCGGGACCTTCGGGCCCGGCCGGGACCGTACGGCCCCGGGCGCGCCGCGGCGCGCGACGGAAGGCTGGACGCGGGCTCACTCGGTGACGGGCCCGGGGCCGGCGCCCTCGCCGGCCCCTTCCCGCCCGTCCGGGCCGGCCTCCTGTTCCAGCCCTTCCGCGCTTGGAGAAGACCATGGCTCTCACGGACGCCCCCACCGCCGACCGCGTCGTGGTCGGCTTCGACGGGTCGGATCCCGCGCTGCGGGCCCTCGACCACGCCGCCGGGGAAGCCCTGCGGCGCGACGCCGCCCTGGAAGTGGTCTGCGGCTGGCCGTGGGGCCTGCACACGCCGAAGACCGCGGCCGATCCGCACGAGACGACGCCCCCCGGCGAGGCGCAGACGCTCTACCGAGCCGGACGCGCCGTCACCGACGCCGCCGCCGAACGCATCGCCTCCCGCCACCCGGAGCTGCGGACCGTCCCGCACCTGACCACCGAACCCGCCGCCCGCGCCCTGCTGCGGGCCGGGCGGACCGCCGCGCTCACCGTCGTCGGCACCCGCGGCCACGGTGGCTTCACCGGCCTGCTGCTGGGCTCGGTCGGCCTGCGCGTGGCCGCCCACTGCACCCGCCCGATGACGGTGGTACGCGGTCAGGTGCGCGAGCCGCACGGCGTCGTCCTGGTCGGCATCGCCTCCGAGGCGGACGCCGACGCCGTCCGCTTCGGCTTCCAGGAGGCACGCCGGCGCGGCGCCTCCCTGACGGTGCTGCACGCCTGGCAGTACCCCTCCCTGCCGGGCGTGCTGCCGTCCGCGGAACTGTACTGGGAAGGCACCGACCAGCAGCGCAGGTGCGAGGCGGCCGTGCCCGCCTTCGCCACGGCGGTGCTGCGCGAGGAGTACCCGGACGTGGACGTCACCACCGAATCGACCTACGAGGGCGCCGCACGGGCGCTGGTCGAGGCGAGCACCCGGGCCGACGTCGTCGTCCTCGCCGCCCACCGCCCCCGCCACGCGCTCGGCCTGCAACTGGGCCCCGTCACCCACGCGGTGCTGCACCACGCCCACTGCCCCGTCACCCTCGTCCCCGTCGCCTGACCAGCGCGTCGCCCGACAAACACAAGGAGGCACCATGCCCGCCCCCATCACCGCCGGCATCGACGGCACCGACCACGGCCTCACCGCCGCCGACTGGGCGGCCGCCGAAGCGGCACGCCGCGGGGCCACGTTGCGCCTGGTGCACGCCTGGATGTGGCGGCCCTTGGACGTCCCGGTCGCCGGCGACGCCGAGATCCAGCAGAAATGGGCGGAGGACGTCCTCAAGGAGGCCGAGCAGCGGGTCACGGCCGCCCACCCCGAACTGGAGGTCGCCACCCGGCTCGTGCCCGACGACGCCGTGCCGGCCCTGGTGGCCGAGACCGCCCGGGCCGGTCTGCTCGTCCTCGGCTCACGTGGCCACAGCGTGCTCGTCGGCCATTTCATCGGCTCCGTCGCCCTGCGCGTGCTGCGGCAGGCCGTCGGCCCGGTCGTCCTCGTGCGCAGGCCGCGCGAGGACGACGCCGGGTGCCCCGGCAGCGGCGAGGTCGTCGTGGGCGTGCCGGACGTCGAGGTGGAAGCCGCCGCACCCGCCCTCGACCTCGCCTTCGAGACCGCCGCCGCGCGCGGGGCCCGCGTACGGGCCGTACGGGCCTGGACGATCCCACCGCTGTTCGCCTGGAGCGCGGGCTCGTACTACCTCGCCTCCGAGGCGGGCGGCCTGGAGCAGCTCGAACAGCAGCGCCTGGCCGACCTCGTGCGCCCCTGGCGCGAGCGCCACCCGCGGATCGACGTCGTCGAACACGTCGAGCTGGGCGGCGCGGCGGAGGTGCTCCTGACACAGAGCCGGCACGCGTCCCTGCTGGTTCTCGGCCGGCACGCCACGGGGGAGCACCACGCCGTCCGCCGCATCGGCTCGGTCACCCACGCCGCCCTGCACCACGCCCCGTGCCCGGTGGCCGTGGCCGCCCCCAGCTGACCGCCTCCCGGCCACCGGCCGCGCACCGTCCCGGACGTCATCCGGCGTCCGGGACGGTGCGCGTGCGGTCACCGGCCGACAGGCTCGCGCCCGGCCGTCACCGCGTTCCGCGCGGCCCTGGGCGGGGGAGCGCCGTCGGGCCCGTAGTCGAAGCGGATCAGGAACTGCGGCCAGCCGCGCCCCCCGGCCAGGGCACGGCGCAGGTCCGGCCATTCCAGCGCCTGGTACAGGGCCGAGGTGCGCACTGCGCGCACCGCCGCCAGCAGCAGCACCCGCTGCAGCCCCTGACCGGCACGCAGCCAGTCGCGCGGCCGGTCACGGCACGTCAGGCCCAGGGCCAGCTGGGCGGGGCACATCAAGGGCACCTCGGGCGGGTACTCGGGGTGGCCCGGGCCGAGGAAGTCGCGCACCGGGATGCGGCGCGTCGGCCCCGGGGGCCCGGACACGGGGGACGCCGCGCCGTAGCGGCGGGCTCCCGGCGGGGGCGACCACGTGCCGCCCTGCCGTGCGCGCAGCGTGGTGCGCCGGCTGCGCTCCTCGCCCTCGGCGGTCAGCGCCAGGATGCGGTGCGCCGCGGCGGCGTCCGGTACGTACAGGCGCGGGCCCTCCGCGCGGGCGGCGGCGGTCATCTCCGCCACCACCGGTTCGGGCGCCGGCCGGCCCGTGAAGGGCAGCCGGTGCGAGCGGCGTCGGGCGAGGGCCTCGTGCAGGGCGGGGTCGCCCAGGACGCCGGTGCCGACGGCGGGTGAGGCATGCAGGGCGACGAGGGCGAGCAGCCGGGGATCGTCCGGCTCCGGCAGCAGCCGTACGACCGGGTGCCATCCGAGGTGCGTGGCGGCCACCCGGAGGTTGAACACTGCGGCCCCGGCACACAGGTGCTGGGCCCGGCGGGCCGGGTCGTCCACCGGCGCCGCCCGGTCGCCGACCGCCCGCACCTCAAGGCTCCGGCACAGGGGGTCCGGCTGTAAGCGCCAGGGCCGGGAGCCGCGGATCGAGGGTGCGGCGAGCGCGGCGGTGACGAGTGTCTGCACGGCAACGGCATCCGGCTCGGGTACGTCCATGGGATCCGTCCTCTCTATCACCGGGCGCGAGCGCGGGATCAGCCGTCGAGGTTCAGGTCCACGTTCACGACGCCTTCGACGGCCCGTACGAGGCGGATCAGGAAGGGAGCCATCGCCGGATCTGACAGGCGGCCGGTCAGGGTGACCACGCCCTCCTCCACCCGGATGCCGAGGGGCGGTCGCCGGTGCGGGAAGAGGCGCGAGACGATCTGGTCGCGCACCTCCCGGGCGATCTCGTCGTCGCCGCGCAGGTAGACCTTGAGCAGGTCGCTGCGGCTGACGATGCCGGTGAGCCTGCCCTCGCCGTCGATCACGGGCAGGCGCTTGACGCCCTGAAGGGCCATGATGCGGGCGGCCTCGGGCAGGGTGGCGTCGGAGCGGACCGTCACCGCGGGGGCGCTCATCAGCTCTTCCGCGGTCCGCGCCCGCGCCTTGGCGAGGTCACCGGGTCGCCCGGGCAGGGGAACGTCCGCCGGGCCGCCGCCCTTGTACTCCTCCTTGGCCAGCAGGTCGGCCTCGGAGACGACGCCGACCACGCGGTCCTCGCCCGCCAGCACCGGCACGGCGCTGACCTCCCACTCGGCGAGGGTTTTGGCGATCTCCTTGTAGGGTGCGGCGCGGCTGACGGCGACGACGGTCCGCGTCATGACGTCACCGACGGTGCTCTGCTTGTCGTGCATCCTTCGTCTCCTCGCCGGTGCCGGTCGGGTCAGCGCACGCGAGCGCCGCTTGCGGTGTCCTGTGTCCTGCAGGTGATGTCCTGGCGGACGGAGACCACTCCGTCGACGGACCGGCTCAGGTGCTCGACCAGCGGGATCATCCCGGGGGAGGCGACGGTGCCGGTGAGCGTGACCTGGCCTTCGCAGACGGAGACGGCGACGTCCGAGGGCGCCAGGCCCAGCGTCTCCTCCAGCAGGTCGTGCCGGATCTCGGCGCCGATGGCGCTGTCCTCGCGCAGGAAGACCCGCAGGACGTCGGCGCGGCTGATGATGCCGACGAGTTTGTCGGTCCCGTCGACCACGGGCAGCCGCTTGATGCCCTGAACGGTCATCAGCCGGGCGGTCTCCACGACGTTCCAGTCGGGCCGGGCGCACACCGGGGGAGCGGACATCAGCTCCTCCGCCCGGGTGGCCTCGGACTTGGCGCGCTGCCAGGCCTCGAGGTGCGGTGCGGGGGCGCGGCCGCAGGGGTCGGGCCGGCCGGCCGGTTTGCGCATGAGGTCGGCCTCGGAGACGACGCCGACGACACGGCCGTCGTCGTCGACGACCGGCACGGCGGTGATGTCGTGCTCGGCGAGGGTCCGGGCGATCTCCTTGAAGGGCGTTGCGGGGCCCACCCGTACGACGTTCCAGGTCATCAGATCGCCGACGGTGCGGTGCTGCAGCATCGTGAGGACTCCTTCTGCGGCTTCCGGTGCCGCCGGCCGACCGGTCGGCGTCGTCCTCCTCAGAGTCCCGCCACCACCGCAGCGGGGCGAGGGCCGCTCGGGATCCGGTCCGGGGACCTTCGGCCCGTCATCCTCCGGCGGCACCCGGCGGTGAGCCGCGCAGGGTGGCCAGGCGCCTGGCGTACTCCTCCTCGTCGATCTCCCCGCGGGCGTAGCGCTCGGCGAGGATCTGCTCGGCGCTCGTGGCGGCCGGGCCCCGCTGCCACCCGGTGAACCGGTCGCCCTGCGGCGGGCGGGCGAGCGCGCGGAGGAGCAGGACGACGGCGGTGATGATCAAGGCCCAGAACAGGACCATGCTCACCGTCATCGCGAACAGCCCCCAGCCCCCGACGCCGTGGCCGTACCAGAACATGGCCGTCTCACTTCCCCAGGTCGTCCCGGTGCCGGGCAGGGGCGCCCGGCTGCCTCACTTCCAGGATCCCTCGCGCCGCGCGGCTCGCAGGGCGGCTGTGCTCATCCCGGTGCATGTTGCGTTCGCGGGAGACGCGGATGTGCTGTGGGCGGACGCCGCGGTGCAGCAGCTCGCGGGCGGTGGCGCGGATCATGGCCTCGGGGCCGCAGACGAAGGCCGTGGTGTCGTGCGCAGTGAGCGCCGCCTGGTCCAGCAAAGTGGTGACGACCCCGACGTTGCCGGTCCATCCGGGGCCGGCCCGGTCCACGGTCACGCCGCAGTACGGGCGGGCCCAGTGCGCAAGCTCGGTGCCGTAGAGCAGGTCCGCGGGGGTGCGGGTGCCGATGACGACGTTCAGGCGGCCGTACGCGGCGGACCCTTGTTCCTCCAGGCGGTGCACCATGGCCCGCCGGGCCTGGTCGGGGTCACACGGTCAGCAGACCCGCCGGGCCAGGACCTGTCCCGGCCAGGAGCCGGACAGGAAACGGTCGGTGGGGGTGAAACCGTTGCGCTCGTAGAACGCGACCAGTTCGCCCCCGCCGCCCGCCCAGCAGTCGACCCGCAGCAGTTCCACTCCGGCCCGCCGGGTCTCCTCGGCGGCATGGGCCAGCAGCGCCGCACCGATGCCCCGGCCGGCGTACCGCCGGTCGGAGACCAGCAGCCGGACGTACCGCTCGGGTTCCGCGGCCGGCGCTATCGGCATCTGCGGGCTGGGCCCGCGGTCCAGCACCATGGCTCCGACAGGCGTGCCGTCCCACTCGGCGATATACGGCACGTTCTCGGTCGTGTACCGCTCGACCCGCTCCACACCACCCGGCTTCTGCGAATACGGTGTCGTGCCCCACTGCTCGGTGTTGCCACGGCCGTTCATCCAGGCGACCGCGGAGTCGAGCATGTCCAAAATGGCGGGCGCGTCGGCCAAACCGCCCGGCCTGATCTTTATGCCATGCGTGGTGTCGTTCATGCCGGAAGCTTAAGCAGGCACCTGTCCGGCGGATCTTCGTTGCGGGACACCACAGCGCCCCGTCAGGGGCGCGGGGAACTGCGCGATCGGCCACCGACGGCCCGCAGTCGACGCGCCACCCCGAGGCCCGGGCGAAGCACGGCACCCTGTCTGCGGGCGCGTGGTGGCTTGTCGCGCAGTTCCTCGCGCCCCACGGGGCACCGCACGATCCGCTGGACAGGCCCTAGCGGGCCGACGCGCTCGGCATGTCGCCGTGCTGGGCCTGCTTGATGCGCTCCACCGTCATCCTGGTCACCGCCATGAGGCGGTCCGGGGGGACGTTCGTCCCCTGCTTCCAGGTGTACTTGACGCCGGCGATCACCGAGCCCTGGCGCACGTGGAATCCACGGCCTTGCCAGGAGCCGTCCGCCGGGACCTCGAAGCTGTCGATCTGGTCACCGGGAGGGTTCTTCCCCGCGTCGTCCACGGCCCCGCCGCCGACGAAGAGTGCCGCGGCCGCCTCGGCTGAAGGGAAGGAGATGAGCTGCACCGAAAGCTCTTGGTCGCGGGCATTGGTGTACGCGGCCAGCCCGAAGGCGACGGCCTTGGAACACCACGCGGACGGCCATTGCTCGGACCGGCAGACGGCGGTGTCGTGGGAGTCCCACGCCTTCCTGGTGCGGGACTGCGAGACGTCCGCAGGAACGCTGAACCGATCCGGCAGCGCGGTCTCGAGCCGGCCCGTGTCCAGGACCGTCTCGGCCGAGGGAAGAGGTTCGGGCCGCTTGGCGGGCCCCGCCACCGGACCGGAACCGGAACCGTTGCCGGAGCCGCAGCCGGTGGTCAGAGTCGCCGTCGCCAGGGACAACGCCAGGGAGGCGATCAGGGCCCGGGCAGCCGTTCTTTGTCGGTGTACATGCATGATCGCCAACCATAGCGAGCGGCCACGTCACCGCACCGGCGTCACCCTATGCGAGAGCCGCGGCCAGTCCGTTCAAGCGCAGCCGCGTGCCGCCCCGTACGTGCAGCAGATCGTCGCTCCCGTCGCCTGTCGGCGCGACGAACGCGACCTGCTCCGTCCACGTCAGCACGGTCTCGTCGGCACCGGTATTGGCACCGGCACCGGCAGCGGCATCCGCACCCGCATCGGTGCGCAACTCGACCGTGACGAGCGAGGTCCAGCGCAGCACCCCGTCCACGTGCGACTCGTAGGCGTACACGATGCGCCTATCGGCAACGATGTCGAGATACCGCGACCGGTACGCGAGTTGCTGCGGCTCCATGGCGAAGGTGGCGAACGTACTGGAGGCGGTCTCACCGCCGCCGACGCGGAAGTCGTGCTCGTACCTCGCCCCGCTGCCCGGCAGCTTGAACCACCGCCGCCGCACGTCGGAGTCGGCGAAGGCGCGGAACACGTCGGCGGGGGCTGCGGACAGGCGCAGGCTCACTGCGAACGTGTCGTGCAGGACGGGGCCGTCCTGCCGTATCGCATGGTCTCGGTTCTCGGTCATGGAGGCATCATCCCGCCTGCACCCGGCAGGCCCGCGGGCGCGTCCGGGCGTGCAGGGTCGCGCGCAGGGGAGTGGCCGGCTGGAGGAGGAGGCCGGGGTACGGGGTGACAGGGCCGGGGGCCACGTCGAGGCGGAAGCGCTGGGCCACGGTGGCCAGCACGAGGACCGCTTCCACCTGGGCGAACCGCGCCCCCAGGCAGGTGCGCTGGCCGCCGCCGAAGGGGAACCAGGCGTGATCGGGCACGGGCGCCGTGGCCGCCGGGTCCCAGCGTTCGGGGCGGAAGGCGGTGGGGTCGGGGAACCAGCGGGGATCCCGGTGGGTGGCCCACTGGCTGCACCACACGATCGTCCCGGGGCGTACGCGCGTACCGCCGAGCGCGGCGGACGGGCCGGCGACGGCCGGGATCAGCCAGGCGGGCGGGTACAGCCGCAGGGCCTCCTTGACCACCCATCGGGTCCACGTCAGCCGCTCGTGGTCGTCGATGGCCGGCGGCCGTCCGCCGAGCACCCGGTCGAGCTCCTCCTCCAGCCGCGCGCGGGCGGCCGGGTGGGTGGACAGCAGGTACCAGATCCAGGTCAGGGCGGTGGAGGTGGTCTCCTGGCCGGCGGCCCAGAGCGTGACCGCCTCGTCCCGCACCTCCCGGGCGCTCAGCGGCCGGCCCTGTTCGTCGCGAGCCCACAGCAGCCGGGTCAGCAGGTCGTCGCGGCGGGCGGCGCCGGTCCCCTCGGCGCGCCGGGCGGCGATGAGGCGGTGGACCTCGGCGTCGATGGCGGCGACGGCCCGCAGGACCCGGCGGCGCGTGGGGGTGGGCACCCATCCGGGCAGGAAGAGAGCGGGGCTGCGGATCTCGTCGCCCGCCGCGCGCTGGGCGACCCCCATGGCGTCGCCCAGCGTACGGGCCCGGCGGCCGAGATCGTTGCCGAACAGGGTGCGCAGGACGATCCGCTGGGTGATCAGCGACATCTCCCGGTGGACGTCCACCGACTGCCCGTCCCGCCAGCCGTCGGCCGCCGCGCCGGCGCAGTCCGTCATGACGGCGGCGTACGCGCGGACCTGGCGCGGGCGGACCGTGGGCTGGACGAGGGCCCGCTTGCGGCGCCACTCCGCGCCCCCGCTGAGGATGACGCTGTGCCCGGTCACCTGCCGGAACACCCAGCCGATCTCCAGCGTTTCGAACGTGACCTCGACCGCGCCGAGGAGCTCGGCGATGTGCTGCGGGTGGAAGAGGAACAGGCCGCGCCGCGGGCCGAGCGACCAGCTCACCACGTCGCCGTGGTCGTCGCGCAGGCGTTCCAGGAAGCCCAGCGGGTCCCGGCCGAATGCGGGCAGGTTCCCCAGCAGCGGCAGGCCCCGAGGGCCGGCGACGGGACGGACGGGCGGGACGGCGGGGGCGGCCATGGGTGGTGCCTTCCGGACAGCGCGAGGACATCACTGCGATCACCGCGCACGCCTGTTCGTCATTCCGGGCAAAACGCCGTGATCTATGCAAGTGATGACTACCCGTCCACCGCCGCACCTCATACCCGGCATTCCGCGCCGGGGAGCCGGGTCAGGGAAGCCGGCGCAGGAAGACGTCCCCGGTGCCATTGGTGTCGCCGGGAACCAGGTTCCCCGCCCAGCTCTCGAAGGCCACGCGACGCCCCGACCGGTCGACGGAGGTCCCGCCCGCGAGGCTGTCGGCCCCCGTGCCGTCCGCGGCGACGTCGATGCGCTCGACGGCGCCGGTGCGCAGGTCCCGCGCGTAGATCGCCGAGAACTCCCCGGCGCCGCCCGGCAGGAGATTGTGCGCCCAGGAGGTGAAGAACACCCGGCGGTGGTCGGCGCTCATCACCACCGCGAAGGTGTGGCCGTCGGCCGGAGCGCCGTCGGGGGCCAGGGTGACCATCCGGGTGACGCCCGTGTGCAGGTCCTTGGCGTAGCACTGCTGGATCGTGCCGGTGTGGCCGGGCACGATGCCGGGTGTGGAGGAGCAGAAGGTCGCGTACCGCCCGTCCGGAGTCAGGCCGCGCTCGGTCACCACGGACGCCGGCGTGCCGTCCTGCCGCTGGGCGGCGGGCCGGGTGCGCCCGGTGCGCAGGTCGTGCACGTAGAAGCTGCTCTCCCGCGGCGCCGGCCGCGGGCCGCCGGCCGTCCCCAGGTTGTCGGCCACCGACAGGAAGCCGACCTTGCTGCCGTCGGCACTGATGACCGGCATGTGGGAGAGGCCGTCGGCCACGGCGCCGTCGGAGGCGACGCTCACCCGCCGGGTCGTGTGCCGTGCGCGGTCGTGCACGTACACCTGAGACTCGCGCTTGCCTCCGCCGGGGACGAGGTCGGTCCGCAGGGAGTCGGAGGCGACGTAGCGGCCGTCGGCGCTGATGACGGGATGGCCGGCGCCGCCCGGTCGGCCGTCGTCCAGGAGCGCCTCGGTCCGGCCGGTGGCCCGGTCGCGGACGTGGAGGTGGGTGTCGACGACGTGCCCGGGGCCCATTTCCTCGGCGGCGGAGGCGAAGACGACGTACCGCCCGGTGGCGCTGAGGGAGTACGCGTACACCCACCGCAGATCCGGGTTGCCGTCCTCGGACACGTTCGCCCGCTCCAGAGCGCCGGTGCGCAAGTCCTTGAGGTAGAGATGGTTGCCGCGCGGGGTACCGGGCACGAGAACGGTCGCCCGCGTCAGGAAGGCGGCGTACCGGCCGTCGGCGGTGATCGCGGGGGTGTGGGAGGCGACTTGGGCCTGCGTGCCGTCCGCGGCCACGCTCACCCGCTCCGTCCGCGGGCGCGGCCGCTGCCCGCCGGAGGCGGCGGCCGGCACCGCGGCCGCCGCCCAGGTCGCCAGGACCGCCGTCAGGACCACCAGTCGTCTCGAACGCCGCATGATTCCCCCCACGCCCCGCGCCGGTCGTACGTTCCGGGGCGCAGCCAATCGGCTGCGGGCGGCGCGGGCAAGACGACAACGGGCCACGATGGCCCGGGCCTCGCCGCATCAGCGCAACCATCGCCCGTCGAGCGCCATGGTCTCGAGCCGCTCCGGGCTCAGCGGCGGCTCCGGGCGGGTCACCGGGCCGCTCTCGGCGTAGGAGTTGATCTCGCGGACCAGGACGCGGCGACCGTCCGGGCGCAGCGTGTCGGCGGACCGGACGACGGCGGAGCCACCCTTCTCCGAGGGCTCGCGGGCGACCTTGATCCGGGTGCCGTCGGGGAGGGTACGGCTGCGGCAGTCGGCGTCGCCGGAGCCCGACGGGCAGTCCATGTGCCCGGCCAGCGCGTCGGTCATGTTGCGCTGCACATCCACCTCGATCATGGCCTTGCCGTGGCCGTCGTCGTAGACCAGCTGGACGAGGCCGGGGCCGGAGTTGCGGTCCGTGATCCGGCCGCCCGGCGGCAGCAGCGACGTCAGGACCTCGGTCAGATGCTCGCCCGGGACGCCCTGCTGCCGGGGCGCGCCGGAGGCCGGGGCCGGCACGGCGTCGACGGCCTTGCGCCAGGCCGGACTGCGGACGATCGCGGCCAGCTGCTCCAGGCCGAGCACCGGTTCGGCGCCGTCGTCCGACCCCTTCTCCTCGCCGCCCCCGAACTCCTGCAGGAACAGCACCGCCCCGTCCGGGGTGACCAGTTCGGCGTACCAGCGCCGCTGGCCGGTGTTGCCACTGGGGTAGGTGAAGGACTTGGTGGTGTAGAGCACGGAGCCGTCGGGCAGTGTGCGGGCCTCGCACCGGTCGTACGGCCGTACCTGCACGGGAAGGCAGCCGTCCGGCCGGTCGCCGGGGGCCAACCGGTGGACGGCGATGTCGATGCCGGAGCTGCCGTGCGCATTCGTGTACGTGAGCTTGGCGGTCGGGGCCGTCTTCCCGGAGCCGCCCGAGCCGGTGCCCGAGGCGCCCGAGACCGTGCCGTCCTTCGGCAGCAGGCTCGTGAGCGTCGCGGCCATCTCCTCCCCGCTGACCGGCGTGGCGGCCGGCCGCGCGGTGCCGGACGCCGCGGGGGAGACGTCCCGGGGGGCCGGCGCCCCGCCGGCCCCGCCGGTGCCCAGGAGCGTGCCGCCGAGCGCGACCAGCGTCAGCGCGGCGCACCCCGCCCCGACCTGGAACGCGCGCACCCGGCGCAGCCGGCGGCCCCGCGCGCTCGCGCGGTCGACCAGGTCGGGGGAGTGCGGGGGACAGGCGCGGACCGCGTCCTCGAAGGCGGCGGTCAGCCGCCGCTCGAACGCGTCGTCGTGGTGGTCGAGTGACATGGGGGACAGCTCCGTTCGTACGTACGGCTCGTACAGCGGTGAGGGGGACGGCGGTGCGCGGCCTAGCGGGCCGCGAGCTCGGACAGCTCGTCGCCGAGCAGCTCGCGCAGGCGCTGCAACGCCCGCAGGCTGCGCACGCGCACCGCTCCCTGGGAGAGCTTCATGACCGCGGCGGTCTCCTCCACCGTGCGGTCCTCCCAGTAGCGCAGCACCAGCACGGCACGGTCCTTGGCGGCCAGTCGCGCCAGACCGTCCAGCAACGTCAGCCGCAGCGCCGCGTCGTCGCCGTGCCCGGCGGCGTCCGGGAACCAGTCGCTCGGCCGCTCGCCGGAGCTGCGCAGGCGCCGGTGCGAGAGGAACGTGCGCACCAGCACGGTGTGCGCGTAGGCGACGGGCGCATGATTGCGGTTGATCCGCCGCCACGACCGGAACATCTTGGCGAGGGTCTCCTGGACCAGGTCCTCCGCGAGGTGCCAGTCGCCACCGGTGAGCAGGCAGGCCGTACGGAACAGATAGCCGCTGCGCGCGGTCGCGAACTCCAGGTAGTCGCCGGGTGCTTCCCCCACCGTGTTTCCTTCCGTGATCTGACGTCACTCCATACACGCGGTGGGGAGCGGGCCGCGTTACACGCACATGTCACGCGACCCGCCGAGGACGTCACGACAGGAATCGTCCCGAGGGGCCGCCCTAGAGGATGACCTGGTCCGGCCCCGCCTCCAGTCGGGCGATCGCCGCACGGCAGGCGTCGGTGAAGCGGCGGAAGGCGTCGTTGGTGGTCCGCCCCCGCCCTTGGCGGGTGAAGGTGCCGAACAGGCTCTGCCGCAGCTCGGTGGTGAGCTCCAGCTGGGCGCCCTTGCCCAGCAGGGTGCGGTTGCAGATGTTCTGCGGGTCGTCGCCGTCGAGGGCGGAGATCTTCGTGCCGTCGACGGTCCGGAAGCCCGCGGCGCCCAGCTCCTGGTGCAGGTGGCGCCGGAAGTCGGCGTTGCGGCCGCCGACCACCACCGCCTCGGGGCGGGAGGCGGGGACGCCGGCCTGGGCGGCGGTGCAGCCGTGCAGGCTCAGCACGTTGAGGCTGCCGGCGGCCATGGCCAGGGCGACGCGGTCGTCGCAGTTGCGGGAGGTGACGTGCAGCTCGTCGTTGTCCTTGCTGCGCAGGCCCTCGAACATCCAGTAGTCGTGCACGGCCCCGTCGGCCTGCATCCGCTCCAGCGTGGCCGGGTGGTAGCCGGCGACGGCCAGGCACAGCTCGGACGTACCGGCCTCGATGCCGCCGCCGTGCAGGGCCATGACGGTCGTGCGGGTGAAGGGGAAGCGTCCCTCCAGGCTCGGGTCGGCCATCTCGTGCCGCTTGTAGCGGCGCGCGAAGTCGGTGCCCTCGCCGTCGGGGAGCCGGGTGTAGAGGTCGGTGTTGGACGCGAAGCGGTCGTCGGCGCCCGTGGCGTGGGCGGTTCCCGTGCCGAGCGCGGTGAGCAGGGGCGCTCCCGCGGTGGCCGCCGCGAGGGCGGTGAGGATCGTCCTCCGGCTGGCACGGGACGGGGGCGGCGTGGGCTGGGACATACGGCTCCATTGGTTTTGTTTGGCCGGTTATCAACCGTCGAGTTTGTCCCTGGCGATGACCCGGCGTCAAACAAATGTTCACCATCTGTCGTGCGCCCCGCTGCGGGGCCGCGAGCACGGCCCCGCACCCACCGGCGTGATCCACAATGGTTGCGGGAGAAGCGACCGACGAAAGGCAAGCCCCGTGTCCCCCGAAGAGATAGTCGACGGCCAGCTCGCCGCCTACAACGCCCGTGACCTGGAGGCGTTCCTGGGCTACTACGCCCCTGACGTCCCCGTGCACGCCTTCCCGTCCGGCGAGGTGCTGGCCGACCGTTCGGGCCCGGCGTTCCGGGAACGCTACGCCGCCCTCTTCGAGGCGAGCCCCCACCTGCACGCCGAACTCGTCTCGCGGGTCGTCCACGGCCGGCTCGTGATCGACCAGGAGGTCGTCACCGGCTTCCCGGGCGACGGCGTGCGCACCGCGGTCGCCCTGTACGAAGTCGGCGCCGACCGCATCGAGAAGGTGTGGTTCGCGGTCTGACCGCGCAGCCACCCCTGCCACCCCAACGCGTCGAAAGGACCCACCACCCGTGATCATCGTCGCCGGGGAAGCCCTCATCGACCTCGTCCCCGCCGGGCCCGCAGCCGACGACGAGCTGCCCGCCCTGCTGCCCCGGCGCGGCGGCGGCCCCTACAACACCGCCGTCGCCCTCGCCCGCCTCGGCTCCCCGACCGCCTTCTGCTCACGGCTGTCCACCGACCACTTCGGCGAGGCCCTCCTGCGCGCCCTGACCGCGGACGGCGTGGACACCTCCCTCGTCCAGCGCGGCCCCGAACCCACCACCCTGGCGGTGGCCCACGTCGGTGACGACGGCTCGGCCACGTACACCTTCCACGCGCAGGGCACAGCGGACCGCCTCTTCCAGCTCCCGGCCGCCCTGCCCGCCGCGGCGCGCGCCCTCGCCTTCGGCACCTGCTCCCTCGTCCTGGAGCCGGGGGCCACCGCCTACGAGGAGCTGATGCGCCGCGCTTTCGACAGCGGCCTGTTCACCGCGCTCGACCCGAACATCCGGCCCGGCCTCGTCCCCGACCCCGCCGCCCACCGCGCCCGCTTCCGCTCCTGGCTGCCCCGCACCACCCTGCTCAAGCTCTCCGAGGAGGACGCGGCCTGGCTGGCGGAGTCCACCGACACCGCCCGCGCCGTCGAGGAGTGGCTCGCCTCGGGCCCGTACGCCGTGGTCCTCACCCGGGGCGCCGCCGGCCTGACCGTGCGCACCCGCGACGGCCTCGAGGTGTCCGTCCCCGGGGCGGAGGTGGACGTCGTGGACACCATCGGGGCGGGCGACACCGTCAACGCCGCGCTGCTGCACCGCCTCGACCACCACGGCGCCCTCACGGGCGCACCCGCCCTGGACGCGGACCGGTGGCACGACGTCCTCGCCTTCGCCGCCCGCGCCGCCGCGCTGACCTGCTCCCGGGCCGGCGCCCGGCCGCCGTACGCCACCGAACTGACGGGCGGGCAGGCCCCGGTCGTGCGCTGAGCGCGCCCGCGCCTCGGCGGGATTGTCGGTGCCCCCTGCCATGCTGGGACCCGACGCGCTCCTGCAGCCGGAAGGACACCCCATGCTGACGTCCACCCATGTCCCCGGCGGGCCGGCCTGGCTCGACCTCGGCACCCCCGACCTCGACGCCGCCATCTCCTTCTACGGCGCGGTCCTCGGCTGGGAGTACGCCTCGGCAGGCCCCGCCGTCGGCTACGGCTTCTTCCGCCTGGACGGCAAAACGGTCGCCGGCATCGGACCACTGACGGAGGAGGGCGCCGGCCCCGCGTGGACGGTGTACTTCCGCACGCAGGACGCCGACGCCACGGCCAAGGCCGTCGAGCAGGCGGGCGGCGCGGTGCGCATCCCGCCGGGCGACGTCTTCACCGCCGGCCGCATGGCCGGCTTCACCGACCCCACCGGTGCCGAGTTCGCCGTCTGGCAGGCCGGTGACGTGGCCGGGATGGACCTGGTCAACGCCCCGGGCTCGGCCAGCTGGGTCGAGCTGTACACGACGGACCTGGCGGCGGCGAAGACGTTCTACCGCGCGGTCCTGCCGTGGGAGACCCGCGACCTGCCGGTGGGCGGCGACCTCGCCTACAGCATCGCCGGGCCCGCGGGCGGGGGAGTGGACACCATGCACGGCGGCCTCATGCAGCTGCCCGAGGAACACCTGGCCGCGGGTGCCCGCTCCGAATGGCACCCCTACTTCGAGGTCACCGACTGCGACGCCACGCTGGCGGCGGCCACGCAGCACGGCGCCACGGTCGTCATCGCGGCCATGGACGCCCCCGGCATCGGGCGCATGGCCATGTTCCTCGACCCCGCCGGAGCCCCGTTCGCGGTCATCACGAGCGCCGACGCCTGACGGGCCGCCCGTGCCGCAGCGCCCGGTCGGCGTAGGGTGGGACGCGTGTGCGGTCGATATGTGTCCACTCGCGCTCCGCAGGATCTCGCCGGCCTGTTCCGGGTGACCTCCTGGGAGCCGCAGGAAGCCCTGGCCCCGTCCTGGAACGTCGCGCCGACCGACGACGTGTGGTCCGTCCTGGAAAGGCCGGACCGGCAGACGGGCGAGGTGGTGCGACGGCTGCGGCCGCTGCGCTGGGGCCTGGTGCCGTCGTGGGCGAAGAGCCTGGACACCGGCGCGAAGATGATCAACGCCAGGGCCGAGACGGTGGCACAGAAGCCGGCCTACCGCAGCGCGTTCGCCAAACGCCGGTGCCTGCTGCCGGCCGACGGCTTCTACGAATGGGTGTCCGTGCCGGCCGAGGGGAAGAAAAAGGCGTACAAGCAGCCGTACTTCATCACCCCCACCGACGGCCAGGTCATGGCGATGGCCGGGCTGTACGCATGGTGGCGCGACCCCGGCCTCCCGGACGACGACCCGGCCGCATGGGTGGCGACGTGCACCGTCATCACCACCGAAGCCACCGACGCCGCCGGCCGGATCCACCCCCGCATGCCCCTGGCCGTCGCACCGGACGACTGGGACACCTGGCTCGACCCCGCCCACGACGAGCCCGCCGAGCTCCACACGCTGCTGACCCCACCGGCCGCCGGCCACCTCGACGCCCGCGCGGTGTCCACGGCCGTCAACAACGTCCGCAACAACGGCCCGCATCTGCTGGACCCTGCCGAGGAGACCTGAGAAGGACGTCGGCGAGGAAGGCCACTGCCTGACGGGCCGTGCGAGGATGCCCGCATGCACGATCTGCGCTTCCGCCTCGCCGACGACACCGACCTCGCCGCCCTCGTGCGCCTGCGCGACGACGCCGCCCGATGGATCCTGGCCCGGGGCGTCACCGACCAGTGGCGGCCCGGCGAGCTCGATACGGACCACTTCCGCCGGGTCATGGACGACGGGGAGGTATGGCTCGCCGAGATGGCCGGCCGCGTGGTCGGGGCCTGGGAGCTGTGGTGGCAGGACGAGGACGCCTGGGGCCCGCAGCCGCCGACGGCCGGCTATGTGCACCGGCTGATGGTCGACCACGGCAGTGTCGCAGCCGGGACGGGACGCCGGCTCCTGCAGGCCGCGGAGCACCGCGTGGCCGAGGCGGGCAGGACGCTGGTGCGTCTGGACTGCCTCGCCGGCAACGCGCGCCTGAACGCCTACTACCTCGGCGCCGGTTACCGGGCCGTCGGCCGCAAGGAGGGCAAGCCGCAGCCGGGCGGTGCGCCGAAGTCGTTCACGCTTCTCGAGAAGCCCGTGCCGGTGCACTCCGGCCGTCGATGAGCCCGGTCAGCCCGTCCAGCATCGCGGTCAGGCCGAGTTCGAAGACCTCGTCGAGGTCGAGATCGTAGCCCTCTTCACCGAAGGCGCCGATCACCTTGGTGAAGGTGGGGTAGGCGCCGGACGCCATGAGGGAGTCGAAGGCCGCCGACTGGGCGTCCATCCACTGGTCCTCCGACATTCCGGTGGTGCGCCGGGCCCGGTCCTCGCGCTCCAGGTGGACGGCCGTGCCCTGGACGTGGCTGTAGAGCAGCACGTTGATGTTGAACATGGCGGCCGGGCCCAGCCCGTGCCCGTCGAGGGCGCCGAGCATCCACTCCGAATAGGCGATCAGGTTCGGCACGGGCACCGGGCGGGTCAGGGGAGCGATCCGGGCCAGCCACGGGTGGGCGCGGTGCAGGGCCCACAGCGCCCGGGCGCCGGCTTCGAGACGGCCGCGCCAGTGCGGCGGCGCGTCGGCCGGGTAGGACGCCTCGGCCAGGACGGCGTCGGCCATGAGCAGGAGGAGATCCTCCTTGCCAGTGACGTGGCGGTACGGCGACATGGCCGCGACGCCCAGCCGGGCGGCGATCGTCCGCATCGACAGTGCGGCGATCCCGTCCTCGTCGGCGATCGCGATCGCCGCCCGCACGATGCGCTCCCGCGTCAGCTCGCCGTCCGCGGCGGGCACCGGGGACGGTGCACCCTGCGGTACGGGCGCGGCGGCGGCGCCTCCCGGTCGGGCCGCCACCACCGTGCCGGCCCGTGGCCGCGCCTCCACCAGACCTTCCTGGCGCAGGGCCGTCAGCACCTTGGTGGCGGTGGCCAGGGCGACGTTCCACTCCTTGGCGATCTGCCGGGTGGACGGTACGCGCTCCCCCGGGGCGAGTTCGCCTTCCGCGATGCGGCGGCGCAGCTCGGCGGCGATGCGCAGATACGGCGGCATCTCGTGAGCGACCATGGATCACACCCCTTCCTTCTGTCCTAGTACAGATTAGCGCGCAATCAGGGCCTCCCCTTGTCCTAGGCTGTGCGTACGCTGTACATTCAGTGCGTACGGCGTAGCCGCGCCGCCACGGCCCCGACGGCCACAACGGCCCCGACCCAGGAGCATCCCGTGAAGAACGTCCTCGTTTCCGGTGCGAGCATCGCCGGCCTCACCCTCGCCCACTGGCTGCGCCGCAGCGGATTCGCCGTCACCGTCGTCGAGCGCGCACCGGACGTCCGACCGGGCGGCCAGGCCATCGACGTACGCGGCGTCGCCCTGGACGTCCTGGACCGCACGGGCATCCTCGACGAGGCCCGCGACCTGCGGACCCGCATGCGCGGCATGTCGATGCTCGACGCCCGGGGAGTGGAGCAGTGGCGCTCCACCGAAATGACCTACAGCAGCGGCCGGCTGGACAGCGACGACATCGAGCTGCTGCGCGACGACCTCGTCGGACTCCTGTACCGGCAGGCGCGCGAGGCAGGCGTGCAGTTCCTCTTCGACGACTCCATAGCCGCCCTCGACGACCAGGACGGCACCGCCCTGCGGGTGGGCTTCGAGCGGGGCGCGGACCGCACGTTCGACCTCGTCCTCGGCGCCGACGGACTGCACTCGAAGGTCCGGCAGCTCGCCTTCGGGCCCGAGGAACGGTTCATCCGCCACCTCGGTGCCTACGTCACGGTCTTCAGCACCGACAACTTCCTCGACCTGGACGACTGGCAGGTCTGGCTCAACGACGAAGCCGCCACCTACTGCGTCTACCCGGTCCGCGGCAACCGCGAGATGCGGGCCACGCTGGGCTTCCGCTCCGAACAGCCCCTCGCCTACGACCACCGCGACACCGAGCAGCAGAAGGCCCTCATGACCGCCGGCCTCGCCGGCACCGGCTGGGAGACGCCGCGCCTGCTCCAGGCCATGCGGGAGGCGCCCGACTTCTTCTTCGACTCGATGGCCCAGATCCACATGGACCGCTGGTCCCGCGGACGCGTCGCGCTCGCAGGCGACGCCGGCTACTGCGCCTCCCCGCTCTCCGGCCAGGGCACGAGCCTGGCCCTGGTGGGCGGATACGTCCTCGCCGACGAACTCGCCCGGGCCCAGGGCGAGCACACCGTCGCCTTCGCCCGCTACGAGGAGCGCATGCGCCCCTTCGTCGCCCTCAACCAGGCCCTCGCCCTCGAGAACCAGGGCGGCACACCGGCCGACGAGTCCCTGGAGAAGGCCAAGAACGCCCTCACGCTCGACGCCTGATGCCGCCTGGCGCCTGTCCCGCGCCCCTTCGGGGCACCACGGCGCCCCGAAGGGGCGCGGGGAACTGCGCGATCGGCCAGCGACGGCCCGCAGTCGACGTGCCACCCCGAGGCCCCGGGCGAAGCACGGCACCCTGGCTGCGGGCACGTCGTGGCTTGTCGCGCCCACGCGGCGGCAGCCGCAGATCATGCACCGCCCCGCGCCCCTACGGGGCACTGCACGATCCGCCGGACACCGCCTAGGGTCGCAGCCAGGCGAGGACCTGCTCGGCGTGCTCGCCCGGAGGGAAGACGGGATGGAAGACGTGCTCGATCACGCCGTCGCGCACGATCAGCGTCAGCCGCTTGTACAGCGTCAGCCCGCCGGCCTCGAACGTGGGCAGCCCGAGTGCTTGGCCCAACCGCCGCTGGGGGTCGGAGAGCATCTCGAACGGCAGCCGCAGCCGCTCGACGACCTCGCGCTGATAGACGGTGTCCTGGCTCGACAGGCCGTACACCGCGTCCGCCCCCGCGGCGAGCAGGTCCTGGTGGTGGTCGCGGAACCCGCAGGCCTGCGGGGTGCAGCCGCGCGCTCCCGGAATGGAGTCCCAGCCCTCGGGCAGGTCGGCGTCGGGACGACCGGTGAGCGGGTAGACGTAGAGCACCGTCCGGCCCGCCCCGAGCGCGTCGAGCCTGATCGTTCTCCCGCCGGTCGCCTGCAGTTCCAGGCGTGGGATCCTCATGCCGGGCAGGTGCGCGGCCGCGCCGTCGTCCAGAGGGACGGGCGGGGCGGCGGGCGCATGCGCGTGGTCGGGCATTGGCTCGGGCATCGGCATCGGGTGCTCTCCTTCGTCGGCCGGGGGAACGCGGATCGGTGAAAGACGGCTGTTGCGGTGGGCGGCATCCCGCAGATGCGCCATCAGCAGCGCCCGGCGGGCGGTGAGTCCCTCGATCCTGCGCGTGAGGTCGTCGATGGCGTCCCGGTAGCCGGCCAGCGAGGCCGGGCAGTCGTCGGCGTGCCGATGGCCGGCCGTCAGGCAGTCCAGGAACGGCCGGGTGCCCTCGACGGGGATGCCGAGACCGCTGAGCGCCCGGATCTCCCGTACGAGGCGGACATCCTCCTGCGTGTAGTCCCGGTAGCCGTTGGCCAGCCGTTCGGGCGTGAGCAGTCCCAGCGATTCGTAGTACCGCACTGCCTTCGTCGTCACGCCCGCCCGGCGGGCCAGTTCACTGATGCGCATGCCTCTCACCTCGAAGGACGTTAAACCTTGCCCTTGAGGGCAAGGTCAACCCCGGGGGCGCAGGCCCGCACGCGGACCGCTCACACGTCGCGGCGTCCCACGACGAACACGGCCAGTGCGACCGTGACCAGCGGCCACAGCGCGTACACGAGCCACGAGCCGGGGACCGAGGCGGTGTACGCCTGGGAGTCGGGGCCCGGCCCCCAGGGCTCGACCAGGCGCTTCCAGGCGGATGACACCATGGCGTGCCTGATGCCCGCCGACCAGCGGTTGCTCTCCGAGAACATGGTGGGCAGCATCAGCAGGACGAAGACGCTGGTGACCATGGTCGCGGCGGTGTGCCGCAGCACAACGCCCAGGCCCAGACCGACCAGTGCGCAGACCGGGGCCAGCAGCGCGGAGGCCACCAGTGCCCGGAGCACTCCGGGGTGGGTGAGCGCGACGCCGGCGTGGCGTCCGTCCAGTACGGCCTGGGCCATCAGGAAGGAACCGAGGGAGGCGGCCGTGCCGACCGCGCCCCACACGGCGGCGGTGACGGTCGCCTTGGCCACGATGACCGAGCCGCGGGCGGGTACGGCCACCGTGGTGGTGCTGATCAGGCCGCTGCTGTACTCGCCGACCACGGTGAGGGCGCCGACGCAGCCGGCGACGAGCATCAGCGTCCAGTAGCCGGCCGGCGGAAAGGCGTCGAAGGGCAGGAACTCGGTGGGGCCGGATCCCGCGGCGCTGTCCGCCATCGCGGCCACCGCCGCGGACCCGACGACGAACAGGACGGTGAGCGCGATCGTCCACGGGGTGGAGCGCAGGGACCACACCTTGATCCACTCGGAGGCGAGCAGGTCACGGAAGCGGGCGGGCGGCCCGGCGACGGCAGTGGCGGCCGGGGGGAGGGAGGCGAGTGCGGTCATCGGTTCCGTCCTGCCAGGTATTCGGCGCTGTCGCCGGTGAGTTCCATGAAGGCCGCCTCCAGCGAGGCGGTGCGGGTGGTCAGTTCGTCCACCCGGATGCGGTGCTCGAAGGCGAGCGCGCCGATCCGCTGCGCCGGCAGCCCGGTCACCACGAGCCTCTCGGCACCGGCCGGGCCCTCCGGCCCGACCGAGGCGCCCGCCGCGGTCAGTACCGCCGCCAGCTCGGCGGCCTGCGGCGTCGCCACCACGACGCTGCGCCCGGTACCGCGGGCCGCGAAGTCCCCTACCGGCTCGGCGGCGATCAGACGGCCCCGGCCGATGACGACGAGCTCGTCGGCGGTGTTCTCCATCTCCGACATCAGATGGCTGGAGAGGAACACCGTGCGCCCCTCGGCGGCCAGGCGCCGGAAGAGCCGGCGTACCCACAGCACACCCTCCGGGTCCATGCCGTTGACCGGCTCGTCGAAGACGAGCACGGGCGGGTCGCCGAGCAGGGCGGTGGCGATGCCCAGCCGCTGCTTCATGCCGAGGGAGAAGCCGCCGATACGGCGGCCGGCCACCTCGGCCAGGCCCACCTCCTGCAGCACCTCTCCCACCCGGCGCCGCGGGATGCCGTTGCTGCGGGCCAGGGCGGACAGGTGGGCGAAGGCACTGCGGCCGCCGTGGACCCGACCGGCGTCGAGGAGGGCGCCGACGTGCCGCAGCCCGCGCGGGTGGCGGCGGAAGGGGACGCCGCCGACGGTGGCGGTGCCCGTGGTGGGCGCGTCCAGGCCGAGGATCATCCGCAGGGTGGTGGACTTGCCGGCTCCGTTGGGGCCGAGGAATCCGGTGACCCGGCCCGGCCGCACGGTGAAGGACAGATGGTCGACGGCCGTCCTGCGGCCGTAGCGCTTGGTGAGTTCGCTGACTTCGATCACGACGGCAACCCTGCCGGGAGGCACCCCGCCGGGGCTTGGGGCCGCGGGCGGCAATCGTGCGGCCGGATGCGCCCGGGGGCGTACGCCCCCGGGCTGATGCCGCGCAGGTGGCGGCCGGTTAGTCTCCCGGCGTGAACACGAGAACGAAGACCGTGGCCTGGGCCGGGGTCGCCGCCTACCTCCTCGCAGTGGGTCTGCTGGTGGGAGGCGCGCCGCGGGCGTCGGGCACGGTCCACGGTGTCGGGGCGCTGCTGGCCGCGAGCCTGCTGCAGGGAGCGGTACGACGGGCACCGCTGTCGGCCCTGGCCGTGGCACTCTTCGGGTCCACCGTCGTGGTGGCCGGCACCCCGGCTGCCGTTCACCCGGGCCTGGCGGGCCAGTTCCTGTCGTACCTGGCGGTGGACATCGTCCTGGGCTGCATCGTCGCCACCTGCGCACGGCGGGCCTCGACCGTCGCCGTCGCCGTGTCCTTCGTCGTGCAGTTCCTGATGATCGCGATCTTCACGCACGGCGACGCCCTGACCGTCAACGAGGTGATCGCCCTCCTGGCGATGGCCGCGTCCTGCACGGCCGGACTGCTCGGCCGTGAGCGCCGCCAGCACGCGGTGGCACTGCGGGCACAGGAGACGGCCGAGGCCGTGACCGCCGAACGGCTGCGGATCGCACGGGAACTGCACGACATGGTCGCGCACAGCATCGGCATCATCGCCATCCAGGCCGGCGTGGGCAGCCGGGTCATCGAGACCCAGCCGGCGGAGGCCCGCGAGGCCCTGCGCGCCATCGAGGCCACCAGCAGGGAGACCCTCTCGGGCCTTCGCCGCACCCTGGTGTCGCTCCGTCAGGTGGACGCGGATACGGCCGCCTCGCCGCGTACACCGCTCGCGCCCGCGCCGGGGCTGGCCGACATCGAGCGGCTGGCGGCGGCGACCGCGGACGCGGGGGTCCGCGTCGAGGTGCACCACGGCGGTCGGCAGCGTCCGCTGCCCGCCGACATCGAACTGTCCGCCTACCGCATCGTGCAGGAGGCGCTGACCAACGTGGTCCGCCACGCGGGCACCGGGCAGTGCCGGGTGACCGTGGACCACGGGGACGAGGAGCTGTCCGTGGAGGTCGTCGACGACGGGCGCGGTGCCCCGGGGAACGGCCCGGCCCACGGCTTCGGCATCGTCGGGATGCGCGAGCGCGTCGGCCTGCTCGGCGGGCACCTCAGCGCCGGTCCGCGCCCCGAAGGCGGCTTCCGGGTGGCGGCCCGGTTGCCGCTGCCCGCACCCGTCGGCGTACCGGCGGAGGCCGCCCGATGACCGTCCGCATCCTGCTCGCCGACGACCAGCCGCTCGTACGGTCCGGCCTGCGCGTGATCATGGCCGACCACCCCGACCTGGAGGTCGTCGGCGAGGCCGCCACCGGCGGCGAGGCGGTCCACCTGGCCGGCGAGGTCGACCCCGACGTCGTGGTGATGGACATCCGCATGCCCGGCATGGACGGCATCGAGGCCACCCGCCGGATCACGGCCGGCCCGACGAGCGCCCGCGTCCTGGTCCTGACCACCTTCGACGAGGACGACCACGTCTACGGCGCGCTGCGGGCCGGCGCGAGCGGCTTCGTGGTCAAGGACATGGCGCTGGACGACATCCTCGCGGCGATCCGCGTGGTCGCCGCCGGCGACGCGCTGATCGCCCCGAGCGTCACGCGCCGTCTGATCGCGGACTTCGCCGCGCGCCCCGAGGCCGTCGCCCCCGAGCGCTCCCCCCGGCCGGTCGAGGGCATCACCGAACGGGAGAGGGAAGTGCTGACCCTGGTCGGCCGCGGCCGGTCGAACACCGAGATCGCGCAGGACCTCTTCATCACCGTCGCCACCGCCAAGTCCCACGTCTCCCGGCTGCTCACCAAACTGGGCGCCCGCGACCGCGTCCAACTCGTCATCATCGCCTACGAAAGGGGGCTGGTCACGCCGACCGGCTGACGCCGCCGTACGAACGGGCCGGCCGGTCACTTCCAGCGCATCTCCCCTCCGGCGAAGAACTTCAAAATGGTCAGAACGGCAACGACCTGCATCAGGATGTAGGCCACCTGCGCCGAGAAGCCGCGGATCTGGTAGATGGACAGCAGGAGTGCCATGCGGTTGGGCCAGAACCGGCGTTCGGAGCGGAAGGTGTCCGCGTCCATCGCCAGGCTGGTGAGGCTGAGCACCAGGAGCATGAGGGAGATGGCCACGGCCACGTTGCCGATCTCCTGGTCGGTGATGAGGTTGCCGACGATGCCCAGCCCGACGAGCAGGGTGTAGGCGACCGTCAGCGCGAACGCCCGGGCGGGGCCTCGGCGGCCCGGCAGCAGGCGCCACAGCGCCCCGAGGACCAGGCCCGCACCGGCCCAGACCAACTCCCAGTAGACGAACATGAAGAGCATCTCGGGGGCGCCGAACATGTAGATGCCCCGCTGCTCCCATTGCGCCTCGGACCCGTAGGCCATCCACACCATGAGAATGCTGCCCGGGATGCCGAAGGCGGCCGCGAGGACGGCGGCATGGCGGGCGTTGTCCCACCACTTGGCGTGCGGCCCCCAGCTCAGCGCGACGTCGACGACGGTGACCTGGAACGGCAGCCAGGGCCGTGCGGCATCGGCGTCGGACGCCGGACGCCAGCGGTGGAGCCGGCTGAGCTCCTTTTCGAGCGCGTGCCGGCCGAGCGCGCCTTCGCCGCCCTGCTGATCCATGGTGCGCAGGGCCGCGGTCAGTTCGCGGTAGCGGCGGGCGCGGGCGATGAGCTCGTCGCGCTCGGCTTCGGTGATGGTCTCGCACAGTTGCGGGGAACCGTCGCCACTGCAGCCCTCGAAATGCTGGGTGAGCACCGAGCGGCGCTGGCCGACGGCGAGCAGGCCGTACAGCGCGGCGATGTCGAGCACGAGCCAGATCGCGGCGAACGCCTGGCTGCCGGCATAGGAGCCCTGTCGCCAGGCGACCACGACGGCGAAGAACACCGCCAGCAGGAGCCGGTCCAATGGTGTCGGGCTGGCGAAGGGCGTGGTGGGGGCGAGATCCCTGGCCCGCAGCAGGGCCACGATCGCCAGGCCGGTCAGGACCCAGGTGTGGGTGTAGTACCAGGCCGGGATCTGCGAGGCGAAGGAGACCACGTCACGGTCGAGGGCGGTGAAGTGCTGGGCGTGGTAGGTGGCCACGTGGTGAGCGACGAGCCAGGTGGTGCGCTGCCACTTGCGTTCCAGGACCCAGACCGCCCACACCAGGAGCAGCGCGATCACCGCCACCAGCGCGGGGCCGAGCCGGCGCAGGCGCCAGGGGCGGGCCGTCGGGCGCAGCAGCCCGCCCTGGTGCGCAAGGTGCCAGGCCCAGACGGCGACGCCGACCAGCCAGAGCCATTGGAGGGCTGCGGCCAGCACCACCACCACGACGAATCCGCCCGTGTCGGACGGGTGGCGGGGACCGGTCAGCTGCGGGGTCAGCCCGAGCAGGGGCGGTGCCACGGCCACCGCGACGGCGGCCGCCGCGACCGCCGAGGAGGCCACCAGCACGGACCTCCTCGGGCGTGCCGTGACGACCAGGAGCCACCCGGCCACGGCGCCGATGAGCACCGGCCAGCGCATGGTGAAGCCGAGCCAGTCCGGGGGCCGGTGGACGGCGGCGTGGACGGCGTCTTCGATCACCCTGTACAGCAGCAGGACCATCACGCCCAGGACCGCCTTGATCACGCCCCACCGCCACAGGGCGGTGCCGCTGCTGCGCTCCAGGTCGCTGAGCTGCGGTCCGGCGGGCTGGCGGCGGGCGCGCAGGGCGGCCAGGACCAGGACGATCGAGGTGCCCACCCACCAGGTGGTCATGCCGGCGGCGTTGGCCACCAGCCACGGTTCGCTGCTCGCGTTGATGGCCGTCCAGGCCCGCTGCCAGGGAGGGGTCACCTTCACCGTCACCACCGGGGCGTGGCCTGCCGCGCCGTGCAGCCCCGTCCACACCAGGTGCCCGCCGCCCGCGGTCGCCGGCATGGGGGTGACGGTGGAGGTGTCGAGGCCGCCGAGGTCGACCTCGACCCGGTCCCAGTGGGCGGCCGTGAGGGCGGGAGGGACGGAGAGCTGCAGGCCCCATGTGCTGTTGCGGACGTCCATCGCCCACGGGCCGATGTCGAAGTGCCCGCCGGAGTGGAAGCGGAAGAGCGTCTCGTAGCGGACCTCCACCCACGACGCCGCGGCCTGCACCCGCGGACCGTGTGGGCGCCACTCCTCCGGGCGCTGCATGGTTTTCGGTCCACGCAGCAGGCAGCGCATCGCACGCCGGTAGTCCTCGGATTCCTCGCTCAGCAGCAGGTCGTCGGCGTACGCCCAGCCGGCCGGTACGCGGACCGTCATCAGCCCCGTGGCCTGGGGCACGGAACGGGCCTGGTTCTCCAGCCGCAGCCGGACCTGCGTGTGGGCGGCGCCCAGCTGCGCCGTGTGGCAGTCGTCGGCCGCGGGGACCGGGGCGGGGGAGGAGGGGGAGGGGGAAGGGGAAGGGGCCCGAACGGCCCCGGCGGCCGGTGACGCACCGGGCAGGCCGCCCCACCAGCAGATCAGACAGGCGAGCAGCAGCGCGGCGCAGCGCTGCCACGCACCCCGCCGCGCGGGGCCGTGGCAGCGTCCGGTCAGCCGTCTTCGATGGGCCCGGGCGCCGGCCGTCACGGTGGCGTGCGCCGGCCTGTGCGGTGCAGGCCGTGCCGCCTGCCGTCGTAGGACGCCCGGGAGGGTCTCACGACGCGGTGCCCGTACTACCGGGGCAGCCGCTGACGGGAGTGCACTGGAGGATCACCTGGCAGGCCTGGCCCTCGGGCTCGCCGCCCGTACCACCGGTTTTGACGAAGCGCCACTGGGAGGGCTTGGTGTGGCCGGTGGTCGCGGCCTTCTCGACCTGGATGCTCAGGGTGCGTGCGGCGACATCGTGCGTTTCGACCAGCACCTCGTCGTCGGCGACGGGGAAGTGGTCGTGGAGCAGGCACAGGCCGAATCTGTCGAGGTTCCCGTGCTTCTCCAACACGGCCACCAGGTCGCGTACGAACTGGCTGTCCTGCGGTCCCAGGCCCTCGGCTTCCTCGAAAGAGGGAAGCGCTCGGTCAGGAGAGATTGTCGGGTTTCCCATGATCTCACCTCTCGATGGCATATCCAGCAGGCATTAGCAGCGTAGATATGCAGAGAAAGGGTTGCAATTCGACCTGCCGTGCTCCTCCAGCCTGGCGGCAATCGTGACCCTGTGCAATGCAGCGGCCCGAGCCGGTCGCAGGACCTCTCGGCCTGCGCCATTCGGGTGTTAGTCGTGCCGGAGGCCGGGCAGCCGTGTCGCGAAGCCCCCGAGGGGTCCGCACACATGGAGAGGAGTGGACATGACCACGGCGCGCGACATCATGACCCGGGGCGCCGAATGCATCGGTGCCCAGGACAGCGTCCTGGACGCGGCCCGGAAGATGACCGACCTGGGCGTCGGCGCCCTGCCCGTCTGCGGCACGGACAACAAGCTCAAGGGCGTGCTCACCGACCGGGACATCGTGGTGAAGGTCCTGGGCGCGGGCAAGGACCCGGCGAGCTGTACCGCCGGCGAACTGGCCCAGGGCGAGGCCGTCACCATCGGGGCCGACGACGGTGCCGAGGAGATCCTGCGCACGATGGGCGAGCACCAGGTCCGCCGGCTTCCCGTCATCGACGGACACGACCTCGTCGGCATGGTCGCCCTGGCCGACGTGGCCCACGCCCTGCCCGACGCGAAGGCCGCGGACCTCCTGCGGACGCTCTCGAGCGACTGACGCCCCGTGGCGTGGCGGGGGTTACGCGTCACACCCCGGGCGCCGGACGCACGGCGACCCCGCTGCCCTGGAGCAGCGCCCCCGTGCCCCCGTCCCCCACCACCAGCCCCCGGCGAACGCCCTGTCGTACACCGCGCCGCGTCCGCAGGAGGGACTGCGCGGCATCAGCAGTACTTCGGTGCAGTCCCCGTTCCGCGCTGCCGCCAGTGCACGGCGCGCACCGTCGAGGAACTCCGCCGTCACGGCGCTCCGCGGGACGCCGCGGCGTCACGAGTCCGCCCGCGACTTCCGGGCAGAACGGCACGACGCCGCCGACGGCCCGCAGACGGGGTGCTGCGGTACTGCGCATGGAGCGCCCCGTAAGGGGCGCGGGGAACTGCGCGATCGGCCACCGACGGCCCGCAGTCGACGCGCCACCCCGAAAGCGGGGCGAAGCACGGCACCCTGTCTGCGGGCGCGTGGTGGCTCGTCGCATAGTTCCCCGCGTCCCTTACGGGGCGCCGTCGTGCCCCGCGACGAAGACCCGCCGGACGGCCGCGGCAACCGGCAGGGCACGCATGGTGTTCTCACAGTGACAAGAACCGAGAACAAGGCGCCGCGCCCGGCGCCAAGTCGTCGTCCGCACTTCACCCTTGCCGGGGGCGTGCGCCGCATAAGGCGGAGGTGCCCTGCCCACCGCGCGGGCGCGGGCTGCATCGCCGCCCGGTGCCGGGGTAGGCGACACGGGCATGCCGGGGAGCGAGCGGGAGGGGTGGTCGTCATGTCACAGAAGCAGCAGGTACCCGGAATCGTCGAGGCGGAGGGCGCGGAAGCCGACCGCAGGGCGGCCGAAGGGGGCGCCGAAGGCCATCGGGCGGCGGAACGCCTGGCCGGGAAGGAATCGGACGACACGCTGGCCGACCTGCGCACGACCCGGGCAGAGCTTTCCCTGACCACTGCGGAGTCCGGCATCGTCACGCTCACCGCGCGCGGGGGCAACGGCATCCCGAAGGGGATCCGGGTCGTCGACGACTCCGGCACGCTGATCGCCGCCTACATCGGCTTCGCCCTGGACGACCTCAGCGTGGCCAAGTCGGCCCGTTCCGCGGTCGCCGGCGCGCTCGCATGCTCCCTCGACACCACCGACGAGGAGGACGAGGCCAAGGCGGAAGCACCGTCGGGCGTCATCGTCGGCCGGGTGGGGGACGACGTCCCCGTCCGGCTGACCCCCGAGGAGTTCCGCAAGCGTGCCGTCGACCTCTTCGCCGGTGAACTGATCGACCTGTCCCGCGAAATACGGGCCGCAACGTCCTGAAAGGCGGGGGCCGACCCGGTCGGCGCGCAGCCGGCCGGCCACCGTGGCGCGAACTTGCGTCACCTGCTGGACTGGTGACGCGCGCTGTGCGACAGTCGATCCCGCAGAAGCCGGTGCACCCGAACGCACGGAGTGATTCGCATGGTCGACAGTCGTGGTTTCACCAGGCGCGGCGTCAGCAGACGCAGCTTCGGCAGAGCCCTCGGGCTGGGCACGGGGGCGACCGCCGTGTCCCTGGCCGGTGCCGGCCTGCAGCGGCCGCAGACCGCATCCGCCGCACCGGCCGTCCCCGCGGCGGCGGCCTTGGGGTCGGCCACCGGCACCTTTCCGCAGGTGAAGCAGATCAGGGCCGGCCTGCTGAACGTCGGCTACGCCGAACTCGGGCCTGCCCACGGCCCGGTGGTCATCTGTCTGCACGGCTGGCCGTACGACATCCACAGCTACGTCGACGTCGCCCCGCTGCTGGCCGAGGAGGGCTACCGGGTGATCGTCCCGTACCTGCGCGGCCACGGCACGACGCGTTTCCTCTCCGAGCGGACCTTCCGCAATGCCCAGCAGTCTGCTCTGGCCCTCGACCTCATCGCCCTGATGGATACCCTGCGGATCGACAAGGCGGTGCTGGCCGGCTTCGACTGGGGCTCGCGCACGGCCGATATCGTCGCCGCGCTGTGGCCCGAACGCTGCAAGGCGCTGGTCTCGGTGGGCGGATACCTCGTCACCGATCGCCGGGCGAACCTGGAGCCGCTGGGCGCCCGCGCCGAATACGCCTGGTGGTACCAGTACTACTTCTCCACCGAGCGGGGTCGGCTCGCCATGGAGGACAGGACTTTGCGGCACGACCTGACCAGGCTCGTCTGGGACACCGTCTCCCCGACGTGGGACTTCGACGACGCCACCTTCGAGCGCACGGCGGCGGCCTTCGACAACCCCGACTACGCGGCCGTCGTCATTCACAACTACCGCTGGCGGCTCAGCCTGGCCGACGGCGAGCGCCGCTACGACGCGCTGGAGAAGCGGCTTGCCGCGAGGCCGGTCATCGAGGTGCCCGCCCTCACCCTCGACGCCGAACGGGACCCCTTCACGCCGGCCGGCAACGGCTCCTCGTACCGGGACAGGTTCACGGGCCCGTACGAGCACCGCACCCTGCCGGGAATCGGGCACAACCTGCCCCAGGAGGCCCCCACCGCCTTCGCCCGGGCCGTCGTCGACGCGGACCACTTCTGAAGCCGAGCCCAAGCTGACGCCGAAGCCGTCATCGCCGGACGCCGAACCGACATCGAACGGAGTTCACTCATGGAACAGCGCAGCACCACGGACAACGCCGCGGCGGCACGCCGGGCACGCTTCGGCCGGCTGCCCGCGCGCATACGCCACGAGGACATGGTCGAGGAGAAGGCCGCCACGACGAACGACCCGGCGCGCCACGCCCACGATCCCGAGAAGTCGTGGACGTCCTTCTCCTGCCTCGCCGTCGACCTCGGCCTGTGACCGTGCGGGCGGCGGATCTTGCCGCACCTCACCGTCACCTGCCAGGATGGTGACGTGAATCTCGACCACGTCTTCGTATGCGGAAACCCGGCGCTCGACTTCGCCGCGACCCTGCGCGCGCGCCGGTCCGTGCGCTTCGAGATGTTCACGACGCCCGAGAGGCTGAACGCCTGGTACGTGGAGTCCGGCCTCGTCGACGCGGTCTCTCCCGCCGGGCAGGCCGATGTCGAGCAGGCGAGGACCGTACGGGAGGCCGTCTACCAGCTGGTGACCGCCCGTCGGCTCGGGGAGGAGTACGACAGGGCGGCCCTGGCGGTGGTGAACAACGCGGCCCGCAAGCCCCCTGCGGTGCCGCAGCTCACCCCGTCCGGGCGATGGACGCAGGCCACACCGGAGGAGGCCCTGTCCATGGTGGCGCGGCACGCCGTCGAGCTGCTGAGCGGGGCGGACGTGCCCCTGCTCAAGGAATGCGGCAACCCGGAGTGCACCCGCACCTACATCGACCGCTCGCGGGGCATGCGCCGCCAGTGGTGCGGCATGGAGTCCTGCGGGAACAAAATCAAGGCAGCCGCCTACCGCGCCCGCAAGAAGTCCCCGCCCGCACCGGCGGCCTGAGGAGCGGTCGGCGCCGGGCCACGACCTCGCCGATGCCCGGCTCGACCGACGGCATCGCGTCCCGGCCGTCGTGCGGTGCTCCCGGTTACGCCCCGGGCTGAAGCAGCGCCCCCGGCTATATGCTCGCCGCACACGTTTCACGGTGAGCGGGGGCACAGTGACACAGGGGGCACAGGCGGGCGACGTCATCGGAGGCCGCTACCAGTTGGTGCAGGCGATCGCCTCGGGCGGCATGGGCCGCGTCTGGAAGGCGTACGACGCTCGTCTGCAGACCGATGTCGCCGTCAAGGAGCTCTGGCTCACCGGGCCCATGCCGCCCGAACAGCGGGCCGCTCTCCTCAAACGCGCCGAGCTGGAGGCGCTCAGCGCCGTCCGGCTGCGCGACCATCCGAACATCGTCACCGTTCACGATGTGGTCGTCGAGCGCGACATTCCCTGGATCGTGATGCAGCTGGTCGCCGGCGGCACGCTCCAAGAACGCCTGAGATCCGGCCCCTTGACGGTCGCCGACACCAGGAAGGTCGCCACGGCCCTGCTCGCCGCGCTCGATGCCGCCCACCGGCTCGGCATCGTGCACCGCGACGTCAAGCCGGCGAACGTCATGGTCACCGAGGACGACCAGGTCCTGCTCGGCGACTTCGGCATCGCCGCCCCCGAGTCCGGCACCGGCATCACCTCGACCGGGGTCGTCATCGGCTCGGCGCCCTACCTCGCCCCCGAGCGCGCCGCGGGCCTGCCCGGCAAGGCGAGCAGCGACCTGTTCTCGCTGGGGGTGACGCTGTACGAGGCGGTGGAGGGCATTTCCCCGTTTCTGCGCGACTCTTGGGTGGCCTCCGCACACGCCGTACGCTACGACGAGGCCCCGCCGATGCGCCGGGCCGGTCGTCTGAAGCCTCTGATATCCGCCCTCCTGGCCAAGGACCCGAAGGCCCGGCCGACGATCGCCGAGGCAGTGGCCCTGCTCAAGGCGAGCGGGAAGCCGCCGCAGCAGCAGACGCCGCAGCAAAGAACCCCTACCGAAGTCGTCCCCGCCTCCCCGGCAGCCGAGGAATCCGCCGGCAAGGCGACGCTGACGGTCACCAACCAGTGCGGGGAACCGGTCCACCTCTACCTCGGAGTGGACCACCTCGGCTGGATCGCCGACGGCGCGACCACCGTCTTCCGGACCGAGATCACCTTGGCCCGCAGGCTCCGGGTCAACGCCGGCGCACTGGGCAGCGTCTCCCGCGTGCTCCGGCTCGAACCCCGCCGCCCCACGACCCTCACGGTCCATCGCAAGGGCGACGCACTGACCCTGACCGGCGACGGCATCGTGGAGCGGCCTCAACGCAAACCCCCGACGCCCGCGCCCGCGAAACCCGCAAAGTCCGCGAAGCCCGCGCCCGCGAAACCCAACCACCCGAAGCCCAAGGCGTCACCGCAGCCGGCGCCGTCACCGCAGCCGCCATCGACGTCGTCCTCCGCCCAGAACTGGGGCTACGCGGCAGTCGCCCTCGTCGCCGCCCTCCTGCTGTACGCCTTCAACTCGGGCTTCTCCGGCTGGGTCAGCCACTACTTGCACGGCTCCGCGGCGTCGGCCAAGGCCGGCGACTGCCTCCACCGCGACAAACAGGACTGGATCAAGGTGCCCTGCTGGTCGCGCGCCGGCGAGTACAAGGTCCGCACGGCACCGTCCCGTGTGTTCACCTCGTGGGGGAGCTGCCCGCAGCAGTTGAGCCAGCTCTGGGTCGCCACGAGCACCTACGTGTGCGCGGAGCGGAAGTAGCTCTTCCCTGTCAGGGAGAGGTCGCGTACCGGGTGCCGACGTTGCCCGCGTGCCATTCGTGATTGCCGCTCATCCAGTTCGACAGCCCGGCCACGAAGCGGGCGACCAGCGGATTGGTGGCGGCGAGCCGGGCGGCCTCCTCCTCGAAGAGGTGGACGATCTCGTTGTGGACCGCGATCGCTTTCTGGAAGGCGTCCTCGATGGAGCACTCCTCCTCCGCGGCGATCACGGTGGGCAGGCTGTAGTGGAAGCGCCCGCTGGCCTGCTCCTTGCGCAGCGAATACAGGTCGTTGCAGATGGTCGAGGCGTTGGAGGACAGGGCCACGACCCGCTGGATCGCCGGCTCGGCGTAGACGTGCGCGGGCAGCTCGTAGCCGCCGATGGAGTCGGTGAGGGTCAGGCACGGACGGAAGCTGTTGTACTGCCGCTGCACCAGGTACTCCCACACCGCAGGGGTGCGCTCCTGGCTGATGCAGTCGCCCTCGGCGTTGTACCCGAGGTAGAGGTTGACGATGTCGTGCCGGAAGCGGTGCGCCTGTGCCGGGGTGGCCAGGGCGTAGAAGTAGTCCATGGCCGACCGCATCGAGCGCAGGGCGGGGTGCGATTCCACCCCGGTCCGCCAGTCCGCCTCATAACGCGGGGTGTTGTGGGCGGGGTCGATGGCCGACTGGGCCACGGCCAGTGCCGCGCCGCGGCGGTCCGCCGTGCCGCCGTATTGCACCTCGCAGAAGTAGTCGTCCACGGCGTTCTCGCCGATCAGCAGGCGTGCGGCGGCCATGAGGTGATCGATGCCGGGCGCGTCGGGGTGGCACAGGACCACCGACCGTCCCGCGTCGAAGCCGACGAGCGCCTCCCGCAGCTCGGTCTCCGGGTAGAGGCCGACCTCCTTCTCCGCCCACTCGACGAGCCGGTCGTTGACCTCGTCGGCCAGCGCGCGGTCGTCACGGACGGCCGGTGGGCAGTAGAGCCCCTCGATCCGCTGCGAGGAGGACGCTGGCGCGGGGGACGGTGGCACGGACGGCTGCGGCACCGACGGCTGGAGCGCGGACCGTTGGGGCACGGACGGCTGCGGCTGCACCGTGGTGGCCGGGACCGCCGCCGTTTCCGGCGCCGGCACGGAGGAGACGGCAGGCGTGAAGCGCAGGGAATCGGTCCCGATCCCGGTCGGACCGGACAGCAGCCGCGCCAGCAGACCGCGCGCGTCGGTAGTGCCGGGGATTGATGACGTCATCCGCAACTCCGTCCAAGGGGGCTTGATTTCACGCTGTCCTCGCCGAAGGGATAGCAGTCGCCGGCGGAGCGGCACAAGGTCGCCCACCCCCGGGGCACGCGCCCTGACGTGCGCCTTCGCCCGGGGTGATCTTCGTACACGGGCTCGGGTGGCAAGGGTCAGTTCGCGCGGTTCCGGCCGTCCTCAGGAGCGCGGATATCCGATCTTTGCGGGCATCTCCTCCCGCTGAACACGGCATTCGCGGTACGCGGCGGGCGCGGCGGGTGGCGAAAACAGGAGGGATGCCTTCCGGCCACCTCGCCCGCCCCCGTGACGCGCTGCTTCACTTGCGGCGCGCACTTCCGCGGCAGGTCGTCCGGCCTGCGTCGAGGCCGTGCTCGGCACGGCGCCCCCCAACTCCCGTGGAGAGGACCAGCGATGACGACCGCGGTGACGCCGGACAGTCCGGAACAGGAACAACCGAGCGCCGCCGCCCAGTTGAGCCTCGGCACCGCCGCTGCGCGCAACCTCGCCACCACGACCAAGAGCGTGCCGCAGATGCAGGGCATCAGCTCCCGCTGGCTGCTGCGGACGCTGCCCTGGGTGGAGGTCGCCGGCGGGACGTACCGGGTGAACCGACGCCTGGTCCACACGGTCGGCGACGGACGGGTGACCTTTGTGCAGGAAGGGGCGGCGGTCTCCGTCGTCCCGGCGGAGCTGGGCGAGCTGCCGCTGCTGCGCGGCTTCGCGGACGACGAGGTGCTGCGGGCCCTGGCGGGGCGCTTCCAGCAGCACGAGTACGAGCCGGGACAGGTCATCGCACAGGCCGGCCGGCCGGCGGACCGGGTCGTCCTCATCGCGCACGGCAAGGTGGAGAAGATCGGCGCCGGCAAGTACGGGGATGAGACGCGGCTGGGGATGCTCGCCGACGGCGGCTTCTTCGGCGGCCAGGTGGTCTCGGAGGAGCCCGGCACCTGGGAGTTCACCGCACGGGCGGTGACCACCTGCACGCTCCTGGTCCTGCCCCGCACCGCGTACGAGGAGGTGGCCGGGCGCAGCGAGCCCCTGCGCGCGCATGTGCGCGCCCGCCGCGCCGACAGCGGGCGCCCGCAGAACCGGCGCGGCGAGGCGGACATCGCGCTGGCCTCCGGCCACGCCGGGGAGCCCACGCTGCCGGGCACGTTCGTCGACTACGAGCTGGCGCCGCGCGAGTACGG